>QYQA01000042.1 GCA_007280285.1 Methylococcus sp. | reverse complement strand
TCTGCTGTTCTTCTTTGATGCTGCGGGCAACCGGACGATCTCTCAGGTTGACGCTCCGTTGATCCCATCCTTCATGTAAGGCCTTGAGGTGCCGGGTTCGCCCGGCACCTGATGGTTAGGGAATGGAGGGCTCCTCATCGTCTGGTGAGGGGCCCTTTTTTATTGGGTGGGGTTTATATCATGGGTGGTGCAGATGCCGCCCCTAAAGGACGCTTTCTGCCTGAAGATCCGCGTGATAGGAAGAGCGCACCATGGGGGCACTCGCGACGGAAGAGAAACCGAGCGACAGGGCCTTATGCTCCAGCGCTTTGAATTCATCCGGTGGTGCGTAGCGAGCAACCGGTAAATGATCGCGGCTTGGCTGAAGGTATTGACCGATGGTCAGCATGTCACAGCCTACGGCTCTTAAATCCTGAAGCACCTCAATGATCTCATCAAGGGTTTCACCCAGGCCTAACATGAGGCCTGATTTTGTGGGAACCATCGGCTGCTCTTGCTTGAATGCCTTGAGGAGGGCCAGTGATGCGTGGTAATCAGCGCCCGGTCTCACCGCCTTGTAAAGCCTTGGAACTGTCTCGAGGTTATGGTTGAACACATCCGGAGGGCAGGCAGATAGGCGCTCTATAGCCACCGGTTGCCGCCCCCTAAAGTCTGGGGTCAAAATCTCAATGAGGGTTTCATGTGAAACCGACCTGATCCGTTCGATGCAGGCGACAAAGTGCGCTGCGCCCCCATCGAGAAGGTCGTCGCGATCGACCGAGGTGATGACCACATAGCGAAGTTTGAGTTCTTGGATCGTCTTCGCAAGATGCGCAGGCTCAAAGAGGTCGGGCGGTTTTGGTTTCCCATGTGCCACATCACAGAAGGGGCAGCGCCGTGTGCAAACATCCCCCAAAATCATGAAGGTAGCCGTCCCTTTGGAGAAACATTCAGAGAGGTTTGGGCAAGATGCCTCCTCGCAGACGCTGTGAAGCTTATTTTCGCGGAGAATGCGTTTGATGTTTTCTACGGGTCCCGCATGGCCGATGCGAGTCCTGATCCAGGCGGGCTTCTTGATCAATGGAGCAGAGACATCAACCTTGATGGGGATTCGGCTCAGTTTGTCGGCATTACGTTGATGTGTCTCTGGCTTTTTTCTTGAGGGCGCCTCAAAGTCCTTGGTGTCGTTCATGTCGTTATCAGCCACGTTAAATGTGATGATGAGAGAGTAATCCAAGCTGTTGGTTCAATAAAACACTCAGAGCAGGGGCCACCGCTTGAGGCTTTGTCTCTATGCCCAACTGATGGAGCGAGGTCATCAATAGGCCTTCGTAACCGCAGGGATTGATCAGGTCGAAATGACGAAGGTCAGCGTTTACATTGAGCGCGAGGCCGTGATAGCAGCAGCCGCGACTCACTTTGAGCCCAACAGAGGCGAGCTTTTTCTGATCGACATAAACGCCCGGGGCTCCTTCTCGGCGGGTCGCCTTGATACCGAATTGCGCCATGAGGTCAATCACGATGTGTTCCAGGGTTTGAATCATCCGCTTGATGCCGATGTTGTTGCGGCGAAGATCCAAGATCGTATAGATCATCAATTGCCCCGGCCCGTGCCAGGTGATTTGACCGCCACGGTCAGAGCGAATGACCGGATCCATCGCATGGCCTAGGAGGTGGCGTGGATCTGCATTTAAGCCGAGGGTATAAACCGAAGTATGCTCCAGGAACCAAAGGTGATCGCACGAATCTGCGTCGCGTTGGCGGGTATAGTCGCGCATCGCCTCAAGGACTTCCGCGTAATCACAAGATCCAAGCCATTGAGGAATGGGGGCATTCAATGGGGGGTGTCAAGAAAGAGTTTGGCGAGCCCTAGAAAAATAAAGAAGCCCATTCCATCCGTCATAGCCGTCAGGAGGACGCTGGTGCCGATAGCAGGATCAAGTCCCATGCGGTGGCGGATCAGCGGTATAGAGAGTCCCATGATGGCAGCGACCAGGAGGTTAAGCAGCGTCGCACCGGCCATGACCATACCAAGACCAGGGCTATGATAAAGAAGGTAAGCCATGAGGCCCAGCACGCCACCCCAAACAATCCCGTTGAGGAGGCCGATGACCACTTCTTTGATGATCAGGCGAGTCGTATTGGTCGAATTGATGATCCCCAACGCCAGGGATCGAACGATCAGGATGCTGGTCTGATTGCCGGTATTGCCGCCGATGCCGGCGATAATCGGCATCAGTGAGGCCAGCGCAACAATCTTGACGATGACATCGTCGAAGAGTTCGATAACCCGGGTCGAAACAAAAGCGGTGATGAGGTTGATGGCAAGCCAGAGCCAGCGGTTTCTAGCACTCTTCCAGACGCTGGAGAAGAGGTCTTCATCATCTCGCAGGCCGGCTTCGGATAGACGTTCTTCGTCGGATTTTTTGCGAATGATATCAACAATCACGTCGATGCCCAGTCGTCCTTGGAGGTGATTCTGTTCATCGACCACCGGCGCTGAAAGGAGGTCATAACGCTCGAAGGCGCGAGCGGCCTCTTCAACATCGTCGTTAACACGGAAAAAAACAATATCACGGGCCATGACCGAAGCCACCGACTGCTCCGCATTATTGGTCACCAGTCGTTTCAGGGATAGGACGCCCTGAAGGACATTATATTCGTCAACCACAAACAGCTTGTCGGTGTGTTCTGGCAGTTCGCCTCGCTGACGGAGGTAGCGAAGGACGACGCCCAAGGACGTGTCGGCGCGGATGGTCACCATGCCAAAATCCATGTGAGCCGCAACGCTATCGGCGTCATAAGCCAGGACCGACTGGAGGCGCTGGCGATTCTGGTCATTGAGGTTCTGAAGGAGCTCCTCCATGACCTCTTCCGGAAGATCGGGAGCGAGGTCCGCAATTTCGTCGGTGTCGAGTTGCCCTGTCGCCGTTAACAATTCGTTATTGTCCATGCACGAGATCAGTGTCTCGCGGACTGCGTCGGATACATCGAGGAGGATTTGGCCGTCGAGGGCTGATTCGACGAATTCCCAAAGAGAAAGTCGCTGATCGACAGGAAGCGATTCTAGGATGTAAGCAATATCGGCGGAGTGAAGGCCCTTGAGGATGGTCTTTATGGCCTCCTGATGGCGTTTATACATGAGGGATTCAACCAGCGCATGCTCGGGCATGTCCTGCTGTTTGACGATGGTCTCCTCGAGCTTGTGTTTGTTCAGAAGCTCAACAACCTCCTTCATGAGCTGCCTCAGGTGCTCTTCGGGGGAATGCGTGTTGATGTCAGTTGACGGCATATATAAGGGGGGTGTGTCAGGGTGTGTCGTCAGGGGGCGCTTTAGAGGGCCATTATGACATCCGGGGATGCGGTTAGATCGCGATAAATCGCATCAAGTTGGCTTTTGCTGGTGGCCATGATGGTGATCGTGACAGCATCGTATTTCCCCCCTTGGCTCATTCTGCGGGTGACCTGATTCAGCGTGGTGTCGGGGGCGTGTCGCTGGACGATCTCGAGTACGTGGCTTTCGAAACTCTCATGGGCTGTGCCGAACGCCTTGATGGGAAATTCCGAGGGGAATGGGATGAGCGTGTCGTTGGTCTCAGAGGTCATGCCAGTTCCGGGGTTGATGGCGATCGTTGCTGAGGGCCTTGCGCAACACTGAGGGCGCCGCGTCATCAGCAGATAGATGGCTCTAAAGTGATTTTCCTGCCAAACGTAGAGCCGACTTGTAATCCTGATAGGCCGTTAGAACCTTGCGCCACACGGGTCCTGGCTGCCCGCCGTAAAGGAGGCGTCCATCCAGCTCGGTCACCGCCAGAATTTCACGGGTGGAGCTCGTGATCCAGAATTCATCGGCTGATAGGAGTTCCGCCACGTGAATGTCCCGCTGCTCGGTCGGGAATCCCAAAGACGCCGCCAATTCCAGGACCAGATCGCGGGTGATACCGGGCAGGATCGAGGGGCCCTTGGGTGGCGTGATCACCCGGCCGTCCTTGATGAGAAAGATGTTGCTGGCAGATCCCTCGAGGACCAGCCCGTCGCGCACCAGAATGGCTTCGGCGGCTCCCTCATCAAGGGCTTCCTGACGAAGCAAGACATTGGCCAAAAGGGTGATGGCCTTGATGTTGCAGCGGTCCCATCGACTATCTTGTACTGTAACCGCTTTAATGCCTGCCAAAGGAATCGGGGTGATGGCGGAACACATGGCAAAAACGGTGGGTGTCAGCTGGCTTGGAATAGCGTGGTCCCGTTTGTGATCGGCCCCACGGGTCACCTGAAGATAGATCTGCTGGTCATGATTCCCGCTGATCAAGCGATCGAAAATGGTCGACCATTCGATGTCTTGGTAAGGTGATTGCATCCGGATACCCGCGAGACTTTCGTCCAGCCTTCTCAGATGGGCCTCGAGCCTTAAGGGTTTTCCGCCATAGACAGGAATGACTTCATAGACGCCGTCGCCAAACAAAAAGCCGCGATCGAGAACCGGGATACGGGCTTTTGAGAGGGGGAGAAACTCCCCGTTGAGGTAGACAGTCGGATCTTGATCGCTCATGAGTCTCTCAGTGCTATTTTTTTATCATCATGGCTATCTCGTCGAACAGCCGCTTGAAGAGTCCTCCGCGCTCGATCGTTTCAAGGGCGATCAGGTTCTGTTGGGCCATCACCTCGCCATTCCGGACGACCTTGACCTCGCCTAGTTTGTCTCCGACATGAACGGGGGCCGTGCTGTTATTGTCGACTTCCATCGTGGCCTTGAGGGTGTCGTATTGGCCTCTTGGGAAGGTGACGCTAAAGTCTCGCTGGAGTCCGAGTGGCACCTGTGATTCGGAGCCTTTCCAGAGATGGGCATCAGCCAGTTTGGTGTGCGCCTTAAAAAGGGGGCGGGTTTCATAGAACCTGAAGCCATAGCTCAGTAGCTCCGCGTTGGTCGAGGCTCTGGCTTTGTCGCTTTTGGCGCCCATGACCACCGAGATCAGCCGCATGTCGTTGCGGAGCGCGGACGCGACCAAACAGTAGCCAGCCCCATCGGTATGGCCCGTCTTAACGCCATCCACGGTGGGGTCGATCCACAGCAACCGATTGCGATTGGGCTGCTTGATGTTGTTGAAGCTGAACTCTTTGAGGGCATGCCAGGGGTAATATTCAGGAAACTCCTTGATGAGGGCGCGGGTCAAGAGGGCGATATCTCGGGCGCTGGCGAAATGGTTGGGCTTTGGGAGCCCCATGCTATTCTCGAAATGGGTGTTGGTCATGCCGAGTTGGGCGGCTGTCTGGTTCATGCGGTCGGCAAAAGCAGACTCAGAGCCGGCGATGCGCTCTGCGAGAGCGATACTGGCGTCATTCCCAGATTGGATGATCATGCCTTTAAGAAGGTTCTCAACCGCAATGGCAGATCCCCCTTCCGCAAACATTCTTGAGCCTTCTGCTTTGGAAGCTTCAGGGCTGATGGTCACCATGTCATCCAAGTGGAGGGCGCCGCGCGCCAGCTCCTGAAACGTGATGTAGGCGGTCATGATCTTGGTCAGACTGGCCGGCTCTAATTGATCGTCGGCGTGTTGTTCAGCGAGGACCGCGGAGCTCTCGGCATCGATCAAGATATAGGCCTTAGCATCGATGGTGGGCGGTGGTGGAGGGATCAGCGGTGGGGGAGCCCCTTCGGCGTGGAGGAGGGAGGCTCGGAGCAGCAGGAGCCCAAGGGAGAGAACAAGGTAAAGTCGATGCATCGTGGCTGCAGCCCCTAATTTGAGGTCGATTCAATCCTGTAATTGTAGCATGTGGCTGATGCGAGAAAGTTTAGCCTTGGGTTTGGATGGTGTAAGGTAGCGACTTTTGTTCAGGTTCTGCTTTAGTGGTATTTGGGATGTTTGTGTCCGAGGCCTTTGATGTGATTGTGGTGGGGGGTGGTCATGCCGGAACGGAGGCCGCTTTGGCCTCCGCGCGTCTCGGCGCCAACACCCTTTTATTAACTCAGAACATGGAAACCCTGGGCCAGATGAGCTGCAATCCCGCCATTGGCGGGATTGGTAAGGGGCATCTGGTCAAGGAGATTGATGCGCTTGGCGGTTTGATGGCGTTTGCTGCCGACCACGCCGGGATTCATTTTCGCGTATTGAATGCCAGTAAGGGCCCTGCGGTCAGGGCGACGCGTGCCCAGGCTGACCGTGTTCTTTATCGGCGGGTGGTCCGGAAGGCCTTAGAGCATCAGCCACACCTCAAAATCGTCCAACAGTCAGTAGCAGATCTCATTCTGGAGGGGCATCAGGTCGCTGGTGTGGTGACGGAGATCGGGCTCAGGTTTATGGCGCCTACCGTGGTGTTGACGGTCGGTACCTTTCTGGGTGGACGCATTCATGTCGGCCTTGAGCAGGCGGCCGGCGGCCGCTTGGGGGATCCCCCGTCCAACGCCCTTTCCTCGCGCCTTCGCGACATGGATCTTAGGGTGGGCCGCCTGAAGACGGGGACGCCGCCGCGGCTGGATGGTCGCTCCTTGGACTTTAAGGCTATGGCGGAGCAGCCGGGGGATGACCCGGTCCCTGTGTTTTCCTTCCTGGGTGCCCGGGAGCAGCATCCCCGCCAAATATCCTGCTTCATCACCAGAACCAACGAGCGGACTCACGAGATTATTCGGGAGGGGCTTGATCGTTCGCCTATGTTCACCGGAGTGATTGAGGGGGTGGGGCCGCGTTACTGTCCGTCCGTTGAGGACAAGGTGGTTCGTTTCGCCGACAAAGATTCCCACCCGATTTTCGTCGAGCCGGAAGGCCTTGATGTCACCGAGATATACCCTAACGGGTTCTCAACCAGTTTGCCATTCGATATTCAGTATCGGGCTATCCGCTCAATTCGGGGGTTTGAGTCAGCGCATATCACGCGGCCGGGGTATGCCATTGAATATGACTACTTTGATCCCCGAGACCTTAGGGCCTCGCTCGAAACAAAAAGGATTCCGGGACTTTTTTTTGCGGGTCAGATCAATGGCACGACCGGCTATGAAGAGGCGGCCGCCCAGGGCCTGATCGCCGGTCTCAATGCCGCCTTGAAAGTACAGGGAAAAGAGGCTTGGTCGCCTGATCGGAGTGAGGCCTATATCGGGGTGATGATCGATGATCTGATTACGCGAGGGACTGCTGAGCCTTATCGGATGTTTACCAGTCGAGCCGAGTATCGGCTCCTGTTGCGTGAGGATAATGCCGATCAGCGGATGACCCCCGTCGGGCGGCGCTTGGGTCTTGTGGATGACCGGCGCTGGGCCACCTTTGAGGCCAAGCAGGCTGCGATCGACTCGCTTGAAGGGCAGCTGCGGGGGCAGCTGGTTAGGCCGGGGTCGGAAGTTGCGGCGCTGCTTGAGCCGTCGCTCAGCAGCCCGTTGGTGCGGGAGGCTGTTTTATTGGATCTTCTGCGCCGGCCGGAGCTTAAGGTGAGCCAGGTGTTGGCTTATGTCGGGATTGCTCCTGGCGATCTTGATGAGGCGGTCGCCGATCAGGTCGAGGTTCGTGCCAAGTACCATGGCTATATCGAGCGTCAGCAGCTAGAGATTGAGCGGATCCATCGTTACGATGATTGGCGTTTGCCGGATCAGATGGATTATGCCAATGTCACGGGTCTTTCCAATGAGGTCCGTGAACAGCTGAGGCTGCAATCTCCTGAAACGGTGGGTCAGGCTTCCCGTATCCCTGGAGTGACGCCGGCCGCCGTTTCCCTGTTGTTGGTGCATCTTCGTAAGAGGGGGGCGTGAGCTTCGCTGGTGGTGACGAGCTTGAATCGGCCTTGACGGCGGGAGTTCGGGGCTTGGGTTTGACGGCGAATGGGGGTCAGATCGCGGCGCTCTTGGGTTTTCTTCATTTAATGCAGAAATGGGGGAAAACCTACAATCTGACGGCGATTCGTGATCTTCGGGCGGCGGTGGATCTTCATCTTCTCGATAGCCTCGCGGTGAGTCCGTTTCTAGAGGGGCGCTCCATCCTCGATGTCGGAACGGGGGCGGGCCTTCCGGGGCTGCCGCTGGCCATTCTCCATCCTGAACGGCGATTCGTGCTGCTTGACGCCAGTGCCAAGAAAGTCCGGTTTGTCCGTCAAGTGACGCTGGAGCTGGGTTTGCGCAATGTTGAGGTCGTCGTCGCGCGGGTCGAGGATGCGGTTTTTGAGGAGACCTTCGATCGGGTGATGGCGCGAGCCTTTGCAAGTCTTTTGGATATCCGTCATCTGGCGTCACGATTTTTGTCGCCCGAGGGGCGGATACTGGCCCTAAAGGGGCGCTTGGGTGAACAAGAAATGGCCGCGGTTGAGGGTGGAATCATCGGGGTTCATGCCCTCAGGGTTCCGGGTTTGGATGCCGAACGGCATGTGGTTGAACTGAGTGCGGGATTTATTCATGGGTAAGATTGTGGCGGTCGCCAACCAGAAGGGCGGGGTGGGCAAGACCACGACCAGTGTCAACCTCTCGGCTGCTTTAGTGAGTCTTGGTTACCGGGTTCTTCTGGTGGATCTCGATGCCCAAGGAAATGCGACGATGGGCTGTGGCGTCAATAAGCATCAGCTGGGTGATTCGGCCTATGAGGTGCTGACCGGTAAAGCATTTGTGGGGGATGTCATCGTTAACGTGGATCCCGAGGGTTTCGATCTTTTGCCTGGCAATTCGGACCTCACGGCGGTTCAAGTGGAGCTGATGAGCCGAATCGGTCGAGAGCGCGTTCTTTCAGAAGCATTGGCCGTCTGCCGGGACGACTACCACTTTGTGGTGATTGATTGCCCGCCCGCACTCAATATTTTGACACTCAATGCGCTGGTGGCGGCTGATAGCATTCTGATCCCGATGCAATGTGAATACTATGCGCTGGAGGGTCTCTCGGACTTGCTGGGGACCATGGAGAATGTGAGGGACATGATTAACCCCGACCTCCACGTCGAGGGATTATTGAGAACCATGCACGATACTCGGAGCCGATTGGCGGCCGAAGTGTCGTCTCAGTTGCTTCAGCATTTTGGTGGCCAGGTCTTTGATACTATTGTGCCTCGCAATGTCCGCTTGGCCGAGGCGCCAAGTCATGGTTTGTCTATTTTGCAGTACGACAGGGGATCCAAGGGCGCTCAAGCCTATTTGGCTCTGGCCGAAGAAATTATCAGGCGCAACCAGTAATCTGGCTGCATCGTTACCATTACGTATAGGGTCATGGCGGTAAAAAAAAGAGGCTTAGGACGAGGGCTTGATGCGCTCCTTGGGGCGGGTAAGCTTGAAGAAGGCAGTGAGCGGGATCGCGATCGGCTTCGGGTTGTTCCTACGGATCAGCTGAGCCCTAGTGTTTTTCAGCCTCGAAAGGAGATGGATCCTTCGAAGCTGCAGGAATTGGCCAACTCGATCAGTGCGCAAGGCGTGGTGCAGCCGGTCATGGTGCGTGAGTTGACCGCCGGGGGGTATGAGATTATTGCCGGCGAAAGGCGCTGGCGGGCCTCGCAATTGGCGGGTCTCAGGGACATTCCCGTCATTATTCGGAAGGTCTCCGACCAGGCGGCGCTAGCCATTGCGCTGATTGAGAATATTCAGCGTGAGGACCTTAATGCCCTGGAAGAGGCAGAGGCGTTGCAGCGATTACTGGATGGGTATCGTATGACGCATCAGCAGTTGGCGGATGCGGTCGGCAAGTCACGCGCTGCGGTGACCAACTTGCTGCGTCTGAATGACCTTGATCCCGAAGTCAAGGTGTTGCTCGCCAGGGGCTTGATCGAGATGGGGCATGCTCGGGCCATGCTGGGCCTTCCTGCGCCTCAGCAGCAGGTTCTGGCGGCCAGGGTGGTGGAGCGGCAGTTAACGGTGCGCGCTGTTGAGGCGCTGGTTCAGGACCTCCGGGAAGGAAGGCCCATCCAGCCAGCGTCTGTCTTGCCTCTCGGTAAGGACCCCGATATTCGTCGGCTGGAGGATGCCATGTCCTCGCACCTCGGGGCGGTCGTGACCATTGCCCATGGGGCCAAAGGGGGTGGCAGAGTGGTCATCAAGTATGGCAGTCTTGATGAGCTTGAGGGGGTTTTGAGCCACTTCAAGAAGAACGCCGAGCGTTGATCTTCAGTGGCGTCGCTGATATCATTCGATGCAATTGATTAACGTCAGGCCTAAGGCTTCGAAGCGCCTGTTTCCACTGGTTCGTTGGGTGCTGATGGCTCAGTTTTGTGCATCCGTTTTGATGGCTGGTTTGGTGTGGGCCTTCTGGAGTTCTGTTGCCGCGGGTTCGGTTCTAGCAGGTGGGGTGATCGCTTGGATGCCCAATCTTGTGTTCTCGCTTCGATTTGGCTTTCGGGATGATCGCCAAACGGCCAAGCAGGTGGCAAGGCGCCTCTATCAGGGTGAATGCCTGAAGCTCTTGCTCACCGCGGGCCTTTTTGCGGGAGTATTCAGTCTTCCGGGCGTTGAGGCTTTGCCGCTTATGGGCGGGTACGTTTGGGTGTTGACGATTTTCTGGTTCGCGCTCCTGGTGCGCGAGCATCACATTTAGTGGGTAAGTAGCATGGCAACTGAAGCGCACGGCGGCGGCGGCGCGACCGGGTACATTGTTCACCATCTGACGCCATTGTCAGTCGGGGAAGGTTTCTGGACCTTACACCTTGATACGCTTTTTTTCTCGGCGGTTTTGGGTGGCGTCTTTCTGCTCGCTTTTAAGTATGTCGCCGAGCGGGCCACGACGGGCGTGCCAGGACCCTTTCAGAATTTTGCTGAAATGCTGGTGGAGTTTGTCGATACGCAGGTGAAGGACGCCTTTCATGGTAAAAGTGCGGTGATCGCTCCCTTGTCCTTGAGTATTTTTGTGTGGATCTGGCTGATGAATTTCATGGACCTGCTGCCGGTCGACCTGATGCCGCTCATTGGATCTGCGCTGGGACTTGAGTATCTCCGGGTGGTGCCAAGCACCGATCTTAATGCCACTTTCGGCATGTCGATCGCGGTGTTTTTTCTGATTATTTTTTACAGCATCAAAGTCAAAGGCGTTGTTGGGTTTGGTAAGGAGATGTTGCTGAGCCCCTTTGGTAAGTGGATGATCCCCTTCAACCTGTTGTTGAAAGTGGTTGAAGAAGTGGCTCGTCCGGTTTCATTGGCTTTGCGACTCTTTGGCAACATGTACGCGGGCGAGTTGATCTTCATCTTGATCGCGTTGCTGCCCTGGTATATCCAGCCCGTGTTAAGTTTCCCTTGGGCCGTCTTTCATATTTTGATCATCACCTTACAGGCGTTTATCTTTATGGTGTTGACCATCGTGTATCTCAGTCTTGCCCACGAAGAACACTAATCCTTTAATTCACTTTCAATCACAGCTGTCCTCTGGAGGAACAATGGAAATCGCATCAATTGCCAATGTACAGGGTCTCACCGCCATCGCGGTTGGAATTATTCTGGGCGCCGGCGCGCTCGGGACCGCTATCGGCTTCGGTATTCTGGGTGGCAAGTTCCTCGAGGGTGCGGCGCGCCAGCCGGAGCTGGTCCCTTTGCTGCAGGTTAAAATGTTCATCGTGGCCGGTCTCCTTGATGCGGTCACGATGATCGGCGTGGGTCTTGCGTTGTTCTTTACCTTTGCTAACCCCTTCCTGTCGGCTCTCAAGGGTTGATCAACCTCTGTCGAGACGGTTTCCTTAGTGGCGAATTGACGAGAGAGAGGACAGCGCAGTGAGTATCAATGCAACACTGATCGGCCAGATGATCACGTTTGCGCTTCTGGTGTGGTTCACCATGAAGTACGTGTGGCCGCCCTTGATGCAGGCTCTCGAAGAGCGAAAAAAGAAGATCGCTGAAGGCCTGGCTGCCGCAGAGAAAGGGCAGCATGAGATGGATCTCGCCGAGAAACGCGCTACCAGTCTTCTTCGTGAAGCGAAGGATCAAGCGGCTGACATTGTGACCTTGGCGCAGAAACGTGCTGGCGAGTTGGTGGAAGATTCAAAGCAGTCTGCGAAGGTGGAAGGCGAGAGGATCGTGACCGCGGCCCGTTCCGAAATTGAGCGTGACATTCAGAAGGCCCGTGAAGGGCTCCGTCAGGAGGTCGCCCACTTGGCGGTGGATGCGGCGGAAAAAATTCTGAAGAGCGAAGTGGATCGCACCAAGCATCAGGACATCCTCTCGCAGCTTGACAAGGCCCTGGACAAGAAGTCATGAGTGAGCGGGTAACCTTGGCGAGACCTTACGCGGTTGCTGCTTACAAGCGCGCCACTGAGACCGGCACGGCGGACCAGTGGTCGGGTCATCTCGCGTTTCTGTCAGCGTTGATGGCTGATCAAAGGGTCCAGGCGGCGGCGTCTAATCCGAAGGTGCGTCGCGAGGCCCTGGTGAAGGCGTTTCTCGCGCTGTGCGAAGGTCGGCTGGATCCCGAGGGGGAGAATTTTCTGAGGCTTCTCATTGAGAATAACCGTCTTTTCCTCGTGAGCGATATCGCCGGGCTCTTTGAACGGTATCGCGCTGACCACGAGGGTTATGTCAACGTGGATGTGGCCACCGCCTATGAGTTGACCCCAGGAGAGAAAACGAAACTGACCAAAACCCTCAACAAGGTGCTGGGAAAGGAAGCTCGGCTCAAGGTCAGTGTCGATCGGAGTCTGATTGGTGGTGTTTACATTCGTGCCGGGGATCGAGTGATTGACGCGTCGGTCCGCGGTCAGATCGAGCGACTGGCTAAAAGTCTCTGGAATTAAAGCGAGAATAGAATTATGCAGCTGAATCCATCTGAAATCAGTGACCTCATTAAATCTCGGATCGAGAACTTCGATCTCGGAGTGGAGTCGCGTAGCGAGGGAACGATTGTCAGTCTCACCGATGGCATTGTCCGCATCCACGGGCTTTCCGATGTCATGCAGGGTGAAATGGTCGAGTTCCCCGGCAACACGTTTGGTATGGCACTGAATCTGGAGCGCGACTCCGTCGGTGCCGTGGTCCTGGGCGCCTATGAGCATCTTGCGGAAGGCGATTCAGTCAAGTGTACCGGGCGCATTCTCGACGTTCCTGTCGGAGACGGTCTCCTTGGTCGTGTGGTTGATGCGTTGGGGCGCCCCATCGATGGGAAGGGTCCCCTTAATGAGGCGGGACGTTCGCCCATTGAGAAGATTGCTCCGGGTGTTATTGCCCGCCAATCCGTCAGCCAGCCACTTCAGACGGGGCTGAAGGCCATCGATGCCATGATTCCGGTGGGTCGTGGCCAGCGTGAGCTGATCATCGGCGATCGTCAGACCGGCAAGACCGCGATTGCGATCGATACGATCATCAATCAGAAGGGCGCGGGGGTGAAATGCATCTATGTGGCGATTGGCCAGAAACAGTCCTCCATCGCCAACGTGGTCCGAAAGCTGGAGGAGCACGGGGCCATGGCGCACACCATCATTGTGGCCGCCTCGGCCTCTGAGTCGGCTGCACTCCAATTCATTGGACCTTACGCCGGTTGTGCCATGGGCGAGTTTTTTCGTGATCGCGGCGAAGATGCGCTGATTATTTACGACGATCTCACCAAGCAGGCGTGGGCCTACCGACAAATTTCTCTGCTGCTCCGTCGTCCGCCAGGCCGCGAAGCCTATCCAGGTGATGTCTTCTATCTGCATTCCCGTCTCTTAGAGAGGGCGTCTAGAATCAATGCCGAAGAAGTTGAAAGGCTGACCGGTGGCAAGGTGAAGGGTAAAACCGGCTCACTGACGGCGCTGCCGATCATTGAAACGCAGGCGGGCGACGTGTCAGCGTTCGTACCGACAAACGTCATTTCGATTACAGACGGTCAGATTTATCTTGAAACCAGCCTCTTTAACGCCGGGGTTAGGCCTGCCGTGAACGCAGGCCTTTCGGTCTCTCGTGTCGGCGGCGCCGCACAGACCAAGATCATCAAGAAGCTCGGTGGCGGTATTCGTCTTGACCTTGCTCAGTTCAGAGAGCTTGCGGCCTTCGCCCAGTTTGCATCAGACCTAGACGAGGCGACGCGCAAGCAGATTGAGCGTGGCCAGCGGGTGACCGAAATCATGAAGCAGGCGCAGTATTCTCCCTTGAGCGTGGCGCAGATGGCAGTCTCCCTCTTTGCTGCCAATGAAGGCTTTCTGGACGACATCGCGGTCGCCAAAGTGCGTGATTTTGAGGACGGCTTACAGGGCTATATGAAGTCTGAACATGGCAAACTCCTCGACAAGATCAACCAAACCGGGGATTTCGGTGACGATATTCAGACCGCGCTCCGCAGTGCGGTGACCCAATTCAAAGCCACCAATACTTGGTAAAGACAGCATGGCCGTTGGAAAAGAAATCCGTGTAAAGATCGCGAGTATCAAAAATACTCAGAAGATCACGCGCGCCATGGAAATGGTGGCGGCTAGCAAAATGCGGAAAACCCAAGACCGCATGCAGGCGACGCGTCCCTATTCGCAACGGATCATCAAGATCATCCAGCATTTGGCGACAGCCAATCCTGAATATCGCCACCCTTATACGATCGCTCGGCCGGTTAAACAGGTGGGTTTGATTCTGATTTCATCAGATCGCGGCCTCTGTGGGGGTTTGAATGCGAACCTCTTTCGTTTGGCCATGCGGCGGATACGGGAATGGGATGCTCAGGGTGTCGCGGTCAGCATGGCGATTATTGGGCTAAAGGGACAGAGTTTCTTCGGGTCCATCGGCGCCTCAGTCGTTGCTCAGACACCGCGTCTTGGCGATCGCCCTGAGCTTCAAGACATTCTTGGGGTGATCAAGGTTCAGCTGGATGCCTTTGCTGATGGTCGTGTCGATGAGGTGCATCTGTTGTCGAATGATTTCGTCAACACGATGACCCAGAAGCCGACCCTCGCCCAGTTATTGCCGATTCCATCGGCTGATATGGACGAGGGGACAAAGGCGCAGTGGGACTACATCTATGAGCCGGATGCCAGAGAAGTCTTGGATCAGTTGCTGGTCCGATATGTCGAATCTCTTGTATTCCAGGGCTTGGTTGAGAATAACGCCTGTGAACAGGCCGCCCGTATGGTGGCGATGAAGAGCGCATCGGATAACGCAGGCAAGCTGATCAAGGAACTGCAGTTGATCTACAACAAGGCCCGTCAGGCTGCCATCACGCAAGAAATCGCCGAGATTGTCGGCGGTGCGGCAGCAGTTTGATCAGGTCATTGAACAAAACCCTTAAAGATTGAAGAGGACAACAATGAGTTCGGGCAAAGTCGTTCAAATTATTGGTGCCGTTGTAGACGTTGAGTTTCCACGCGAGTCGCTGCCTAAGATTTATGATGCACTCCACATTGAGGCGGCCGGCCTCGTCTTGGAGGTCCAACAACAATTAGGTGATGGCATTGTTCGGACCATTGCCATGGGCAGCACCGATGGGTTAAAGCGGGGATTAGAGGTCACCAGCACCGGCGCAGCCATCTCGGTTCCAGTCGGCAAAAAGACCTTGGGCCGCATTATGAATGTTCTCGGTGAGCCGATTGATGAAAAGGGCCCCATCGGTGAAGAGGTTCGCTGGGGCATCCACCGCAAGGCGCCTTCCTTTGAGGATCAGGCCGCAGCCAATGAATTGCTCGAGACCGGTATCAAGGTCATTGATTTGGTGTGTCCTTTCGCGAAAGGGGGCAAGGTGGGTCTCTTCGGGGGTGCGGGCGTCGGCAAGACCGTCAACATGATGGAGCTGATTCGGAACATCGCCATGGAGCACAGCGGGTATTCGGTTTTTGCAGGTGTCGGTGAAAGAACGCGCGAAGGCAACGACTTCTATCACGAAATGAAGGAAGGCGGCGTTCTCGACAAGGTGTCCTTGGTCTATGGTCAGATGAATGAGCCACCGGGCAATCGTCTGCGGGTGGCCTTGACCGGTCTGACCATGGCGGAATATTTCCGTGACGAAGGCCGTGACGTTTTGCTATTCATTGATAATATCTACCGGTATACACTCGCCGGAACTGAGGTCTCAGCACTGCTCGGTCGGATGCCTTCTGCGGTGGGCTATCAGCCGAACCTTGCAGAAGAAATGGGTGTCCTGCAGGAGCGAATCACCTCGACTAAAATTGGCTCTATCACCTCGATTCAGGCGGTTTACGTTCCGGCGGACGACCTGACCGATCCCTCCCCGGCCACGACCTTTGCCCACTTGGATGCCACCGTCGTTTTGTCGCGTCAGATTGCCGAGCTCGGTATCTATCCGGCGGTGGATCCCCTTGATTCCACCAGTCGTCAGCTGGATCCCCTGGTCGTCGGTCAAGAACACTATCAGGTGGCTCGCAAGGTACAAAGTACCCTTCAGCGCTACAAGGAGCTGAGGGATATCATCGCCATTCTGGGTATGGATGAGCTGTCTGAAGAAGATAAGTTGACCGTCTCTCGGGCCCGTAAGATTCAGCGTTTCCTGTCACAGCCTTTCTTCGTGGCCGAAGTCTTCACGGGTGCCCCGGGTAAATATGTGTCGCTCAAGGACACCATTGCTGGATTCAAAGGTATTGCCGAAGGAGAGTATGACGATATTCCCGAACAGGCGTTCTACATGGTGGGTAGCGTCGACGAGGCTTTGGAAAAAGCCAAGAAGATGGCCGCCTAATCGAATGGATACCAAGGGAGCGCAACCATGGCGATGACGATACACGTGGACATCGTGAGCGCGCAGGCGGCGATCTTCTCTGGGGCGGCTGAGTTGGTGATCGCGCCGGCTGAAATGGGTGAAGTGGGTATTGCTGCGCGTCACGCTCCTTTTCTTGCCCGACTTAAGCCTGGCGAGGTGCGTGTCAAAATCAGCAGCACCGAGATTCAGCCCTTCTATATTTCCGGAGGCTTGATTGAAGTTCAACCTCAGGGGGTCACTATCCTTGCAGATACCGCCGTCAGGGCGAAGGATATTGACGAAGCGGCCGCTCTTGAAGCCAAACGCCGGGCCGAGGAAATGCTGGCGGATAAGTCTGGCAAGATTGATTATGCGCTGGCCCAAGCGAAGCTTGCAGAAGCTCTGGTGCAGCTGAGGACCTTGGACAAATATCGGTCGCATCGCGCTTAATCGCCGAATTGAAATGAGAGAAAGCCCGGCATGAGGGCCGCTGGTGAGCGGATCTGTTCTGCCGGGCTTTTTGTTTTATGGGCTGATGGATTGGGTGTTGTGCCGAAGACCAGCCTTGGGGTGGGGGTGTTACATGCAGCTTGAAGTCATCGTTCTCGCGGCGGGGCAGGGTTCCCGCATGCGTTCAGCCATTCCAAAAGTCTTGCATCGGGTTGCTGGGGTGCCCTTATTGGAGCACGTGGTCCGACTCGCCAAATCCTTGAGTCCTCTTAGGACGACCATCATCTATGGGCATGGCGGCGAAGAGGTCCTCGCGGCGCTCGGTCACCTTGATGTCGACTGGGTAGAGCAGCGCGACCGACTGGGGACCGGACACGCCGTGATGCAGGCTGAAAAAGGGCTCGAAGATGAGGCGACCCTCTTAGTTCTTTATGGCGACGTTCCCTTGCTGAAACAAAACACCGTGACAGAGCTCCTCGCTTTGACCGGTGACGGAAGTCTCGCCCTCCTGACTGTCTTATTGGATGACCCCACCGGCTACGGACGGATCGTCCGTGATCCATTGGGAGCCGTCCAAAGGATTGTCGAGGAAAAAGATGCCACGGCGGAAGAGCGCAACATCAGGGAAGGTAACAGCGGCATCTTGGCGGTCAAGGGTCAACGCCTTAAGGGCTGGTTAAAGCGTTTGACGAACCAGAACGCGCAAGGTGAATATTATCTGACGGACATCATTGGCCTTGCAGTCGAAGAGGGTGTTCCGGTCAAGACCTTTACCGCCAAGGACCCCGATGAGGTGTTAGGCGTCAACAATCGTCAGCAACTCGCCCATTTAGAGCGGGTTTACCAAAGGCGCCAGGCCGAGATCCTCATGGCATTAGGGGTGACGCTAAAAGATCCCGCTCGGTTTGACCTTCGTGGCGCTGTGGAGGCCATTGGTCAAGATGTCGAGATTGATGTGGGCGTTATTCTCGAAGGTGCTGTTCATTTGGGTCATCGCGTTCGCATTGGGGCGCATTGCATGATTCGGGACAGCCTGATTGGGGATGATGTCGAGATTTTGCCTTACAGCCAAATTGATGGGGCCCGAATCGGCGATGGGGCCAGAGTCGGTCCTTACGCCCGCATCCGCCCTGATACAGAGCTTGAGGCTTTTGTTCATGTGGGAAACTTCGTGGAGATCAAGAAGTCTCGAATTGGTAGAGGTTCCAAAGTTAATCACCTCAGCTATGTCGGGGATGCGACGGTGGGCCGCAGCGTCAATATTGGTGCCGGAACCATTACGTGCAATTATGATGGGATCAACAAGTTCGAGACGATCATTGGGGATGGGGCGTTTATTGGTTCTGACAGTCAGTTGGTGGCGCCGGTCCGAATTGGTGCCGGGGCGACCATTGGCGCCGGTTCGACCATCACGCGGGATGCGCCGGCGGATGTGCTGACCTTGAGCAGGAGTCGTCAGGTCACTGTTGAAGGCTGGCAGCGTCCTCAGAAGAAGCACCAAGAGAGCGGAGACTAATCCCATGTGCGGAATCGTTGGGGCCATCTCACATCGAAATGTCACTCGCGTCCTGGTAGACGGGCTGAAGCGGCTTGAATATCGGGGCTATGATTCGGCCGGGATTGCCGTAATAGAGGCGGCGGGTACCCTTGCAAGGGTGCGGCGGAAGGGCAAGATCCGAGAGCTTGAAGCGGCCCTTGAAGCCTCTCCTCCGGCGGGGTGTCTCGGGATTGCGCATACCCGATGGGCGACGCACGGGGCACCTTCAGAGCGCAACGCACATCCTCATGCTTGTCGCGACGCCTTAGCCGTGGTTCACAATGGCATTATTGAGAACCATGAATCCCTCAGGGCTTCGCTTGAGGCGAAGGGCTACGTCTTTGAATCCGAGACGGATACCGAGACCATTGTTCATCAAATAAGCGACTTTATGCAAAGGGGGTTATCCCTCATGGCGGCAGTCCGGGAGACCACCCAGCTCCTTGAGGGGGCCTATGCCATTGGTGTGATTGCCACCTCTGAGCCTAAGACTCTCATTGCTGCGCGCCAGGGGAGCCCCCTGGTGGTGGGGCTTGGCGTAGGTGAGCAATTCATCGCATCAGACATCTTCGCCTTGGTGTCTGAAACCCAGCGCTTTGTGTTTCTGGAAGATGGTGACATGGTGGCGCTGACCGTCGATGCCGTCTCCATTTATGATCGGAACGGCGAGAAAATTGAGCGCCCGGTTCATGAGACCGGCTTGGCTGCCGATGCGGTTGAGCGGGGTGATTATCGGCATTACATGCAGAAGGAGATCCACGAGCAGCCCAAGGCCATCACCCAGACCTTGGAGGGTCGTTTCAAAGACGGCCGCGTTTTGGATAGCGCCTTTGGGGCGCATGCCGCCGAGGTTTTTGATCGTATTCGGCAGGTGCAGATTGTCGCCTGCGGAACCAGTTATCACGCCGGCCTGGTGGCGCGCTATTGGCTGGAAGATATTGCGGGAATTCGTTGTGACGTCGAAGTCGCCAGCGAATTTCGCTATCGGCGCCATGTGGTGACTGAGGGCACCTTGTTTGTGACGATCTCCCAGTCGGGGGAGACCGCGGATACCCTCGCCGCGCTCAAGGAAGCGATCCGGCTTGGCTACGACTCCACCCTGGCTATTTGTAATGTTCCTGAAAGCTCCATGGTGCGCGGCTCCGATTTTCATCTGATGACCCGGGCCGGCCCTGAAGTGGGCGTGGCCTCCACCAAGGCATTTACCACCCAGCTGGTGGCCTTGTTACTGCTGGTCATGGTCCTTGGTCGTCGACATGCCCTGTGTCAGGACCGTGAGCGGGCGATTGTGAAAGAGCTCGAGTCCCTGTCGAGTCAGGTTGCCCATGCGCTGACCCTCGAGCATGATATCCAGCGCTGGGCCGAGCGGTTTGGCGACAAGGAACATGCCCTTTATCTCGGTCGTGGGCCTCAGTATCCGGTGGCCATGGAGGGCGCGCTGAAGCTGAAGGAGATCTCTTACATCCATGCCGAGGCCTATCCCTCGGGTGAGTTAAAGCATGGGCCGCTGGCCCTCATTGATGATGAGATGCCGGTGGTGGCGGTGGCTCCCAATGACGAGCTCCTTGAAAAGCTTAAATCCAATCTTCAGGAGGTCCATGCCAGAGGGGGGGAGCTCTACGTGTTTGCAGGCGCTGGCGCTTCGATGGATTCGGTGCCTGGGGTGAAGCTTTTAAGGGTCGCTGAGACCGATGCGGTCGTGGCCCCTATCGTCTTCACAATTCCCTTACAAATGCTCGCGTACCATGTAGCCCTTATTAAGGGGACTGATGTTGATCAGCCTCGAAACCTTGCGAAGTCAGTCACCGTGGAGTAGAGGATTCTGGTTCATGGCTTGAAATGTGCGTGTCCTATAGTGCGGCAGCATGCCGCAAAAAAATCCAAGGAGATATCATCATGCAGTTAGGCATCATCGGTTTGGGTCGGATGGGCGGTAATATGGCGCGGCGCTTGATGCGCGCGGGCCATGAATGTGTGGTCTTCGACAGGCATCAACCTGCTGTCGAGGCGTTGGCTCAGGAGGGTGCCAAAGGGTCTCAAAGTCTTGAGGGTTTTGTCAGCAGTCTCGCGACGCCCCGAGTGATCTGGATCATGGTTCCGGCCGCTGTGGTGGATGTCACCGTTGAGAGTCTTCAATCCTTGTTGAGCCCCGGCGATATCCTGATCGATGGGGGTAATTCCTACTATATCGATGATATTCGTCGGGCTAAAAGTCTGGCTCAGGCGGGTATACATTACCTCGATATCGGCACCAGTGGCGGCGTTCATGGTCTTGATCGGGGTTACTGCCTGATGGTCGGCGGGGATTCCTCCTCGGTAAAGCACATTGACCCGATCCTGAAGGCGCTGGCCCCCGGCATGGGCGACATTGACCCGATCGTGGCCGATCAGAATGCAAGCACGGCGATGCAGGGCTATCTCCATTGCGGGCCAGCGGGTGCGGGGCACTTTGTCAAAATGGTGCATAACGGCATTGAATATGGGCTCATGGCGGCTTATGCAGAAGGATTTAATATCTTAAAACAGGCCAACATGGGTTTAGAAGGACGTGAGACCGATGCTGAAACCTCACCGCTTCGACATCCTGAGCATTTCCAGTACGACCTTCCCTTGAAGGATATTGCCGAACTTTGGCGCCGTGGCAGTGTTGTGACCTCTTGGTTGCTGGATTTGACGGCTCTCGCTCTCGCGAAGAGTCCTGAGCTCGACGAGTTCGCGGGTCGGGTCTCTGATTCTGGTGAAGGCCGCTGGACGGTTCATGCGGCGATTGAGCAGGGGACGCCAGCACCGGTGCTGACGGCAGCCGTTAATCAGCGTTTTGCCTCCCGGGGTGAAGATGAATTTGCTTTGAAGGTGTTGTCAGCGATGCGCTACCACTTCGGTGGGCATGAGGAGAAAGCATGAATAGGGACGCTCATTTGTCCTCCGAGGCGCCCAGTCGACCAGGGGACTCTTGTGTCATGGTCATCTTTGGGGCGACCGGAAACCTGACCCAGCTCAAGCTGTTACCCGCGCTTTACAATCTGGCTCGCGCCAAATTGCTGTCACCGAAATTTGCGCTGATCGGGACCTCGTTCGAGCCTCAGGATGAGGGGCAATTTCGGGACCGAATGGTGAAGGCCGTGCAGAGCTACGCCGCCCATGAGTTTGAGCAGGGCGAATTCGATCAGGGAACCCTTGATTGGATTGCTGAGCGAATCTACTTCATCGCCGGTGATGTTCGAGACCCTGAATTTTATTCTGGCCTTAAGGCCCGCTGCGCTGAAGTCAGAAAGATTCACGAGATCGAAGACAATCATTTCTATTATCTTGCAACCCTTCCGAGCCTCTTTGGAGAGATCATTCGTCAGTTGGGTGCGGCCGGTATGGCGTCTGAGGAGGGGGGGCGCTGGCGCCGGGTTATTATTGAGAAACCTTTTGGCTATGATCTCGCCTCTGCGCAGGAGCTTAATACCGATATCAAAAAGGTTTTGAGGGAGCGGCAGATCTATCGAATTGACCATTATCTAGGAAAGGAAACGGTTCAGAATATTCTGGTCATGCGGTTCGCCAACAGTATTTTTGAGCCGGTATGGAACCGCCGCTATATTGATCATGTCCAGATAACCGCGGCTGAATCGGTGGGTGTTGGCCAGCGTGGCCCTTATTACGAGGATGCTGGGGCGGTTCGAGATATGGTCCCGCATCACCTGTTTCAGCTGTTGTCATTGACCACGATGGAGCCCCCCGTCTCGTTTGGCGCCGATGCGGTCCGTGATGAGCAGGCCAAGGTGCTTCGGGCCGTGCAGATCCCCTCGCCGGAGGATGTCCTCAGCAAGATGGCGCGCGGCCAATATGGCGAAGGCGAGGTGGCGGGAGAATCGGTTCCAGGCTATCGCCAGGAGGCCCATGTCGCCGCCGAATCGAGAACCGAGACCTTCGTCGCGATGAAGCTGATGATTGATAATTGGCGCTGGGCCGATGTCCCTTTCTATCTTCGAACAGGGAAAAGGATGAGCGCGCGTTCCACCGAGATTGTCATCCAATTTAGAAGGGCGCCTCTGATCTTGTTCCGCAATACTGCGATTGAGCAGCTGACCACTAACCGGTTGGTGATATATATTCAACCAAAGGAAGGTATCTCCTTGCAGTTTGGGGCCAAAGTGCCGGGTCCTGTGATGAAGCTCGGCGACGTCAAGATGGACTTTGATTACACCGATTATTTTGGGTCAACCCCTGATACCGGTTATGAGCGACTGTTGCTGGATTGCATGATCGGTGACGCGACACTGTTCCAGCGGGCCGACATGGTTGAGGCGGGGTGGAGCATCATTCAGCCGGCCCTTGATGTCTGGAAGGCCTTACCGCCGCGAAGCTTCCCGAATTATGCTGCAGGCTCATGGGGCCCTGCGGAGGCAGACGAGCTGCTGGAACGCGATGGCCGTCAATGGATTAACCTCACCTGATGAAGGCTGATCTCCCTGGCGAGCGGTTTTGGGAAAAAAAACCGCTCGCTTCCTTGTCCAAGGAAGAGTGGGAGTCGCTCTGTGATGGGTGTGGCCGATGCTGTCTGAATAAGCTGGAGGATGAAGACGATGGCGGCGTGGTGTTCACTCGCCTGGCTTGCCATCTCCTCGATATTGAGCATTGCCGCTGTTCAGATTATGAGGGGCGTCAGGTTAAAGTCCCCACCTGTCTCGATCTTCGGGTCAATCGGGTGGAATTCCATTGGCTGCCTGTCACCTGTGCCTACCGCCTGGTGGCAGATGGGCAACCGCTGTTCGACTGGCACCCTTTGATTTCTGGAAACCGCGAGTCGGTCCATGAAGCCGGAGTGTCGGTGCGTGGTTTCGCTATCCCTGAAACCGGCATCGAGGAGCTTGAGGCGCATATCATCGATCTGCTGTAGTCGTTTTCTGGTCTTTTTTTCAGCCGGAAGCTCAAAGATTCTCGAGTGATGCCTATGAGCGATGATGAAGCAGATCTCTTTCTCAAGGAAATGGCTGATGTGCGTCCATTGGCCCCCGAGCCGAGGATCGCCGGGCGTCCCGGAGCGGAAAGAGAGGCGCCGGGGTTGCTCTATCGGAGGGAGGCCGCGCAGCGCTTGACTCAGGTGGAGGAAAACCAGCTTCCCACCACGTTTGTGGAACAGGTTCGCCCGGAAGCTGTCATCAGCTTTCGCCGCGATGGGATTCAGCTCGGGGTCTATCGTCGTCTGCAGCGGGGAGCCTATGAGATTGAGGCGACATTGGATTTGCATGGGTTGACGGTCGAGGAGGCCAGGGAAGCTTTGTGCCGGTTTGTCAAGGACTGTATGCGCTACGATGTTCGATCGGCCCTAATCAGTCATGGCAAGGGGCAGCGCAACAAGGAAAAAATACCATTGCTGAAGAGTTTTGTGTTCCGTTGGCTCCCTATGATCCCGGAAGTGATGGCTTTTCATAGTGCTCAGAAATGGCATGGGGGAGCGGGCGCGGTTTATGTTCTCTTGAAGAAAAGCGAACGCGCCAAGGAGGTCACACGGGAGCGTCTTGGGCTTTCTTCTGGAAAGCCTGAGCGGTGATCGGCTCTGCTGATAGCGCGCCGAGGGTGCCTGTTGAAGCCCTCGAGGCGGCTCGGGCGTTTGGCTTTGATGGGCGCATCAACGCGGTGACGCCCTTGGGTCGCGGTCTCATCAATGACACTTATCGAGTCGATCAAGGGGCCGGATGCTGGGTTCTGCAGCGACTGAACCCGCGTGTGTTCGAGAACCCTGAGGCGATCATGGATAACCTCCATATTATCGCCGCTCACCTCGAAACCAAATCTTACGATGCCGGTGGGCTAAGGCTACCGCGGCCGCTATGGACCCTAGACGGTCGCCGCCTCTTGCGCTGTGGGGACGACCAATGCTGGCGAGGCATCACCTATATTGATCAGAGTGTCTCTCTCGAGAGGATTACTCGGCCCAGCGAAGCCTTTGAGGTGGGTCGAGCGCTGGGTTTGTTTCATGGCCTGTTCGATGACCTTCCCCCTGAGCGACTCCACGATACCCTGCCAGGGTTTCATGAGGCGCCAGGCTATCTCTTAGCGCTCGATGATCGAGTGGCCGATCTGCCACGCGAAGGACTTTCAAAGAGCGTCCTTGAGGCCCTTCATTTCATTGATGCCCGAAGAGATCTGGTGCCTGTCCTTGAAAGAGGGAAGAGGCAGGGAGATCTTGTTCTTGCGGTTATTCACGGTGATCCGAAGCTTGATAATGTCCTCTTCGACCCTGCCACTGGGCGCGCCATCAGTCTGATTGATCTTGATACGGTCAAACCAGGCCTCAGGCACTATGATCTTGGCGACTGCTTCAGGTCCTGCTGCAATAAAGCCGGTGAAGCGGAGGGGGGTCCGGTGAGGTTTGATCTTGCCGTCTTTGAAGCGGTGTTGGGGGGCTATTTTGAGGTGGCTCGGGGGGTCTTCTCGCGGGTGGATGTCGATTATCTTTATGATGCCATTCGGCTGTTGCCTCTTGAGCTTGGTATCCGCTTTCTAACGGATCATCTGGGGGGGAGTACTTACTTCAAGATCGATCATCCTGGCCAGAATGTCCAAAGAGCTGAGCGTCAATTCCATCTGGTCGCTAGCATCGAAGCTCAGGAGGTGGCCCTTCGAGCCATCATCGAGCGGCTTTATCGAGGCTAGAGTCTCGATAAAGCGAGGTTTCAGTGAAGTGACAGACCTCGTTCTCCGCTATACTGTCGGGCTTGTCTTAGGTCTCCCTTCCTAACAATCGCTGTGGTCCATAATCTTGTTAAAACCCGCTTGCCGACCGCCTTCGGGGACTTCATGTTGTCCCTCTACGATGAGGACGGCAAGGAGCATCTGGCCCTGGTTAAAGGGGACGTCCGAGGACAATCCAATGTGCCGGTTCGTGTTCATTCGGAGTGTCTCACCGGGGATGTCTTCGGTTCAAGACGGTGTGACTGCGGAGACCAACTAAAGCACACCCAGCAATACCTTGGCCGCCAAGCGGTTGGGATTCTGATTTACCTGCGGCAGGAGGGGCGGGGTATTGGGCTTTCAAAGAAAATGGAAGCCTACAACCTCCAGGATGAAGGTCTCGATACCGTGGAGGCCAATATTGAGCTCGGCCACCAACCCGATGAGCGGGAATACGGCATCGCCGCAAAAATCTTGGATCAACTGGGTGTCAAGAGCATCCGGCTGATTACCAACAACCCGCACAAGATCGAGGCGTTGGAATTCCACGGGGTGAGGATTGCCTCAAGGATTCCCATTGAGGTAGGCCATCATGCCGAAAACTTGGGCTATCTGCGCTCCAAAGCCCAGCGCATGTCCCACCAGCTCAACTTCCGGGAAAGACACCCCGAGGGCCAGGCGCTGGCCTTCATCGAGCCGCTGGTGGATCAGCTCTTGTTGGCCCGCCACGCGGATCAGGGTCATCCCTTTGTGACGCTTGCTTATGCTCAGAGCATGGATGGCAGTATAGCGGTGGATGCCGGTATCCCTTTCCCCCTGAGCTCTGAAAAGTCGTTGGCACTGACCCACTACCTGAGATCACAGCATGATGCGCTCCTGGTGGGCGTCAATACGCTGCTGGCTGATGATCCCCAGCTCAATGTTCGTTATTGCGAAGGCGAGGATCCAAGGCCGGTGGTGCTCGACAGTCATTTGAGAACCCCCCCGAGCTGTCGGCTGTTAAAGGGCTCTGGGAAGCCGCCGATTATTCTGACCACGATGGCGGCTGAATGGCCGCAGCGTGAGGCCCTGACTCTTGCGGGTGCTGAAGTGATTGTGGTCAAGGCCGATGCTGAAGGGGGCATTGATCTCCATGCCGGGCTGGATGTTCTTTTTAAGCTGGGCATCCGGACGGTGATGGTGGAGGGGGGTGGCAAGATTATTTCTACCTTCCTGAAACAGCGCTTGGTCAATTACTGTGTGATCACGATTACGCCGAAGATTATTGGCGGATTCAAGGCGATTGAAGGTCCCTTGAGTCCCTCGGGAATCCCGCTGACGGTCATTGAGTGCCGATATGAGAGCTTGGGTTCCGACTTGATTGCCTTTGGGGCTCTTGAGTACGCGACGTGACGGCGGTCGCTATCGTTCATGTGGGCCTTGGTCGGGTCGACCAGAAAGTCGTTGCTGTAGGCGCCCCGGGTCCCGGTGAGCTGAAGGTTCGAGCCTTGTGTTCGGCCATTAGTGCGGGGACTGAGTCACTGGTCTTTGGCGGGCGAATGCCGGATCCGTCCCCTGACGATTTACGTCTGGATCCCTTTCTCGAAGATCAAGGCTATCCGATGGCCTCCGGTTATGCCTTAGTGGGGGAGGTGCTGGCGTCGGGGGATGAGGCCTATGAGCCTTGGATAGGTCGTCGCGTTTTTGTCTTTCATGCCCACCAGAGTGAGTTGCTGGTATCGACGGATCGCTGTTATCTTTTGCCGGAAGGGATGCCGAGTGAGCGGGCGGTTTTTTTAGCGACGATGGAGACGGCGCTCAATCTGGTGATGGATGCCGCACCCCTTGTGGGGGAGCGCGGTATGGTGTTTGGCCAGGGTGTGGTCGGTCTCTTGGTGGTCGCATTGCTGGATCAACATCCCCTTGGAGAGCTTCTTGCGGCCGATTCCCTCGCCTTCCGGAGGGCCTGGTCTGAACGTCTCGGGGCCGGCGCCGCCATCGATGCCTCGAAGGATCGTGATCTGATGGTTGTTGAGGACGGTCTCTTCCAAAAAGGGCAAAATGGCCTTGATTTCGTGGTGGAGGTCTCAGGCCGGATCAATGCGTTGGATCAGGCGATCAGGCTCACAGGCTTTGATGGCCGGATAGTGATCGGCTCGTGGTACGGCAAACCTCAGGGGGTATTAGATCTTGGGGGGGGCTTTCATCGGCGGCGAATTCGGCTGATATCGAGTCAGGTGAGTACCCTCGGGCCTTCACTCACCGGTCGTTGGGACAAGGCGCGGCGCCTCGCTTTGGCGCTTGAATGGCTGGACCACCTAATGCCTGAGCGCCTGATTACGCATCGGTTTTCACCTTCTGCCTGTCAATCAGCCTTTGAGGCGACGGCTGATCATGCGGCGGAGTCCTTGCAGGTCATTTTTGAGTATTAAAAACATGTATCAATTGGCTATCGGGCGTGATTTCATCGCGCGGCACTTTTTGGTAGGCGGCGACTGGGGTGCCGAAAATTTAGAGCACAGCCATCACTATCGCCTTGAAGTTTTCCTTCAAGGGGCGTCTCTTAATCAGCATGGCTACCTCATCGATATTGTGGAGCTTGAGGCAGCACTGGGGGAGGTCCTGGGTGTTTTTAGAGACAAGGTTCTCAACAATCTTCCTGATTTTGAGGGACTCAATCCAAGTATTGAGCATTTTTCGAGGATTCTTTACCAGCGCTTGAGCGATCGTTTGGTGCTCTCGGGTGTGACGATGAGCGTCAGGCTTTTTGAAAATGATCTTGATTGGGCCGGTTTTACCGGACCTGCCTGATCGCGCCTTCTGGTGACAGACCGCCCATGACGATTTCCTTTGGTGATTATCTTGATGCCAAGTTCCTGTTGGATGAAAGGAGTTTGAATCGGGACGTCAAGGCTGTTTTTTGGGCGGCCCTTCGAAGCCGTCTTGTGCTGCGGGTGCTTGATCTTGGCTGCGGCCATGGCGCTACGATCCGTCGTCTTTTAGAAGAGCCGCTGTTGGGACGCCTTGATATTACGGCGGTCGACCGCGATGGAGATCTTCTCGATAAGGCTTATGCGGCAACCGTTGAGCTTTTAGAGCAGCGGGAGTATGAGGTCTCTAAGGAGGATGCCTTCATTCGGGCCGTCAGAGATCGGGAGGTGACAACGGTTCGCTTTATAAAGAGAGATCTTAAAGAGTTCGCCCCAGGGGAGGGCGAAAAGTGGGATGTCATCACCGCGCATGCGTTGATGGATCTTTTGCCGCCTGCGTTTATCCTTGAGCGTCTTCGTGACTGGCTCGCGGCCAATGGGCTGTTCTATGCGACGCTGAACTATGATGCCGGGACGACCCTTTTTCCGGCCGCCCCGGATGCCGATATCGAGGGGGCCGTCCTCGAGTATTATGATCGGTCGATGAGTCGAACCTTTGAGGGCCTCCCCTGTGGCGGTGCTCATTCGGGTCGACTGCTTCATCGGGCGATGCTTGCCAAAGGGTTTGAGGTTCTGGCTTATGGTTCGTCAGACTGGAGTTTGACCCCATTTTGTGGGCGTTACCGGGACGGAGACGCGCAGTGTCTTGAGGCTTTGCTGGAGATGATTTGGGGGGAGGCTTCAAGGTCGTCGCTGTTTGACCCGGAGGCACTCAAGGCTTGGTATGCAGGGCGATTAGCGCAGCTCCGCCAGCAGGCTTTGGGTTTGATCGTGCATCAAATAGACCTGCTGGGGCAGAAGATAGGGTAGGCATCGCCAGATCTGATGCTTTCCAGGTTGACATATTGAGCTCATTGGAGACAACGGTTGTCGCGCCAATCTGTCCGCTATCAATTTTGAAAAAGCCAGTACGACATTTGAACCCAATGCTCACCATCAATGGCGAAATGTATTGCATCTAGACGCAACAAGTTTCAGCGATCTCCAACAGGCTTGTTGGTCAAAAGGTAACCCGTTTGTTGGCTAGTAGGACCGAAATTCTTGCTGCGTTCGATTTTATAATGACTGGCGTTTAGGACGGCCAGAACTTTGATCGCCTGTTTTAGGTCGGGTGATCTTTTGGGTGAGGGTTCAACGCTGAAAATCAAAGGTCAGCCGCGCAGCGGCGAGACCTTGATGATTTTCATGCCCCCCAGAAGGGCCAGGTCCGGGCGGCTCACCATCGGTGAGCTGCAAGGTTTCCCGAAAGCC
>QYQA01000012.1 GCA_007280285.1 Methylococcus sp. | reverse complement strand
GTCTTACCCTCACTCTACCAACAAACCATGCAATTGATTCAGCAGCTGCCAGGCTGGGTCACCAAAGGACAGGTTCTCGTGCTGGAGCTGCCTGAAAAATACCCGGAGGTCATTACCGAAGCGCAGCTTCTTGAGCTCTTGGCAACCATTCGCCGGGAGCTTTTGATCTGGGGCCAGAATATGTTGACCACGTCGTGGGCTTCGCTGGTCAGCGCCATGACACTGATCGTCTACCTCATCCTGGTCCCCCTGTTGGTGTTCTTTTTCTTGAAGGACAAGCACCGGATTATGGCCTGGTTCGACCGCTATTTGCCCGCAGACCGCTATCTTCCTCACAAGGTTTGGGGTGAAGTCGATCTGCAGCTGGGTAACTACGTTCGAGGAAAATGCTTCGAGGTCCTGGTGCTATTTTTGGTCAGCTTTCTGGTCTTCTGGTTACTGAACCTCAATTACGCCCTGTTGCTGGCCGTTCTGATGGGCGTTTCTGTGATCATTCCCTATGTGGGTGCCACCATGGTGACCTTTCCGGTGATTTTCGTCGCTTTTTTTCAATGGGGCATGGGTGACCTGTTCGGCTATCTTGTTCTCGCCTACATGATCATTCAGGCGCTGGATGCCGTGGTCCTAGTCCCCTTGTTGTTTTCAGAGATCGTCAATCTCCACCCGGCGGCCATCATTGTTGCCATTCTTTTTTTTGGGGGCCTGTGGGGTTTCTGGGGGGTGTTCTTCGCCATTCCCCTCGCAACCCTCGTCAATGCGGTATTGAATGCCTGGCCGGTCAGAAACCCGGCATGGGGGGTGTCATCGAGCTGATGCCGAATCAAGTCGACTTTTTGCCTTGCCCAAGAAGATAAACCTCAGGGCTCCGATCCCTCGAAGCCTTCGGCTTTTTGACGCTGACCCGATTAAAAAATCCCCGGGCCTCGAGCACATAGGCATCGACATCCGGTCCCTGAAACAATTTGGTCACAAAAGTACCGCCAGGCCGGAGGATCTCGCGGGCGGTTTCAAGGGCAAGCTCGGCGAGGTGCATGCCGCGGGCCTGATCAACATTGCGGTTACCGCTCATATTGGGTGCCATATCAGAAAGCACCAGGTCAATGGGCCGTCCCGCCAGCTGGTCTATCAGTGTCGCCAGAACCTCTTCTTCCCGGAAATCACCCTGAAGGCATATCACACCCGGCAAGGGTTCCACCGGCAGGAGGTCCAGCGCTATAATTGTCCCTGTCTTGCCGACCTGTTGCGCCGAATATTGACTCCAACCACCCGGTGCAGCGCCAAGATCGACGACAGCCATGCCGGGCTTTAAGAGCCTCTCCTTTTCATCCAGCTCCTTGAGCTTAAAAACCGCACGGGACCGATACCCCTGTGACTGTGCAAGCTTGACGTACTCGTCGGAGAAATGCTCGGACAACCAGCGTCCGCTGCTTCGACTACGCGCCATAGGACAGGCCGGATGATCTATTGAACATAAGGTAAAACGATTGAAAGCCGAACTGAAGAAATTTCTGCGCACCAAAGCGCACAGCCTGAAGCCTGTGGTCATTACCGGGCAACACGGAGCCAGCCCGAATGTTTTAAGTGAAATCGAACGAGCACTCGATCATCATGAACTGATCAAGGTGCGTGTCAATGCCGGTGACCGGGAGCAGCGTCAGACCCTTACGAAGGAGATTCTTGCTGCGACTTCAGCAGAGCTGATCCAGTCGATCGGGCATATCATCACCCTTTATCGGCGCCACACCGGCCAGCGTTGATGAACGCGGCTTAAAGGATCAGGGTGCGCTTAAAGATAGCGCACCGCGCAGATATCAAACTCCTTGAGGCCACCGGGTGCCTGCACCGAAGCGACATCACCTTCGCGCTTGCCAATCAGCGCCCGTGCGATCGGTGACGTCACCGAAATCATGCCTTGCTTAATATCCGCCTCATCTTCTCCAACGATCTGATAGGTGACCTCATCACCGGTCTCGGCATCGGCTAGATCAACCGTCGCGCCAAAAACCACCTTGCCGCCCGCATTGACCTGTGTGACGTCGATGATCTGACAGTTCGACAGCTTTGCTTCGATTTCATTGATGCGGCCCTCAGAAAAACTTTGCTGCTCTCGCGCCGCATGATATTCAGCATTTTCTTTGAGATCACCATGCGCTCTGGCCTCAGCAATCGCTTCTGTGATTTTTGGTCGTAATACGGTCTTCAGGTGAGCCAGTTCCTGCCGCAGTTTTTCGGCGCCTCGGGCCGTCAGGGGGACTTTGTGCATAACGGTAACCTATGTTTTCCTCGTCCTCATCTTGAGAGGGTCAGTGAAGGGTTTTATGAAGCGCTTGCAAGGCATTGACGGTGGTCACCGTTTCTTCACCCAATGCAGAACACGTGGCCCATGCCCCCGATATCGTCGTGGTATAGGTCACCTGATCCTGAAGCGCCTGCCGCCGGATAGTGAACGAATCGGCGATGGCCTTCTTGCCTTCTGTGGTATTGATGATGAACTGCAATTCGCCATTCTTGATCATGTCGACCACGTGAGGGCGGCCCTCATAGACCTTGTTGATCACCGTGCAATCAATCCCGGCATCAGCGAGTGCCTTAGCTGTCCCTCGAGTCGCCACCAACTTGAAGCCTTTGGACAAGAGATCACGGGCAATCGGAATGACCTTCGGCTTATCACTTTCCCGAATACTGATAAAGACATTGCCACTTTGTGGCAGCTTCACGCTAGCAGCCCGCTGAGCCTTGGCATAGGCCTCACCGAAGGTCTTACCGACCCCCATCACCTCGCCGGTGGACTTCATCTCAGGCCCCAGCAAGGGATCAACACCACGGAACTTGATGAACGGGAACACCGCTTCCTTGACCGAATAATAGGATGGAATCCGTTCCTCCGTGACACCCTGTTCTTTGAGGGTCTTCCCCACCATGCAGCGGGCCGCAATTTTGGCCAAGGGGTATCCTGTGGCCTTGGAGACAAATGGCGCGGTCCTTGAGGCGCGCGGGTTGACCTCAAGAATATAGATATCGTTTCCCTTAATGGCGAACTGCGTGTTCATCAGACCCACCACCCCGAGGGACTTGGCCAGCAAGCAAACCTGCTCGCGAATGGCATTTTGCAATTCAAGGCTCAGGTCATAGGGCGGAATAGAGCACGCGGAGTCGCCTGAGTGCACACCCGCCTGCTCAATATGCTGCATCAAACCACCGATCAGCACCTCGGTGCCGTCACAGATGGCATCGACGTCCATCTCGATCGCATCATCGAGGAAGCGATCCAAGAGGACGGGGGACTCATGAGAGACACTAACGGCCTCTCGCATATAGCGGCGAAGATCTTCGTCATTGAACACAATTTCCATAGCGCGGCCGCCTAAAACGTAGGAAGGTCTCACCACTAAGGGATACCCCACCTCATTAGCACAGAGGATCGCTTCATCTGGCGAGCGGGCCGTCCTGTTAGGTGGCTGTCGAAGACCCAGGGTGTCCACCAGCTTCTGGAAACGCTCGCGATCCTCAGCCAGATCAATCGAATCAGGGGTTGTCCCAATGATCGGCGCATTCGCCGCCTCAAGGGCCCTGGCAAGCTTCAGAGGCGTCTGTCCGCCGTATTGGACGATCACGCCATATGGCTGCTCAAGATGGATGATCTCAAGGACATCCTCAAGGGTCAGCGGCTCAAAATAAAGGCGGTCTGAGGTATCAAAGTCGGTCGATACCGTTTCCGGGTTGCAATTGATCATGATGGTCTCATAACCATCTTCACGCAGCGCCATAGCCGCGTGGACGCAACAATAATCAAATTCGATGCCCTGACCAATTCGGTTTGGTCCGCCGCCGAGAACCACAATCTTTTGTCGATTCGTGGGCGCCGCCTCGCATTCTTCCTCATACGTGGAATAAAGATACGCGGTGGCGGTCGAAAATTCAGCGGCACAGGAATCGATCCGCTTATAGACCGGACGAATCCCTAGCTTGTGCCTGGCTGCACGGACATGACATTCCTGGCTGCCTAAAAGTCGCGCTAAGCGGGAGTCGGAGAAGCCCTTTCGCTTCAAACGAAACATTTCCTCTGTCTTGATACTGCCCAACACCCGCCCTCTAAGGGATGCCTCCTCGGTGATCAGGTCTTCGATCTCCGCGAGGAACCAAGGGTCGATCCTTGAATGTTGCTGCACCTCATCCAATGACCAACCCATACGAAACGCATCGGCCACATGGAAAATGCGGTCAGGACCCGGATGGCGGAGCTCCCTTGCGAGGCGATCGGCCGCATCAGCGGCCCCTAGATCTAATTTCTCGGTGAAGCCATCAACCCCGATCTCGAGACTCCTCAGGGCTTTCTGGATGGACTCCTGAAAAGTCCTGCCGATCGCCATGGCTTCACCGACCGATTTCATCTGAGTCGTCAGCCGGTCATCGGCCTGCGGAAATTTTTCAAAGGTAAAGCGGGGGATCTTGGTCACGACATAATCGATGGTCGGCTCGAAAGAGGCCGGGGTTGCCCCACCGGTGATTTCGTTACGAAGCTCATCAAGGGTGTATCCCACCGCCAGTTTGGCCGCGACTTTCGCTATCGGGAAACCCGTTGCCTTCGAGGCCAGTGCCGAAGAACGACTGACTCTAGGATTCATTTCAATCACAATCATTCGCCCATCGTCTGGCGAAATCGCAAACTGGACATTGGAACCGCCGGTATCCACACCGATTTCACGTAATACCGCGATCGATGCATTGCGCATCAGTTGGTACTCTTTGTCGGTCAGCGTCTGCGCAGGCGCTACCGTGATCGAGTCACCGGTGTGAACGCCCATCGGATCGAGATTTTCGATCGCACAGACAATGATGCAGTTATCCTTATGATCGCGAACGACCTCCATCTCGTATTCCTTCCAGCCCAAGACAGATTCCTCGATCAGCAGCTCGCGGGTTGGCGATAATTCAAGACCGCGCTCACAGATCTCGATGAACTCCTGACGGTTATAGGCAATACCGCCGCCACTCCCTCCGAGGGTGAAGGAGGGTCTAACGACGGCTGGATATCCCGTTTGTTCGAGACAAACCAGCGCCTCCTCCAAAGTGTGCGCAACATTAGAGAGGGCGGACTCAAGACCAATCTTAGTCATCGCCTGCTTGAACTTCTCGCGGTCTTCCGCCTTGTCGATGGCCTCCTTCGAAGCGCCGATCATCTGGACCCCAAACTTTTCAAGAACGCCGTGTCGATCAAGGTCTAGCGCGCAATTGAGCGCGGTCTGTCCGCCCATCGTGGGCAGCAGGGCATCCGGCCTTTCCTTCTCGATAATGCTGGCAACGGTCTGCCAGTCAATCGGCTCAATGTAGGTCGCGTCAGCCATCTCAGGATCGGTCATGATCGTTGCTGGATTGGAATTCACCAGAATGACCCGGTAACCCTCTTCGCGCAGGGCCTTACAGGCCTGGGCCCCTGAGTAGTCGAATTCACAGGCCTGACCAATGACAATGGGGCCAGCGCCCAGCAGCAAGATGGACTGTAGGTCGGTTCTTTTGGGCATGAATCGATAAACCTTAGTGGCGAACGGAAGACATGTTCGTGATAAAACGATCAAAAAGCGGCATCAGATCATGAGGGCCTGGACTGGCTTCGGGATGCCCCTGGACGCTGAAGGCCAGACAGTCGGTTCGCTCAATACCCTGCAAGCTCCCATCGAACAACGAGCGATGGGTCGCTCTGACAGAGGGGGGCAAGGTCGCTTCGTCAATGGCAAACCCATGATTTTGGCTGGTGATGAGGACTCGACCGGTATCGATCTCCAAGACCGGATGATTGGCGCCATGATGACCAAACTTCATCTTCAGCGTCTTCGCACCACTGGCCAACCCTAATAACTGATGCCCGAGACAAATACCAAAGACCGGAATTTGAGCCTCAAGAATCTGTCGTATAGCCTCGATGGCATAGACACAGGGTTCGGGATCACCGGGACCATTGGAGAGGAAAACGCCATCCGGATTCAGCGCCAGAACGTCTTTAGCGGGCGTCGTCGCAGGGACCACCGTTAGGCGACAGCCCCGATCCGCCAGGAGGCGCAGGATATTAAATTTGATACCAAAATCGTAGGCCACCACATGATAGGGACCCTCGGGGGCGAGTCCATAACCAGAGCCAAGATGCCAGGACCCCTGATGAAAAGAATAGCTTTTAGCGGTAGTGACTTCACGCGCCAGATCCATGCCCTTGAGCCCAGGAAACGCGAGAGCCTCGGCAACCGCCCGCTCAGCATCCAACAAACTGCCCGCCAGAATACAGCCTCGCTGGGCACCCTTGTCTCTCAGAATCCGAGTCAGCTTACGGGTATCAATCCCCGCAATTCCAACCACCTGATGGGTCTTTAGATAGTCACTAAGACCCCCTTGGGAGCGCCAGTTACTGTGCCGCTGCGACACGTCCCTGACAATGAGGCCACTCGCATGGAGACCCCCTGATTCGACATCCTCGTCGTTGATACCGACATTGCCGATATGAGGATAGGTCAAGGTGACCATTTGTCGAGCATAAGAGGGGTCGGTCAGGATCTCCTGATACCCCGTGATGGCGGTATTGAAAACAACTTCACCCACTGCGCAACCCTCAGCGCCAATGGCATGCCCCCGGAAAAGCGTCCCATCCTCAAGGGCCAGCAAAGCTTCAGTATTCAATGATATTCACCTTTTAAACACGCTAAACGGATTGAACCCAAGTCCCTGCCCGCTCATGTCAGTTCGCGACGGTCTATTGATCCAACAATTCTATGGAAATTCGCCCCCCCTGTCCATGTCGCAACCCCGCTCCCAACGAGCCCGGCGGACCAATCCTCCCCTTTCTTCGAAGTGGATTCTGCGGGTCAAGATTTGCCATCAGGGGATTTCTGCGATCTTCATCGGTAATCTGATAAATGAGGCCCAACCAGTTATTGAAGACCGCCTTCGCCGTATCCCGCCACGTATTGTCGAGCTGCTGAAGCACTTGATCCTCGATAAAATCAGGCATCGGTTGCCCGACCTTGCGGGCTTTTCGAACACGCTGCCCATAATCGCTGAACCTCTCGGCGAGATCCCGATTAAAGTAATGTTCGGGCATAGGGGGGTAATCATCGCTTTGGCCCTCATAGAAGCGGATCACCTCGCGCTTATACTCCTTCAGAAGGCTGATGGTGTCGTATTCTGGATGACCTTGAAAGAACACCACTCGAATCAGATCCTCACTGACGGCCAGATGGACCCCGGCCTCGGCACTATCCACCAGCACTTTAATACCCACCGCCTCGAGATCTTCGCGAAAGATTTCGTTGAATCTCGAGTGGGGCACATCAAAGCGGGTATTGATGTTTGAAACCAAGGGATGATGGGTGTCGACCACCCGGTGGGAATAGACCCCCCAACGCTTAAAGCCAAGATGCGACCGCTTGATGCCATAACCGTATTCAATCAGGGAGTGGGTCGCAAGACAGGAACACATGATGGAGGTCACATGCTGGCGCGCCCAATCAAATACTGCCGTCAAAGGCTCCCAGAAAGGCTCCTCTGGAAGGCTCGGGCGGGTCACGTTAGCGCCACTGATAATCAGCCCGTCGAGCCCATCCAGCTGGATTTGGTCAAAGGTTTCGTAATACCGATCAATATGCTCTTGAGCTTCAAGACTTCGCTCCAGCCCGTCAATCGTGAAGGGGTGCATATGGAACTGGACAATGGGATTCGCCGCGCCGACCAAGCGGTAAAACTGCCGCTCGGTGGCCTCAAGCGCGGCATCAGGCATCATATTAAGAAGACCAATGTGCATCTCCCGAATATCCTGCTGCTGGGCACGCTCAACGGTCAGGACATCCTGCCCCTCCTCACTGAGACGCTGATAGGTCGGCAGATCGGTATGAGCTATCAGCGGCATGGCGGTTCCCCCCAAGGAGTAGGGCTAACCACGCTGAAGCGCCTCACAAATCAGGTCGATAAAGTCAGATTCACTATGAACCTTCGCGAGATCATCAGCATCAACGCTATAACCAAATCTTTTAGCGATGGACTCATACCGCGGCAGACGGTCATGAAAGAGTTTGGGAAAGACCCAGGTCACGAACTGATCCGGAGGAATATCGGCCACCGCGCCGTAGCCATACGTCGTCATAAAGTCAGACAGCTGCTGATCAAGAAAAGACTCGCGATAATAGAGTGGTTTGGGGTGAGATTTGGCTCGGTCAATCAGCACATTCGCAAGCGCAGCGCTCGTCTTGATATAGAGAATCAACGTGTTATTGGCAAGAATCGAGAGCGTCTCTGGGTCGTCAAGCTCACACACGCTCCCACCGGCATCGTTGATAAAATTCTGGTACCCATAAATCGCATCAACCTTGCGGATAAATTCCGGGACATCCCGCATCGCACTGATTTCCGCCTGGCGATGAAGATCCTGGCGTCGCTTGAATTCTTGAAGACTGAGCCCACCCTTTAACGGGTCACCAATCTTGCCGAGGAAGCTAGAGACGGGGGCTAGGTTATCGATGGTGATATTACTGCGGATGTAGATGGAGTCCGATTGGAGCAACTCCCTCAGGAAAGGCACCTCCATCGCCTGCAACTTCATATTGTCCGAAATTGGCTCATCAAGATAGCGGGTCCCGATCCGGTAATCCCCAGAATAATGGAACCAGTTCTGCTTCGGTAACTTATTGGCGAGCGTGGTCTTGCCTACTCCGGACATGCCCAGCAGCGTGATGCGCTTGCTGGTCCACTCTCTAAAATCGCTAGGACTCATCTTCATTGAACAACCCCTCCCCGTTCGCCAAAATGATCCTCATGCGGCTGATTGATCATGTGCTGGGCGGTCTGCGCCAAGGCCGCCTCCAGCGTCTCGCGCAATTCTATGTCAGCGACCGTCTCTAAAAGAGCCACGCGCATGCAACCCATCCATTGATCTCTCTCTGATGGACCAATCACGAAGGGGAGATGCCGCGCCCTCAGCATGGGATGACCATAAGCCTCCCAAAAAAGATTGGGGCCACCCAACCAGCCCGATAGAAATTTATAAAGCTTTTCGTTCGCTCTCCCGAGATCTTCGTGCATCGCGCGGATTCCGGCCGCTGCCGGCAATGTGTCCATCGCGTCATAGAAGCGGTCAACCAGTCGGCGAAGTCCCGCTTCGCCGCCTAGGCGTTGATAGGGGGTGGAACTTCGAGAGTCACTCATGAAAAATCAGCGTCCGCTGCAATGTCCGCCTGAGGTCTTGCAGGCAGATTTTGAGGGAGGGGCCGATGGTTTGGTCTTGGATCCCGCCTTGGGGGGGAGCGTCTGATGCGCTCCATGCTTTGGCGCTGAGACGATGGGGGGTGCCGGCGAGTGATTATTCTTTGAAGCCGCCTTGGACTTTGCGCTCGGGGACGGCAAACGCCCCCCCTTAGCAGAAGGAGCCAGGAGCCCCTTCTGATTTTTTTGGTTAGCACTCTTCCTTGAAGGTTCGCCCATCACGCGAGGCGCCTTGAAGTGGCGGGGGCTTCCAAAGGAAAGTGTCGGTGAATCAAGCTCCAAATCCTGAAGGCTTCGCCCTCGAGGCATGGGGGCCCGCTCAAATTCTGCAACAATCTCTCGAGGCGCTGCGCCATTCATCTGAGCAAAGCCATCATCAAGAATCTCTCGCATATGACGGTCACGCCTTACCGCGCTGGGTCCTCCAAAGACCACACCAATTAAGCGGTTGCCGCCACGTCTCGCTGAAGCCACTAAATTGAATCCGGAGGCATTAATAAAACCGGTCTTAATCCCATCCATCCCGGAGTAAGTTTCCATCAAATGATTGTGATTATCGAAGCTTTGGCCCCGGTAATAGAATCTCGGCGTTGAAAAATAGGGGTAGTAGCGAGGGAAATCGCTAATCAACGCCCGACCCAGCTTGTACATGTCACGCGCAGTGGTGACCTGATCAGGATCCGGCAGTCCAGAAGCATTCTTAAAGAGGGTATCGCGCATTCCAAGAGCGCGGGCCTTGGCGGTCATCATCGCTGCAAACGATGACTCGGTGCCTCCCAAATTTTCCGCAATCACGGTTGCTGCATCATTGGCCGACCGGGTCACCAAAGCCAAAATGGCGTCCTCAACACTCAAGGTATCGCCTGGCGTTAGACCCAATCTTGACGGTGGACGCAACACGGCATTCCTCGAGATATCAAAGGGCGTGTTGAGGGTCACATTGCCGCGCTCGAGGGCTTCAAACACGAGGTAAAGCGTCATCATCTTTGTGATCGAGGCGGGATGCCTTAATTCGTCGGCAAACTTCTCGTAAAGGACCCGTCCTGATTGGGGTTCAACGACCAACGCCGAGTAATCTCGGGCCAAGACCTCACCTTGCAACAAGGAGAGAAAAAGAAAAACCAGCAGCGGCAAAGAAGTTCGGTAGATCATAAGGAGTAGGTCCGCCTTAATGGGGCGGCAAAGAAAAAAAAAGCCTCGTACAAACTCCGAGGAATGGCGGCGGCTCAAGCACCATGGCGCATGAGCCGCTGTTTTTCACGATCCCAGTCCCGATCCTTTTCCACCGCACGCTTATCATGCAGCTTTTTACCTCGGGCCAGACCGATCTCGAGCTTGGCACGACCCCGGGACCAGCCCAGAACCAGGGGGATCAGGGTATAGCCCTTGCGCTCGACATGCCCGATCAGCTTGCTCAGTTCGTGTCGATGAAGGAGAAGCTTCCGGGTTCTGACGGGGTCTGGAAGCACGTGGGAGCAGGCCGAGAGAAGCGGTGAGACATGAGCCCCTAGGAGGAAGGCCTCGCCGTTCTTTAGGACCACATAGCTCTCTTTGAGCTGAGCACGGCCCGCGCGAAGACTCTTGACCTCCCAACCCAGCAAGGCAATACCTGCCTCGTAACGCTCCTCAATGAAATAATCATGGGTCGCCTGGCGATTGAGGGCAATGGTCGAGCCTTTGGTCGCATCCTTCTTCTTATTTGCAGCCATGAGTCTCTTCCACAATCCCTGACGCAGTCGCGTAAACTTGCTATTTTACTCCAATCGGCTTCCCTTAGGGCTCAACTCTTTATTTACCGCCATGTCAGAATCGCCCCAGCACCACGGACAGTGGTCCTCCCGGATCGCCTTCATTATTGCGGCCAGTGGCTCCGCCATCGGTCTCGGCAACATCTGGAAGTTTCCTTATCTCCTTGGAGAAAATGGTGGTGGCGCGTTTGTCCTCGTTTATATTGCTTGCGTGATCGGCATCGGCCTCCCCATCATGATGGCCGAAACGATGATCGGGCGGCGGGGACAAAGGAGTCCCGTTAATACCATGGCTGCCCTCGCCAAGGAGGCAAACGCCCCCGCTTTTTGGCAGATCGCCGGCTGGCTAGGCATCGTGGCCGGCTTCCTGATCCTGTCCTACTACTCGGTGATTGCGGGCTGGTCGATGGCCTACCTCTTTAAGATGGTGGGCGGTTTCATGGACAAAGTAGGCCCCGAAGAGGCCCAGCAAATCTTTCTCGATCTGAAGGCTGCTCCCGATGTTCAACTGGTGTGGCATAGCCTCTTCATGGCGCTCACCACAGCGATCCTCATGAAAGGCCTCACGGAAGGGATCGAGCGGGTCACCCGCCTCATGATCCCGGCTCTGTTCTTGATGCTCCTGGCACTTGATGTCTATGCCGCGACCACGCCGGGATTTTGGGAAGGGATGACCTTCCTCTTTAAACCAGATTTCAGCAAAATCACCCCTGATAGTGTTTTGATTGCCATGGGACAAGCCTTCTTTTCTCTCGGGCTGGGCATGGGTTCCATCATGATCTATGGCGCCTACCTCCCAAAGGACGTCTCGATTGGGCGCTCTTCGGTGATCATATCCATCGCCGACTCGGCGGTTGCACTCATGGCGGGTATCGCCATTTTTCCCGTGGTCTTCAGCAACCACCTGCCTCCCTCCATGGGGCCTGGCCTCATTTTTGAAAGCCTGCCACTGGCATTTAGTCACATGCCTTTAGGCTCCGTCTTTGGCTCTGTGTTCTTTTTGCTGGTGTTCTTTGCGGCCATCACTTCAGCCATCGCCCTCATTGAACCGGCCATCGCCCACTTGACGGAGAACTTCGCCTTCACGCGACAGAAAGCCAGCTTAATAGCCTGCGGTGCCTGCTGGTTTTTGGGTCTTGGCACGCTCTGGTCCTTTTATGACGGGGGAGAATGGCAGTGGCATGGCAAGACCTTCTTCGAGCTCATAGACTTTGTCACGGCTGATGTCATGCTTCCTTTAGGCGGCATTTTGATCGCGGCATTTGGGGGATGGGTGATCAAGGAAAAGGTCAGCAAGGAAGAGCTTGATCTTGGGGAGTATCACCGCTATTGGCAGATCGGCACGCGCTTTATTGCGCCGGTGGCCGTCGCCCTTATCCTCCTTAAAGCCCTCGGCCTTTTCTGAGGACTTCGTGGAAGATCGACTTATAAGGATCGAAGTTGCCTACGCACGGCCTGAGCGTCAGGTCATTTTGAGTCTCCAGATGAAGCCACCGGCGACTATCGAGGACGCCATTAGAGCGTCGGGGATCCTTGATCAGTTCCCAGACATCGAACCTTTAAGTGCGGTGGGTCTCTTTGGACAGCAACAATCTACCGAAACCCCACTTCGTGATGGTGACCGCGTAGAAATTTATCGACCGCTGATGATCGACCCCCGAGAGGCCCGACGCGAGCGAGCACTGAAGAAGTAGACGCGCTAATCGTCGTCAGAAGTAAACAGGTCGGCGACCATCTGCCACACCGTCTTCTCACGATCAATCTTTGGCACCTCGACCGATGAATCCTTTTTCATTTCAATGGAAGGGAGGGTGCCGGGACGGAAATCCCCTTGCAGCTGGTCCAGTGATTCTCCCTTAAAGATTAAGGTCACTGTCTTTTGAACCCGAGGCTCATCCCCTGGTTGATTGGAATAGATGTAGTCCCAGCGATTGTCATGGAAGGGATCCACCAGCAGGGGCGCCCCCATAATGTAGGTCACCTGACGCTGCGTCATACCAGGCCTTAGTTGGTCCACCATTTCTTGAGTGATGACGTTGCCCTGGTGAATATCCTGACGATAGACGAAGGGGATCCAGTCAAAGCCGCAGCCTGCTTCCAAGAACGTCGTCAGAATGAGAACAACAAAGCGAATATTCGACATGTTATGATGCATGAGTTCAATAGCCAGCTCATCATCATACCCGATAGGCCAGCCTAAAACATCGGACGGAGCCCTCCCCCTGGAAAGCAAAAACATCCGTAATGCCGGCCTCAAGGTCACACTACCCCGAATCAAGATTCTTGACATCCTTGAAGGGCGTGGGGCTCAGGGCCAACATCTGAGCGCGGAAGAAATTTTCAAGACCCTCGTCACCGATGGTGAAGAGATTGGGCTTGCGACCGTCTATCGGGTTCTGACGCAGTTTGAAGCAGCCGGTCTCGTCGTCCGACACCATTTTGAGGGTGGCAACTCGGTCTTCGAACTCAACCGAGGCGATCATCATGACCACCTCGTTTGCGTCCAATGTGGCCACGTCGAAGAATTCCAGGACGAAATCATTGAACATCGCCAATCCGAGATTGCCGCCAAAATGAACTTCAAACTGACTGACCATTCGCTCTGTCTTTACGGTATCTGCGCGCATTGCCAGACCGTCCGTGCCAACGACTAAACGCCTCCCTTATTGACGGGATGGCCAAGCCACATCATGTTTAAACCACTTTCTCTTTTTATTGGTCTTCGTTACACCCGAGCGAAGCGCAGAACGGGCTTCATTTCCTTCATCACGCTGACCTCGGTCCTTGGTATCGCACTCGGTGTTGCCGCTCTCATTACTGTCCTTTCTGTCATGAACGGATTTGAAGCGGAACTGCGTGACCGGATTCTTGGAATGACATCCCATGCCTCTATCACCGGGGCCGATGGCGAGCTCCATCAGTGGCAGAGTTTTGAGGATATCCTTAAAACGGAACCCAGGGTTCTGGCGTGGGCCCCTTATGTCGAAGGTCAAGCCATGATCAATTCAGACCGGAGAGTGAGCGGCACCCTGCTTCGTGGCATCTTGCCGGGTTATGAGCCTAGGGTCTCAGAAGTCGCAACGCACTTGGTATCTGGCCAGCTTGAGGCTCTTCGAGCGGGTGAATTCGGTATCATTCTTGGTCAGGAACTGGCCGAGCACCTCGGCGTCATGGATGGCGATAAAATCACCGTGATTACGCCACAGGTGACGGCAACGCCCGCAGGAATCCTTCCAAGACTCAAGCGCTTTACCGTGGTGGGTATTTTCCATGTGGGCATGTTCGAATATGACCGCAATATGGCCCTCATTAATCTCGAGGATGCCAAACGGTTGTTCAGCTTAGAGGATGCCATCTCGGGATTAAGACTCAAGGTAGACGATGTCTTTCTTGCCCGCGAGATTGCGCGCGATATAGGCCCGAGACTCCCTGAAACAGCCTATGTCACCGACTGGACAAAAGCGCACAGTAATTTCTTCAAGGCCATTCAGACAGAAAAAAGGGTCATGTTCATTATCCTGCTGCTGATCGTTGCCGTAGCCGCATTCAATATCGTCTCAACCCTCGTCATGGTCGTCACTGATAAACGGGCCGATATTGCGATCTTAAGAACGCAAGGCATGACCCCAAGCCAGGTGATGGCGATTTTTATCGTTCTTGGGACCATCATCGGGCTGTCTGGTACGGTCATTGGTGGGGTCGGCGGGGTGCTTTTGGCACTCAATGTTGAAACGGTCGTGCCCGGCATCGAACGGTTTTTCGGGGTTCACTTCCTCTCTGCCGATGTCTATTACATCAGCGAACTGCCTTCCCTGCTGATCTGGCGAGATGTCATCAACATCACCGGCGTTGCCTTCGTCTTGTCGATCCTTGCGACGATCTATCCAGCGTGGCAAGCTTCTAGAATCCGCCCCGCAGAGGAGCTCCGCTATGAGTGATGTCGTCATTGCCTGTGAGGGACTCTCAAAGCGATTCAACCAAGGTGACCTCGATGTTCGGGTCCTTGAAAAGGTCTCCCTCAGTATTGGAGAGGGTGAGCGCGTCGCCATTATGGGGACCTCAGGCTCCGGGAAGAGCACCCTCCTCCATCTCCTAGGGGGACTCGATGCCCCCAGCGCAGGGGAAGTGACGATCCTTGGACAGACATTATCGCGGCTTTCAGAACGGGAAATTTCAGGGCTTCGAAATCGATCGCTCGGATTTATTTACCAGTTCCATCACCTTCTTGGAGAGTTTACTCTGCTGGAGAACGTTGCTATCCCTCTCCTGATTGGCAACGTCGGCATTGATGAGGCCACTGAAAGGGCGAATACGCTTCTTGATCAAGTTGGCCTTAAGAATCGTGTTAAACACAAACCCGGTGAATTATCCGGTGGGGAACGTCAGCGTGCGGCTATTGCTAGAGCCTTGGTCACAAGACCACGGTGCGTATTAGCCGATGAACCAACGGGTAATCTGGATCGTAAGACCGCAGACACGGTTTATGAGCTGATGCTGGAATTGAACGAGGCCTATCGGGTTAGCTTTCTCGTCGTTACGCATGACGCCAACTTAGCCAAAAGAATGGACTTTCAATGGCGCCTTGAAGATGGGCAACTGCATCAGGATTGAGACATCAAGAAAACCCTAGGGGGACTGTTTTAAGCCCTGAATAAAAAAGCCCCGCTGCGTGCTGCAGAGGGGCTTTTTATTGATTGGAGCCTGGCAGTTCCCTACTTTCGCACAGGTAATCTGCACTATCATCGGCGCTAAGCGGTTTCACTTCCGAGGTCGGGATGGG
>QYQA01000104.1 GCA_007280285.1 Methylococcus sp. | reverse complement strand
CAGCGTCAGATGTTGATAAGGGACAGGGGAAGCCATCGGTGTTATTGCGGCCCAGTCGATTGGTGAACCTGGCACGCAGTTGACCATGAGAACCTTCCACATTGGTGGCGCCGCGTCACGATCTGCAGCGATCAGTAACGTTGAGGTGAAGTCGGCAGGCACCATCAAGCTGAATAACATCAAGACAGTTATTAATAAGGAAGGCAATCTGGTGGCGGTCTCCCGCTCTGGTGAGGTCAGTGTTATCGATGAGCATGGCCGCGAACGTGAGCGCTATAAGATTCCTTATGGTTCTGTCTCCGTCGTCAAGGAAGGCGATCGGGCCAAGGCCGGCCAGGTCATCGTGACCTGGGACCCGCATACCCATCCTGTTGTCACCGAGGTACAGGGTTACGCCCGTCTGGTTGATTTCATTGAAGGTGTTACGGTGCGTGAGCAGTCCGATGAAGTCACGGGCCTCAGCTCTATGGTGGTCATCGATCCTAAGCAGCGTGGTGGCGCAGGCAAGGATCTTCGCCCCATGGTCAAACTGGTGGATGACAAGGGTCAAGACATCTTTATTCCCGCAACGGAAATCGTTGCACAGTACTTCCTCCCAGCCGGTGCGATCATCGGCATCCATGACGGCGGCGAAGTCCAGGTCGGTGACTTCCTTGCTCGTATTCCTCAGGAATCCAGTAAGACCCGAGATATTACCGGGGGTCTGCCAAGGGTTGCAGACCTCTTCGAGGCCCGTAAGACCAAGGATCCTGCCATTCTTGCAGAAGCCACTGGGACGATCAGTTTTGGTAAGGAAACCAAGGGCAAGCGCCGGGTGATTGTGACAGATGCCCAAAACGTGCAACATGAGGTTTTGATCCCAAAATGGCGTCATATCACCGTATTCGAAGGGGAGCATGTCGAACAGGGTGAAACCATCGCCGAAGGCGATCTGACGCCACACGATATCCTCCGTCTTCGCGGTGTGCCTGAATTGGCCTCGTACCTTGTCAAAGAAATTCAGGATGTTTATCGCCTGCAAGGGGTTAAGATTAATGACAAGCACATTGAAGTCATCATTCGTCAGATGCTTCGGAAAGTAGAAATCACCGATCCTGGCGATACGACGTTCCTCCGGGGTGAGCAGGTTGATCGTGCCCGCTTTCATGAGGAGAATGACCGTGTTGAAGCGGAAGCAAAGATTCCTGCGTGCTTCGAACCCATGCTGTTGGGTATCACAAAGGCATCCCTCTCGACCGAATCGTTCATTTCAGCTGCGTCGTTCCAGGAGACGACCCGGGTCCTCACTGAGGCGGCCATTCGCGGTTCCAGTGATAAGCTCATGGGGCTGAAGGAGAACGTTATTGTGGGTCGACTGATCCCGGCTGGGACAGGCCTTGCCTATCATCTGGAGCGCAAGTTGCGTGCCCAACAGGATCAGCTGCCTGAGGGCATGGAAGAGCAGGTGATCGATGCCAGTGAAGTCGAAGAGGCGCTGAAGCAGGCATTGAGTCAATAAGAATAGGCTATAAGGGGGCGACGCCCCCTTTGGCTGGCAGGGTCTGGGGCGATATACTCTTAATCATCAAGCCTTCCCCGATAAGGGGGAGGGTGCCTTATTAGATCGGATGCGGAGACTTGGCATGAAAAAATCCATTGTTCGTACCTTGGCCGGCCTTCTGTGGTTTGGCGCTGCTTTGGCGGTGGCCGATGGCGATCCACTGGCAGGAAAGAAGAAGTTCTATACCTGCGAGGGATGTCATTCCATTCCGGGCTACACGAATACCTATCCGACCTATCAGGTGCCACGGATCGGCGGACAGCATCCCGATTATGTTGTGTCTTCACTGAAGGCCTACAAAGAAGATGAACGTCAGCATGGCTCGATGAAGGGCAATGCGATGAATCTCACGGATCAGGACATGGCGGATATTGCGGCCTTCGTCGCTAAATTCCGGGGGATGAATGCAAGTCTCCCGGTCACGGGGGACCCGCAAGCCGGTCGCGGCAAGGCTGCGATGTGTGCGAGCTGTCACAGCGAGGATGGCAATTCAGAGAACACGATGTTCCCGCGTCTGGCCGGTCAATACGAAAGCTATATCATTCGTGCCCTGAACGACTATAAGGCCGGTAAGCGCACGAATCCAATGATGATGGGCTTTGCCTCGACGCTGGATGAAAAGGATATGAAAGACATCGCGGCCTTTTATGCGAGCCAGAAAAAAGGTCTGACCGTTCCGGTGGATCAATAACGTTTCTCCATGGGGCTCTCGAGCGCTTTGAGCTTGAAGGGCCCTCCTCCCCTGTTACGGTTTCCAGGTTCCGACCAGAGGCGGCCATGACCATGAATCGGTTACTTCTTCCCTTGATGGCCTTCTATGTTTTGGCCCTCGCCACCCAGAGCGCGGAGGCGGAAACCTCCCACGAAAAGGTGGTGATGGGGTGGCTTGAGAATGTTTTTCTTTTGCCGACCCATCTGCAGGCGACCGCTAAGCTCGATACGGGCGCCAAGACATCCTCAGTGCACGCCAGTAATGTGGAGCATTTTAAGCAGCAGGGCGCGGAGTGGGTTCGATTTCGTTTTTCAGCGGATAAGGGCGAGGCGGCTGTGGTCCTTGAGCGACCCCTGGTCAGGACGGCAGTGATCAAGGAACGCCAGGCGCACTCCTCCATGCGAGATGTCGTTTTGCTGACCATATGCAAGAACGGACGGCAACATGAGACGGAATTTACGTTAAACGATCGGAGTAATTTTAATTATCCGATTCTTCTTGGCAGAAGTTTTCTATCGGACGTCGCCTTGGTCGATTCTTCGGCCACTTTCCTCTTTAAGGCCGATAACGATCCTTGCGCATCTGTACCCAAGCGCCCCGAGCCCTAATGCGACAGTCATTGCCGGCGTTGTATAGCCATCCCTGCTGGAAGGATTGATGCGCGGCCTCCATGTAAAACTCTTAGCGTTATTGCTGATCGTGATCGGGGTCAGCCTTTGTTGGTTCAAAGTGACGCGACTGGGACTCCCATTGATGCCGACCGAAAAGGCGGAGGTGTGGACCGTTGAAGCCCGGATTGAGTTCAAGGTACTTAAGGATGCGGCGATCAAGGCGCGTTTCTATATTCCGCGACAGCCGGGTGGGTTTACCGTGGTGGATGAGAGTTTCGTCTCGGGCCACTATGGCCTCACGACCGAAGATGATGGACTGAATCGGGCCGCTGAGTGGGCGGTCCGTGAGGTCAATGGCCATCAAGTCCTCTATTACCGAATTAACCTCTCGAAGGATCCCTCGATTCAGCCTGCCCCCTCACAGGCGAATACGGCGCCGCCCATCTTTGTCCCGCGACTCCCGGAAGCGTTGGCCTCTGCTGCCAAGGGTTTGATTGAAGATGTGCTCAAAAAGTCAGCAGATGCTAGGACGTTCGTTCGGGAGCTCCTGGTCCGCCTGAACGCGCAGTCGCCGGACCCGAATGTCATGCTGTTACGCCAGGGGGTTGTCAACGAGGATGACTGGGTCCGACTGATCAGTGATCTTTTGGCTACGGCGAATGTGTCGTCTCGGCCCGCCCAGGTCTTGGTGCTTCAGGATGGGATGAATCATGGTGCTCTGAAGCCGTGGCTCGAAATCTTCGATGGCCGACTCTGGGTGAGTCTTGATCCTTGGACTGGGGAGCCTGGCTTGCCTGAAGGTGGGGTCCTTTGGCACATCGGTAACGATGCCGTGCTCGACGTGTCGGGTGGGAAGAACGCTAAAGTGGAGTTCTCCGTGTCAAGGCGGGCACAAGACCGAACCCTGGTGGCCGAGGAGCGTGCTCGCAAGATGGGATCACGATTGATGGAGTATTCGCTCTTCAGTTTGCCGGTTAGTGTGCAGAATGTGTATCGGGTTCTGCTAATGGTGCCGATCGGGGCCTTTCTCATTGTGATCCTCCGAAACGTCGTCGGACTGAAGACGTTTGGGACCTTCATGCCGATCTTAATCTCTCTCGCGTTTCGCGAGACGGAATTGATTTGGGGGATGGTACTGTTCACGGTCCTCGTGTTCTTGGGGCTGACCATTCGTTTTTATCTTGAATACCTCAAGCTATTGCTGGTGCCGCGGCTGGCGTCCGTGTTGATCATCGTCATTATGTTGATGGCCTTTATCAGTGTCTTCAGTCACAAGCTCGGCTTTGATCGCGGACTTTCCGTCGCACTATTTCCCATGGTGATTTTAGCGATGACGATCGAACGAATGTCCCTGCTCTGGGAGGAGATGGGGCCGGCTGAAGCCTTGAGTCAGGGCTTTGGAAGTCTGATGGTGGCGGCACTGGGCTATCTTTGCATGAGCAGCCAGTCGTTAGAGCACCTGATCTTTGTTTTTCCTGAGTTGCTGTTAGTCGTTCTCGCCATGACACTGCTTTTGGGTCGATATACGGGTTACCGGCTCACCGAGCTGTGGCGTTTTCGCTCCGCGCTTAGGTCCTGAAGGCGTTGGCCATGGAGCGCGCTTGGCTGCCCTGGAATCGTTTGCGCCAATTGGGTGTCATGGGGCTTAACGAGCGCAACGCCGACTTCATTCTCCCTTACAACAGCCGCCGTAATTTTCCCTTGGTCGATAACAAACTGCTGACGAAAGCGTTGGCGGTCGAGGCGGGTATCCCTGTTCCGGAGCTTTTTGGTGTCGTCGAGATCGTGCACCAGATTGAGAACCTGAAAGAGTTATTGGCGCCTTACGATGATTTTGTCATTAAGCCGGCCCATGGGGCCGGTGGCGAGGGCATTCTGGTCGTTACAGGGAGGCACGGTGGACGCTATCGGAAAGCCAATGGGGTCTTGGCGGATGAGGAGGATCTGGGGCATCACGTCTCCAACATTCTCGGTGGGCTTTACAGCCTTGCTGGCCGGCCTGATAAGGCCTTGATCGAATATCGGGTGAAATTCGACCCCATCTTTGAAAATATCAGCTTCCAAGGGGTTCCTGATATACGCATTCTGGTCTTCCGCGGTATTCCGGTGATGGCCATGATCCGATTGCCCACTCGACTGTCCGATGGGAAGGCCAATCTTCATCAGGGGGCCATTGGGGTGGGCATCGATCTCGCCACTGGCAGGACCTTTTCTGGCGTATGGCATGAACGACCCATCGACCAGCACCCCGATACCGGTGGGCATCTCTCCGGGCGCTGCATTCCTTACTGGGACGAAATCTTAGCGATGACGGCGCAGTGCCACGATTTCTCAGGTCTTGGCTTTATCGGTGTTGATATTGTTCTTGATGCGCAGCATGGGCCCATGATGCTGGAGATGAATGCGCGACCTGGGTTAAGTATCCAACTGGCCAATCAGCTGGGTCTTCAGCCCCGAGTGCGTCATGTTCAAGCGATGATCTCGGTGCCAACGGTCATTGCAGAGCGGGTCCAAACGGCAAAAAATCTGGCGCGCTACACGGCCTCCTAGGCTTTAAATTGGGTGGGTGACCCCGGGACGGCGCAATGCGACAAAATGTCGCACTTTTTTATTGACATAGGTCAACGCGGTGTTAGACTTCGCTCCACTCCGAGGATTGGGGGACTGACTTTTGGGCCAACTGCCTTTGAGTTGGGAGGCGTCAGGGATGGCAGATAACTTATGAGTGCTTTGCACTTTTTTTTCAAAACCTAAGAGGTGACTACTATGGCAGCTACAACTGCAAGTGGCGTTGGCGCAGCGGATCGTCCGCTTCTCGACAAGGCCTGGATGACGTTTGCATTCGGCATTTACTTTGT
>QYQA01000004.1 GCA_007280285.1 Methylococcus sp. | reverse complement strand
AAGTTAGTTATATTTTTTATTTAGAATTTCGGTTACGCTGGTCGGGCAGGTAACGCTTTTGATTCTTTGGTTTCTAGTGATCGAGGATACTTGGGGTTTCTTCTCTTGCAAATCTTTCGCTTCTGTTGCTTCAATGTTTTTTCTGTATTTAATTCCAGAGTGGATTAAATTATCTGTCGTTGTACTCATCATGTTGCCCTCAAATGTTTTCGGGTTTAGATCCAGATGAGCAACAGTGTGCCAAAGATCATGATGCATCAGATTATCATTGATATCTTTTTTAAAATCCGAGCCGGACCCTTGAATGCTAATATGGATAATTTCTTCTTTTTTCATCATATTGCTCACGGGCGTGATAATAGCGGTGCCTTCCATTACGTCTACAAATGTTTCAATGGGATCTTTTTTCTCTCCTAATTCGAAACCATTCACTGAATAAATATTTTGTTCGCCTTCTAAAGAAGAAAAATGTAGATACCAAGTTATCTTCCATTCATGAGGGGCGTTTGGTTGATCGGTTTGAAAGCAAATTCTCTTTTGGATTAGCGGAGATTCAAGAGCATTGCCTGTAATGCCTTTAAATAATAATAAAAAGAATAAAAAAGTTATTTTAATATTCATTGTAAAGTCCTCGTGTAGTATTTCTTGAATGATATGGATCCGTCGCTGATCTTTCGGAACAATTCTGCAACATCACTGTTCATTCTTTTCGCCATCATTGGGCGTATGAGGAGGACTTGGATCTTTCGCTTTAATGATGTCGCTGATTTTAGAGAGCTCAGCCAAAGCGGATGGCCGACCTTGTTGGGCCTCCCTCCCCATGTAAAACCAAGGGTTGTTGCGCACAATCAGGTTCCCTGCCAGAAAGAAATAGGCAAAGGCGCCAGCTGAAGTGAGGTAAAGCTCCTTCCAGATGCAAAGCCCACCCCAAAGAAGCCCAAGGACCCGCAGCATATTCAGGAGGGCGGCATACACCTGACCGGCCATCGGAAAGTCGATCGCCACATGGTAGCGCCTGTAGGCCCTTAATAGATCAGGCCCTAGTTGCCGGCAAAAAGGGTCCTCTTTCCGAGGTCTTTTCCCAATGTCTGAGATGAGGATAATGATCCAAAGTCCATAGGCTATGGCAAGAAAGATCATCACCCCCTTTTCAAAGGAGGCGTAGGCGAACCCGCCGGCGATCAGTGAAAAGAGGATTCCAAGGACGTTTCCTACAATTTCAGGCATGAGCGTCTCCTTCTGGGTCCATGCGCGGCGGGTATTCTTTGATGGGCTTCATGGCATCCCCCTTTTCGTTTTTTGGCGCCAAGAGCGGCGATGACTCCCCTGGGGCGATCGCTCGATCGCAGCCTTATTCTAGGGCAGCAATCAGGATGCGCTTCACTTATAAAGGATAAAGGCAAAACCCATTCCGTCCAAGGGAAGAGACGCCTTGCCTTCATTCCGTCCCGCAGGCTAAGGTAAAGCCATATCCGCTTGAAGAGTCAAAAACGCATGCTTGGTCTTATGGGTTTTTCGGGCCAGAGATCTGGTTTTTTAAGCCCCGAAAAGGAGTCGGTGATGTTAAAAAAAATGAGTGTCTTCTTTCAATATGTTGCTGTTGCAGCCTGTTTTTTTTGGATGCTGGGGTGTGATGCCTTTCCAGAAATGAAAATGGACAAGAAGGGGCGGCCGCCGGCCCAGGACGCGCGTGATTCGAAGGGGGGTTAAAAGAGCGCTCTTTGGTCTTTGAAGTCAACGCCTTGCTGAACATCATCGATCACGCTTTGATGCTGATCGATGGACCGTGTATCTCTATAGATGGAGAGAATGAGCCTAAGGGAGGCTCGGCTCTGAGGATGGTCTTGATTGATCTGTCGTTCGGGTGAGGTTGAGGTCCCTCACAAATTGAAGCAGAGTCAGGCAGGCCCCTGGGTTTTCTTTGAATCCTTCGATGTCGAGGGATTTTCCGAGTGGTTTTGAGTTTCCGTAAAGTCCCAAGATATCGCTGCTGTCGAGGTCATGAAAACCCATGGACCAGTCAAAAAATTGACGTTCAGCAATCGATTCCTCGATCAGGATGGTGACCTCGCTATGCCGATGATCTTGGCGGATAAGGTCGAAAAGCGGCCTCACGACGTCCTCTTCCCCTTCAAGGACCTGAACAAATCGACCGTTCTTATGAAGGAGGAGTCCGGTAATCCCATTCCGCTCATTCTTGCCCTTGGCCTTGGCCAGAAGATTCACAAGCTCATGCCGGGTCATGGGGTGGGAGGCCTTACTGATGTATGCAAGATGAAACACGGTGCTCCTAATGATTTGATGGATTAGCCCTTTAAATGACGGGGTTATGGTCGTTCAGCTCCATTCTCCCGCCTTTGGATTCTATCGAATATCAGAAGTTCTCTGGCCTCAGCCATCTCTTTGAAGAGTGCATCAGGGGGCTTGAACCTTGATAAGGGCTTCCTCGGTACCGCCATTTTTTGGCGTCTTAAAAACCCCGCGACATACCGTCTCCTCTTCACCTAGTGTGGATGTGCCAGGCGTTAAGGGTTTGTGGTTTTTAAAGGCGAGAAGCTTTCATCTAATGAATCCCTTTCATGAGGGGATCTCGATCGTGCTCCTCTTTATTCTTTACCTCGCAGAAGGCGCCTCAAACTTGTTAGAATGCGCCGTTTATGGCGGGTGTGAAGGCCCGCCGGGTCATTTTGACGCCCATGATTGAAACGCGAATCGCTTTTCAGTGTGCGAAGACAAGCCGCATGACGGCTCGCCTTCTTTTTTATGGGCGAAAAAAATAATAATAAATGATATTGATAAGGAGATTGGCTTATGTGCTGGAGTGGAGAGGCTTCCCTGGTCTTAGCAACGGTTGGATTCGGGACCGCAACATATGTGGCCTACAAGGGTGAATCTAAGGAGTTGTGGGTTCCTTTGACTTATTTCGCCTGCATGGAGCTTTTGCAGGCGGCGACCTATGCTTACATCAACTTATGTGATTCACCCCCCAATCAAATACTGACGCTCTTTGGCTATCTGCACATCGCGTTTCAGCCCTTCTTTGTCAATATGGTGGCGATGTATTTCATCCCTGATGAAGTAAAGAAAAAAATCAGCACGGCGGTCTATAGCCTTTGTGCGGTGGGGGCTATCGCGATGATGGTGAAGATGTATCCCTTCGCCTGGGCAGGACATTGCGTGGTCGGACTTGAGGCCTTTTGTGGTGATAAGGCTTGTTCCGTTCCGGGTGATTGGCACATTGCATGGCAGTTGCCGCTCAATGGCCTGGCGATTGATTTGTCGCAAATTATGCCGGGTCTGTTCTATGGCCTTCATGGCATCGCCTACATTTTGGTGGGCTTCGTGATGCCGTTCGTCTATGGCTCATGGCGATTTGTTGTTTTCCACATTTTCATGGGCCCCATACTGTCTATTTTGACCACGCGGGATCCTAACGAATATGCGGCCGTTTGGTGTCTTTTCTCTATTGCCCTGTGTCTGTCGGTGATCAAATCTCCCATTCGAAGATATCTTCACGTCGAGCGGTGGCCGTTCTATCCGGTCAGGCCCTATTGATCCTCTCTTTTTGGCGGATCTTCGGTTGCAGCTTTCCGCCTTTGGGTGGCGCTGCCGCCACCCAAAGGCGCGTTAAGAGACCTTGATCCAGGCTGAAGGCGGGTTTGCCTCATTCCTTTCGGCTTTTGATGTTCACCACCGGGAGAGGAGCCCCCCTTGACTTTGCCCAGGAGGGATATCAAAAAAGTCCTTCCTGAATCGGTCAAACAAAGATGGTAGATTATTCGCATGATGTCTCCTCTTGCGAATAAAACACCACCACCGGATGCCGGCAGCGGGACTTTATTGCAAGAGCAAGCTCATTCGCTGTTGGCCTGTCCTGATTGTGATCTGGTTTTTCCGCTGCCGTGCCTTTCGCCGGGCGAAAAGGCGCGTTGTGGCCGCTGCGGCGCTGTCCTCATGGAGCCCAAATCCCATGGGTTCGATTATTCCATTGCACTGGCGCTGACCAGTCTGCTTCTGTTTGTGCTGTCCAATACCTTTCCCCTATTGAAGCTCCAAATCGCTGGTCGTGAGCAAATTGGTGCGATTATGACGGGGGTCCATGCTCTTTATGATCAAGGGTTTTGGGAGATTGCATTTCTCGTGCTGTTGGTCACTATTATTGCCCCCCTCTTCAGAATTATCTCGGTTTTATATGTCCTGTTGCCGTTATGGTTTGGTCGAAGGCTCTTAGGAGCGGCTCACATTTTCCGTTGGATGGAGATCCTGAGGCCCTGGGCTATGAGCGAAGTATTTATGTTGGGTATTCTAGTGGCCATGGTCAAACTCGGCGACCTAGCAACGATTCAACCCGGTGTTGCTCTCTATTCATTTGCTGGCTTAATCCTTTTTATGGCGGCAACCGATGCGTCTTTGGATGACGGTGCGATTTGGGTGAGATTGGAGGATGGAGCATGATGGAGGTCCCCTCAACCGCCACGGCTCTTGGGCTGATCCTTTGTCATGATTGCAAAAGGCTTAACGATGCGCGGAATCTCGGAGCCCATGGTCTGTGTGTCCGCTGCGGGAGCCGGCTTCATGCGAGAAAGCCTGAAAGTCTGGCGCGAACATGGGCCTTGACCCTAACGGCGTGTCTTCTTTATGTTCCTGCCAACGTGCTTCCGGTGATGACGGTTTTGATGACGGGTCGTAGCGAGGCAGATACCATTCTGAGTGGGGTGAAAGCGCTTTTAATTGGTGGCATGTGGCCGCTGGCGCTGTTGGTTTTTTTTGCCAGTATCACTGTTCCTGTCCTCAAATTATTGGTGCTGATTTTTCTTCTGTTGTCTGTCCAGATGAAGTCGCATTGGCGTCCAAGGGAGCGCACAGTCCTCTATCGACTGACCGAGACCATTGGGCGTTGGTCCATGATTGATATTTTTGTTATCGCCATTTTGGTCGCTTTGGTACAGGTTGGGGCCCTTGCGACGATCACTGCAGGTCCGGGTGCTGTCGCCTTTGGGGGTGTTGTGGTCTCTACCATGCTGGCGGCCATTAGTTTTGATCCTCGTTTGATTTGGGATGCCATGGAGAAGCCTCATGAAGTCGACTGAACCTGACTCTTCGGGGCGAGGCCCGATCGACCGCTCCCTTCTTCTAAAGGCTGTCATCGAGAAATCGAGGGGTCTGTCGCTCGTTTGGTTGATTCCCCTCCTCGCACTCCTGATTGGGATCTGGTTGGCTTACAAGACCCTGAGCGACGAAGGGCCCACCATTACGATCCATTTTAAGGAGGCGCCGGGTCTTGAGGCTGGAAAAAGCAAGATCAAGTACAAGGATGTTGAAGTGGGGGTTGTCGAAACGGTCCTATTGAATGAAGACTTGTCCCGGGTGATGGTCACGGCAAAGATGGAAAAGCATGTAGCCTCCCACCTCGGTAAAGAGACTGCATTCTGGGTGGTCAAGCCGCAATTAGGCCTCAGTGGCGTTTCAGGGCTGGACACCCTGATGGCCGGGAACTACATCGGGGTTGATTTCAGCTCGGGTAACCCCGTGCGTGAATTCCAGGGAAACGATCATCCGCCTCGAATCAATCCCGAGACCCCTGGCCGATCCTTTACCCTGATGGCGGAGAATGCGGGCCCGCTTAAATACGGAACGCCCATCTATTTTAGGGATATACAGGTTGGACAGGTGGTAGACGTCGCCTTGGCCGATAATCATCAAGGGGTTCAGGCGGAAATCTTTGTGGAAGCCCCGTACCATCAACTGATTGAAGATGACAGCCGCTTTTGGCAAATCAATGGCGTGGATTTTTCCATGGGCGCACAGGGTGTCAACCTGAAGGTAGGCTCTTTGATGTCCCTCCTCGGAGGGGGGATTGGCTTTGAGTCTCCGAGCCTCAATAATCCAGAGGCAAAACCAGCGGATGCGGGGGCCAAATTCCGTCTTCACAAGGATCTCGATGCGATTGCTGAGGGCTCCTACAGACTCCGAGAACCCTACCTTCTTCATTTTGACGACTCCGTCCGCGGCTTGAATGTTGGCGCGCCGGTCGAGCTTAAGGGGATTCGTGTCGGAACGGTCACCGATATTCGTCTCGATATCGATTTTAAAACTCAGAAAGTTCGGATTCCGGTCATCGCAGAGGTCGATCCTGAACGATTGATTCCCCCTGGAGCCGATAACGAGCTCAGTCTT
>QYQA01000068.1 GCA_007280285.1 Methylococcus sp. | reverse complement strand
GGATATGGAGGTGGCCCGTCGAACCGGCGATCTTGCGCGGATGTCCCAGCTGCAATATGGAGAAATTCCTGAGCTCCAGAAGGCGCTTGAGGCCTTGGATCAGGCAGAGCCTCGGGAGGCCACACTGGTCCGCAATCGGGTCACCGATGAAGAAATCGCAGAAGTGGTGTCCAAGTGGACCGGGATCCCTGTCGCAAAAATGCTGGAGGGAGAGCGCGAGAAACTGCTGCAGATGGAGGTCGAGCTTGGGCAGCGGGTCGTTGGTCAGAAGGAGGCGATTAAGGCCGTTTCAGATGCGATTCGACGCTCAAGGGCCGGGCTCTCTGATCCTCGAAGACCCAATGGTTCCTTTCTTTTTCTGGGCCCGACAGGCGTCGGCAAGACAGAATTGTGCAAGGCGCTTGCGGCATTTCTGTTTGATACCGAAGAAGCCATGGTTCGGATCGATATGTCGGAATTTATGGAAAAGCACTCGGTCGCGCGCCTGATTGGTGCTCCTCCTGGGTATGTGGGCTACGAGGAGGGTGGCTATCTGACCGAAACGGTGCGGCGACGGCCCTACGCCGTCATCCTTTTGGATGAAGTCGAAAAAGCACATCCCGATGTGTTTAATATTCTTCTTCAAGTGCTGGATGATGGCCGTCTGACCGATGGCCACGGGCGGACCGTCGATTTTAGGAATACAGTCATTGTGATGACGTCGAACCTTGGATCTGATCGAATCCAGGAGCTCGCTGGCGCTGAAAACTATGCGGCGATGAAAGTGGCGGTCATGGAGGTGGTGACCCACACCTTCAGGCCCGAGTTCATCAATCGGATTGATGAGGTGGTGGTCTTCCATCCCCTGTTGAGAGAACAAATCAGGACGATCTCAAAGATCCAGATCGGTCATCTCGAGCAAAGACTCGCTGAAAGAGACATCACGCTCAAGGTGACGGATAAGGCCCTTGATCTTCTGGGTGAAGCTGGCTTTGATCCGGTTTACGGGGCGAGACCTCTCAAGCGGGCGATTCAGCAGGCGCTTGAAAATGAGCTGGCCCAAGACATTCTCGCGGGGAAGATCAGTGGCGGTGACACAGTCACCGCCGATGCTGAAGAAGGTCGCATCGTTTTTAAACTTTAATCAAGGACTGCTTGGCTTTTTAGCTGCCCCGGAGGGGTATCGGCCTCACGGGGCGGTCTTTTATTTTTTAAGGTCAATCTTTCAGCCAATGCCAACTTGAGAAGCTTGCGGCCTGACCTTGGTAAATGCCTTCAGCGTCCACCAGATTCCAAACTTTGGCGCCAATGATTTCGAAACGGCCCCGGCGGCCTTGTCGGATGCCTTGATAGCCCTCTGAGTAGCCTTTTTCAGCGACCTCGCTGAGGAGGCGGGCACGTTCATCGCGATGGCACGCCTCCGCTGAAAAGCGCGAAGGCCATGCCATCATCTCCTCCATCTTCATGCCAAAGACCTCCAGGGCGCTTTGGTTGGCGTAATTGAAGAGGGGGTCAGGCTCCCTTCCATGAGACAGCAGCGCGAAGGGCGCCTTGAAGATCCATTGGGCGAGGGCCTCATCGGCCGGGTGAGCTTCAATGAAATCTCTGCCGGTCCAGTGCCGGTAGCTCGATAGAATCAGAGTCAGGTGGGGGCCCCATCGTCTTGTGTCATCATCGAGAGCTGGCGGCATGAGGAGCATGTGTAGTGCGAAAAACATATTATAGGCCTTGATCAAGCGCTACAGAAAAGGTCCTGATCGGTCATCGTTGGAGTCTGGGTGCTATGGAAAAATATGGTGGGCGGCTCATTTTTACCGCTCGTGACGATGATGGTCTTCTTGAAGTTGTAGACACTCAGGGGGTTCGTCGTCTCCATTTTGGATCAAATGCGGTTCAAAGCGCTCAGTCGGTAGCCGTCCCGGATCGCCTCGAACTCGCGTATCTGCGGACGCTTCTTTTTGGATGTCTTTTGGTGCCTGATCCATCGAGGATTCTGGTTCTGGGGCTGGGCGGGGGGTTGGTCGTCCGTTTTCTTTTAAATCATTTTGCTGACATTGAGTTGGTGGTCATGGAGTCTCGGCCGCTCCTGAGGGGGATTGCGGCGGAGTTCTTTGGTCTTGAGGATGACGCCAGAGTCACCTTCAGAATCGGTGATGCGGGTCATCTGGTTTCGGCTCTGCTGGCGGAGGCTCCCTTGGACCCTGGCTATGACCTGATCCTCATCGATCTCTGCGATGCAGAGGGCCCTTCAGCGCTTCTTCTGCGCGCTGATTTCTGGCAAGGCATGGGCCTCCTTTTAGGGAACCGTGGCGTTTTGACGGTCAATCTTTGGACGCAACAAAGCGACACCTATCAAGGCGTCATGCGGCTTCTCAGGGTGATTTTTGACGGTGGGGTCTTTTCTTTGACGGTCCCAGGCCGGGGTAATGTGATCGGGGGCGTGATCGGACGCGAGGTCACGATCAGTCCTCAAAAAAAACTCGTTCAAGCGGCGCAGAAACTGGGTATTCGTTTCGGGCTTGAATTGGTCCGAATGCTCGAGCGGGTGGAGCCTCCTCTTAAGGTCGTCAAAAGGGCCGCGCGGTAAGGTATTTTAAGAGAGAAGGGCTAAGTGCCGCTGGGCTCGTGTCCTGACTCCTTCAGCAGATGGATGAAGTCCTCTTCTAAAAGCAGGTCGATGCCAAGGTCGCGGGCTTTACTGGCCTTGGATCCTGGTTCCTTTCCAATCACCACGTAGTCCGTTTTTTTGGAGACGCTGCTGGTGACCTTGCCCCCAAGGGTGATGATGGCTGCGCTCGCCTGATCGCGGGTGAAGCCATCAAGGGTCCCGGTGACCACAAAGACTTTGCCCGCCAAGGGGAGCGCCTCGGTGGCTGGCCGCGCCGGCAAAGGATCCCAAAAGACCCCGTTATCCAAGAGCTTTCGTATAACCTCCCGATTATGGGGCTGCTGAAAGAACGTGACGATATGTTGCGCCACTGAGGGGCCGATATCCGGGATGGCCTCGAGGGAGGCTGTGTCAGCTGCCATCAAGTCCTCAAATTGTCTGAAATGGTCTGCCAGAAGTCGTCCAGTGACCTCTCCGACCTCTCGGATTCCCAAGGCAAAGAGAAATCTTGGGAGCGTGGTGTGGCGACTCTCATCGAGTGCTTTGATCAGATTTTCCGCGGACTTCTCGCCGAGTCGATCCAAGGCGCTTAACCCGTTGGCGGAGAGGGTGTAGAGATCTGCCACCGTCTCAATCAGATGCCTTTCGAGGAGCTGATCAATCAGTTTTTCACCAAGACCATCGATATCCATGGCTTTGCGAGAGGCGAAGTGGCGGATAGATTCCTTATGCTGTGCGGGGCAAAAGAGTCCACCGCTGCAGCGGAGGATGGTTTCCTCCGGCGAATGGTCGACCTTTGACCCACAGACGGGGCAATGAGTTGGTATTTCAAACGGGGCAGAGGTCAGCGGCCGTTGATCGGGGAGGCTCCTAACAATTTCTGGAATGACATCGCCGGCGCGCCTGACCACAACCTGATCGCCTGCCCGGATGTCTTTTCGTTGAATTTCCTCGGCATTGTGAAGGGTTGCATTGGTGACGGTAACCCCACCGACAAAGACGGGTTCAAGTCGGGCCACCGGCGTTAGGGCGCCGGTCCTACCGACCTGGATATCGATGCTGATCAATCGGGTCAAGGCTTCTTCAGCCGGAAACTTGTGTGCGATAGCCCATCGAGGGGCCCGAGCAGTGGGTGGTCCTAGACGCTCGCGATCAGCCAAAAGATCGACTTTGTAAACCACCCCGTCGATGTCATAAGCTAGAGTGGGCCGGCGCTTCATGAGGTCTTCGTAAAATGATAAACATCCCTCGATCGAGGTCACCCGGAGGATTTCCGGATTGATGGGAATTCCCCATGCACTCAATTGCTGCAGCAGTTGATAATGATGGCTCGGTAAGTCCTCTGAAGGGTAGGCTCCCTGTCCATAGCAATAGAAGCTCAAAGGACGCTCTCGGGTGACTCTTGAATCGATTTGACGAAGGCTGCCGGCGGCCGCATTTCTTGGATTGGCGAAGGTCTTTTCGCCGGCAAGAAGCGCGCATTCATTGAGACGCTTAAAGCCTTCCCGGGACATAAAGACTTCACCACGGATTTCAAAATGTGATGGCCATCCGGTTCCTTCAAGCTGTTGAGGTATGTCGCCGATGGTGAGTATATTCGCGGTGATGTCTTCCCCGGTTTCGCCATCGCCGCGGGTCGCGGCACAAACCAGGTGACCCTTGTCGTAAATCAGGCTGACCGCAAGCCCGTCGAGTTTGGGTTCGGCCACCAGGGTGACCTCATGATCTCCGATTTTTTGTTGCAGCCTTCGCCAGAAATCCTCAATGTCTTCCCTTGAGAAGGCATTTTCAAGGGAGAGCATCGGCCGTTCATGACGGACTTCGGAGAAGGCCTTGCTGATCGGCCCCCCGACGTTCAACGTGGGCGAGGTGGCGGTTAAAAGCTGAGGGAATTCTTTTTCGAGACGCAACAACTCCTGCATAAGCGCATCAAAGGCAGCATCAGGAATTTTGGGGGCATCGAAGCGATGGTACTGCCGATTGTGAAATGCGATTTCGGCGCGAAGTTCGGCCGCCCGTTCAAGGGCTGCATCCGGGATCGCCATGGTTAGTGGGCAATCGGCTGCTTCAAGAGATTTCGCATGTGCGCGATTTTACTGGCGCTCAATGGCTGGCGCGTCTCATCCCATTGAACCCCATGCAGTTGCTGGGCAAGTTCGCGGCTGGTGTTGACCAGGTCATCATAAATGCCCAAGGGGTTGGAGACCCGGGCGGTCTGGAAGAAAAGGACGATGCCGGGGCATTCGAAGTCGTCCATGGCGTCTACGGGAAAAGTACCCGGCTCGACGAGGCTGGCAACGCTAAAGAGCGTCTGGTTTAGATCTTGATTGTAGCGGTGAAAAATACCCATTTCCCCATGGAGAAGATCCGCATCGATGAGCGCCTGACGAAGGTCTGGGCCGTGGAAGACTCTTCCCGCACCAGCGACTACGCTGACCTGAATGAGGAAGGGTGCGCCTCCTGAATCATCTTGTTGGGTGCCTTGACTGGGGTCGGGTGGGGGGTATTCATCGTCAAGCAACGCATCTTCAAGAGAGGCGCTCTCATCCCGCTCAAAACCAGAAAAGCGGGGTTCCTTTCGGGAAATATTCGACGGGTTAAGGACCGTCACGCTCTCCACGAAGAAGTCTTCGTCCCCCTGATCATCAGCCCCTAAGGCACCAGATTGCCTCACAGAGAGTTCCGAAGTCGGTGTCCTGAAACGACCCCACAAATAAATGCCTGCGATGACAAGGATCGCAAGGGCAATCAGCATCAGCCGAACAGTATCTCTATCCATCAAGAGGCCTCAGATTCTAAGCGTTGGTCATCTCAAAAGCGGCGTCAATATCCACAGCGACAATTCGCGACACACCAGGTTCCTTCATGGTAACGCCCGCCAAGTGCTGAGCGATCTCCATAGTGGCTTTGTTATGTGAAATAAACAAGAATTGTACTCTTTCCGACATTTCCTTGACCAACTGGCTGAAGCGTCCCACGTTCGCGTCATCGAGGGGGGCGTCCACTTCATCCAGAAGGCAGAAGGGAGCGGGGTTTAGTTCGAAGATCGCAAACACAAGCGCGGCCGCCGTCAGTGCCTTTTCGCCCCCAGAGAGAAGGTGAATGGAGCTGTTGCGCTTGCCGGGGGGCCTTGCCATGACGGTGACCCCAGCGTCGAGGAGATCCCGGTCCGTCAGTTCAAGACTCGCCTGACCACCCCCGAAAAGTTTTGGGAACATCCTCTGGAGGCCTGCGTTGATGAGATCAAAGGTTTCTTTGAAGCGGCTCCTGCATTCTCGGTCTATTTTTTCGATGGCATCGCGGAGCGTTGTGAGTGAATCTTCAAGGTCCCTATGTTGTTCATCCATCAAGGTCATGCGCTCTTCCTGCGCCTGATACTCTTCCATCGCCGTGAGGTTCACAGGCCCCAGTCGGTTGATCTCGAGGCCCAGTTCGGTGACGCGCTGCTGCCATACCTTTTCATCAGCATTCTCTGGTAATTGCGTCATCACCTGAAGGGGGTCGGAGGCGAGCTCCTCGGCTTGTTCAAGGACCGTTTGGCGTCTTACTTCGTTCGCCGACAGCTCCAGCTTAATGCTTTCAAGGCTCACTTTGATGTGTTCTATCTCCCGCTCCTTCAGCAGCATCGCTTCGTTGTGGTGACGAATAGCCCGCTCGATGGCATCCGCTTCTTGTCGGCGCTGGGTGAGTGATTTTTCGACGACGTCGCGCGCTTGGATCAGATTTTCAAGCGTTTCTTGGGCGCCTTCCTCGGGTTGGGCGAAGGTTTCTACCTGACCTTGTAGAAGAGTGAGCCGCTGTTTTGACTGTTCGAACTGCTGGTGGGCGCGCTCGAGGTGGCGATGGGTCAGTACTTCATTAGACCTCAGACTTTCCTGGCGACCTTTGAGAGTACCGAGATTTTCACGGGTTTCACGAAGCTGTTGATCGGCCCTTTCCTTTAGGATATCCAGCCGTTCACGTTCGATCAGTTGGTGCGCCATCGATTGATCAAGTCTTTCAGCCGCAAGGGTTGCCGAGGATCCAGCCTGGTGGGCCTGTTCAAGAGCCTCGAGGTATTCACTGTGCTCTATGGCGAGATCTTCCAGCTCCTTGAGTACGTGCTGATGGCGCTTACTAAATTGTTCCTCGAGAGATTTCGCTGTAGTGAGTTCGGACTTCGCTCTTTCATAGGCCACGACCAGGGTCCTTTCTTCGCTCTCGAAATGACCTCTTTGCTGCTCGGAGCGGGTGAGACCCTGCTCCAGTTCCTGGAGTTGCGTTTCGCTGCGCTGATGGCTGAGGCGAAGAACATCGAGGTCGCTGTTCATCCTTTTGAGTTCGCGTTCTCGACGAATCAGCCCGGCCCTCCCATCATCAAGGGCTTCGATGGCGATCCAGCCAGGGCCAAGTCGGGTCCCGTCGGGCGTGATGACGGATTCGTGCGCCGCGATGTGTTGGCAGATCTCGTGGGCGTCTTGGAGATTCTCGGCACAATAAATGGCGCCGATGAGGGGGTCAATATTCCACGGAGAGTGAACCTTATCCAGTAGTCTTGCAGGGTCAGAGGTCAGCTTGAAGCGATCAAGGGCGGGCTGTTCGACCAGAGTGAGTGACTCCCCTTGAAGATCTGGGAAGGATCCAAGATAAGGAAGGATGCTGTCGATGCATAGCGCCTGAAGCTTAAATCCCAGGAGATTCTCGACGGCGGTTTCCCATTGGGGTTCAACGTCGAGGGTTTCGGCTAGGCGCGGCGCATCCTGAAGACCCTCGCGAGAGAGCCAATCTTGAAGTTCTGCCCGGTCCTTGCCCATCGCATGTTGTTGCAGGGTTTCGAGGGACGCGATGCGTCCTTCGGCGGCATGGATGTCGGCCAGTTGCTGGTTCAGTTGCTGCTGCGCTGATTTTTGGTGTTCGCGCTGGCGCTCAAGGTCTTGTTGGACGTCAATGCGCCGCACTGCCATCAACTGGCGTTCATCCTCAAGTTCTCTAACGGCTTGTTCAAGAGCAGGAAGCGCTTGGTGATGAAGGGAAAGTTCAATGTCCCGCGCTTCGCCCACCAGACGCTCGCGCCTGAGCGTTAATTGTCGAGTCTGTTGTGCGATCTGTTCTGTTTTTGAGCGCTGAAGGCTCTCTTCACCCTTGATCTGGGCGATCTCCGTCCGCACCTTTTCAAGGCCTTCTCGCAGTTGCCTCAGTTCCATCGCTGTCGCTTCTCGGGCCAGAGCTTTCTCGGCTTCGTCATGGATTGCCGCTTCAATAGCGGTGGTCAGGGTCACTAAGTCTTCGCGAATACTTTCCAGTTGTTGCTGGTCATGCTCCAAATCCATTTGGGCGCTTCGCTGCTCATCCTTGATTCGCGCCTCTTCCCTGAGGAGATTTTCATGGGTTTCCTGTGCATGCTTTAAGGTCTGTGATCGTCTTGAAATATCGGCGCCGAGCTCATAAAACTGAGCCTGCTCTTGATGAAGTGCTTTCTGGAGGCTCTCTTGATCCTGTCTAAGGCCCTCCAATTGCTCCTTTAGAACGTATTCTTCATCGGCGACTGAACGAAACTGTTGGTGGGTGGTTTCCAGTTGGCCTTTAAGCTTTTGAAACTCGAGTTCATGCTTTTTCCACCGGAGCGCCAAGAGTTGTTCTTTGTGACGGAGTTCCTCCTCCTTGAGGACTTTGAATGTCTCAGCTTTTTTTGCTTGGCGCTTGAGGCTCTCGATCTGTTTTCCGACTTCTTGCCTAAGATCCCTCAGTCGATCCAGATTCTCCTGGGTATGGCCCATGCGCAACTCGGTTTCATGTCGCCTTTCCTTGTATTTTGAGATACCGGCGGCTTCTTCAATCAGCTCCCTGAGTTCTTGCGGTTTGGCTTCGATCAGACGAGAAATGGTCCCTTGCTCGATGATGGCGTAACTTCTGGAGCCTAGTCCGGTCCCGAGAAAAAGATCAGTAATGTCTTTGCGTCGACAGCGGGTTCCATTGAGGATATAGGTCGACTGCCCGTCTCGGGTCACCTGTCGTTTGATCGAAATCTCAGGGTATGGGGCAAATTCGCCGGGTGCCTTTCCTTCACTGTTGTCGAAGACCAGTTCTACGGAGGCAAGGCCAACGGGCTTCCGGCCACTTGAGCCATTAAAAATAACATCCGCCATGCTTTCGCCGCGAAGGTGTTTGGCGGAGCTTTCCCCCATGACCCAACGAACCGCGTCGATGATGTTGGATTTCCCACAGCCATTGGGTCCTACGATACCAATCAGGTTGCCCGGCGTTGGGATGGTCGTGGGATCAACGAAGGATTTGAAGCCCGCGAGTTTAATTCGGTCAAGGCGCACGTCGTTAGGGGATTTGGGGGGTGAGATGCTGGTTGGGAATGGCAGAGAGAGGTATTATAGACGAGTGTGGCCGGCGTGAGTCCGAGCCAAGGTCCCGAGGGATCGGGTACGCAATGTTCTTTTGCATTTCATTATCTTTTCCATGAGCAATCAACCCAGCAAGGCGCTCGAGACCTTCGATAATCCGAAGCCTGAGCGCGACTTCACGATCCGCATTGATCTGCCTGAATTCACCTGCCTCTGTCCCAAAACAGGCCAGCCGGATTTTGCGACCCTTCATATCGAATACGTCCCTGACCGGCTCTGTGTGGAGTTAAAGTCTTTGAAGCTTTACGCTTGGTCCTACCGTGACGAGGGGGCTTTTCATGAGGCCATCACCCATCAGATTCTGGATGACCTGGTAGCGGCCACAGAACCCAAATTCATGCGGCTGACCGCGCGCTTCAATGTCCGCGGCGGGGTCTATACCCATGTCGTGGCTGAGCACCGACAGCCCCACTGGAGTTCCCCGCAACCGGTTCAACTCCCTTAATTTCAGGATTCAAATCCCATGACCGATTCGACTTGCCCCCACTGTTTGATGAACAACGTCTACAGCGATGGCAGCCAATATGTATGTCCTGATTGCTTTAAAGAGTGGCCGCTGATAGGAGGGCATGAAGACGCTGACGATTTTCTGATCAAGGATTCCAACGGGACCCTCCTGGTGGATGGGGATTCGGTGCTCCTCATTAAGGATCTCAAAGTGAAAGGATCCTCGACCACGCTCAAAAAAGGGACCAAGGCCAAGAATATTCGCCTTCGGGAGGGCGATCACGAGGTTGATTGCAAAATCGACAATATCAGCTATATGCTGAAAGCCTGCTTTTTGAAGAAAGCCTAGGACCTGTTCATGCGATATCTTTCTGCCTGCTTCCTCTGCCTTTTGCTATTGCCGCTGAATGGTCTTGCCGATGGTCGTCAATTCAAGGGGTGGTGTGATGGCGGTGATCAGCTCGGTTCAGAGCCTGATCTTCATCAGGCGGCGTCCGATACCTTTCTAGGCGGCGTCTGTCTTGGGTTTATCGACGGAACGTTTCGATCGCTGAATCAACGGGATTTTTGTGGACCGAAGGACCTTAAGCGGGATGCTGTGGTTCGACTGGCCCGACAGTTTTTGAAGGACCATCCCGACCGCTTAGGAGAGGATGAGTCGACCCTTCTGATTCAGGCCTTCAAGGCAGCCTATCCTTGCGATCCCAAGCGGGGCGCCGTGCGCTCCCCGCTGGAATAAGGCGGCTAGCGACCGTCGGTGATGGCTGATTTGACGGCATCCAGGGTGGCTGGAATCTTAATGGGCTGAATATCACACTGGCTAATGGCAGTGTCCGGATCCTTAAGGCCATTGCCGGTGAGCGTCAAGACGATGGTCTTACCCTCAGGGATTCGCCCCGAGCGAAGGTCTTTTAGGGCGCCCGCTACCGAGGCTGCTGAAGCCGGCTCGCAAAAAATCCCCTCCTTTTCCGATAAGAGCTGCTGGGCCGCTAGAATCTCATGATCGGATAATTCGTCAAACCAGCCGCCTGATTCCTTCTGGACCTGCCAGGCCTGGCTCCAGGATTGGGGATGGCCGATGCGAATGGCTGTTGCAACGGTTTCAGGGTCATCCACCATGTTTCCACGAAGAAAGGGGGCAGCCCCTTGAGCTTGGTAACCGACCATGATGGGGCGGTTCTCGGCCAGTCGACCGATCTCGGTAAAATTGCAATGACCGTTACAGAAGGCGCAAGCCGCCGTTGGCTGATGGCCCGGGGCCGAGGTGGCCTCTGTGTAGCCGATCCAGTGGGCCGTGATGTTGCCGGCATTGCCGACCGGGAGGCAGTGGTAATCAGGCGCGCGGCCAAGTGCCTCAATGATCTCGAAGGATGCGGTTTTTTGTCCCTGGAGTCGGTAGGGATTGATGGAGTTGACGATGGTGACCGGCGCATGGTCCGCAATCTCTTTTACCAATCGCATCCCATCATCGAAGTTCCCTTGTATCTGGAGGACCTTGGCGCCATGAATCATGGCTTGGGCGAGCTTGCCGAGTGCGATTTTGCCATCGGGAATCAACACAAAACAGCGGATGCCGGCACGGGCGGCATAGGCCGCTGCGGCTGCCGAAGTATTGCCGGTGGAGGCGCAGACAATCGCCTGGCTTCCGCTTTCTACGGCTTTGGTCACCGCCATGGTCATGCCCCGATCCTTAAACGATCCGGTGGGGTTAAGCCCCTCGAACTTGACGAAGATATCGACCGATTTGCCCAGCCAGCGAGGAATATGGGTGAGCTGGATCAGGGGGGTGTTGCCTTCGCATAAGCTGATGGCTCGGGTGTCGGGGCCAACGGGCAGACGATGCCGGTATTTATCAATGAGTCCGGTATAGCGGGTGGGATGGGTCATATCGTTAGGGGTGATGGTAAAGAGGCATTAGCCTAGGGTTTCGACGCGGATGCGCGTGATGTTGCCACCAATCGTCGATAAGGCTCCTATGGCGGCAATGGCCGCATTCATGTCCTTCTCGATCACCCGGTGGGTCAGGATGATCACCGGGAGTTGGGTTTCACCCGAGGGAGGTTCCTTTTGAAGGATGGCCTCAATGCTGATGTGATGGTCCGCCAGAATGCGGGTGACGTCTGCCAGAACGCCTGGCTGATCGACAGCGCTCAGCCTCAGGTAGTAGGCGCTTTCGATCTCTGTCATCGGAAGAATCGGCATGTCGGCGATGGCGCCTGCTTGAAAGGCGAGGTGGGGGACTCGATTTTCAGGATCGGAGGTCAACGCTCTCACGACATCAATGATATCCGCGACGACGGAGGAGGCCGTGGGTTCTGCGCCAGCGCCAGCGCCGTAATAGAGCGTCGGCCCCACGGCATCTCCCTTGACCAAAACCGCATTCATGACGCCGTTGACATTAGCAATCAGCCGGCGTTCGGGGATCAGGGTGGGGTGGACCCGAAGCTCGATCCCGCGTGCCGATCGTCTGGCGATCCCGAGGAGTTTGATGCGATAACCCAGCGCCTCTGCGTAATTGATGTCGGCAGCGGTGATGGCGCTGATTCCTTCGACGGCTACCTTGTCGAATTGGAGTGGAATGCCAAAGGCAATGGAGGCGAGGATGGTGAGCTTGTGAGCGGCATCAATGCCCTCAATATCGAAGGTCGGATCGGCTTCGGCATAGCCGAGTGCCTGTGCCTCTGACAAGACCTCGCTGAAGTCACGTCCCTGTTCCCGCATGTCGGTCAGGATAAAGTTACAGGTGCCATTAATGATGCCGGCCAGCCATTCAACGGTGTTGCCGGCAAGTCCCTCGCGGATCGCCTTGATGATCGGTATGCCGCCAGCCACGGCGGCTTCAAAAGCAACCATCAGCCCCTTTTCCCTGGCCTTAGCGAAGATCTCGTTACCGTGAAGGGCAATCAGGGCCTTGTTGGCGGTGACCACATGTTTGCCCTGTTCCAGAGCCGTTAGAACGAGCGCTCTTGCTGGGGAGAGTCCTCCCATGAGCTCGACGATAATGTCAATCTTCGGATCATTGACAATTTCAAAGGGGTCCTGGGTGAGATGGATCCCTTGGGTCTCAAAAGGACGCTGTTTAGAGAGGTCCCGCGCCGCGGCGGATCGAATCTGGATGTCACGACCGGCGCGGCGGGTAATTTCTCCGGCATTTCGCTGCAGGACGGTGACGGTTCCCCCGCCGACAGTACCAAGGCCAAGTAGGCCGATTGTGACGGGTTTCAATGGGGCGTCCTCTGCTGGTGGGGCGAATGCGGTCGATGAGTCCATTAAACAGCGCTGTCCTTGCGCATCATGTTTTTAATGCCGCGCACGGCCTGTCGGGTCCGGTGCTCGTTTTCAATCAGGCTAAACCGGACATGATCGTCGCCAAATTCACCGAACCCGATCCCGGGAGACACCGCAACCTGGGCATCCAAGAGAACTTTCTTGGCAAATTCAAGGGATCCCAAGTGACGATACTGCTCTGGAATCGGTGCCCACATGAACATCGTGGCTTTGGGTTTTTCAATCTCCCATCCGATACTGTGGAGGCTGGACCAGAGAACATCCCGTCGATTTCGGTAGATCTCGCAGATCTCCTGAACACAATCTTGGGGTCCCTCAAGTGCCGTGATGGCAGCGACTTGGATGGGCGCAAAGGTCCCATAGTCGAGGTAGGATTTGATGCGGCCGAGCGCCGCGACCAGTTCCCGATTGCCGCACATGAAGCCGACACGCCAGCCTGGCATGTTATAGCTCTTCGACAGGGTAAAGAATTCAACGGCGACATCGGTCGCGCCGGGCACCTGAAGAATGGATGGGGCCACATAGCCATCGAAGACAATGTCGGCATAGGCAATGTCGTGCACCACCCAAATTTTGTATTCGCGGGCCAGCGCGATGACTTTCTCGAAAAACTCGAGATCGACGCACTGAGTGGTTGGGTTTCCGGGAAAGTTGAGGACCAGCATCTTCGGCTTTGGCCAGGAGGTCTTGATCGCCTTCTCGAGTTCTTCAAAGAAATCGACGCCGGGAATTAAGGGGACATGGCGAACATCGGCACCGGCCAAAACGAAACCATAGGGATGGATCGGGTAAGCCGGGTTTGGAACCAGCGCCGCATCACCCGGGCCCATCGTGGCCATGGCCAGATGGGCGAGGCCCTCTTTAGATCCAATCGTGACAATCGCCTGGCTGTCAGGATCCAGTTCAATCCCAAAACGACGCTCATACCAGCCGCAAATGGCCTTTCTAAGGCGAATGATGCCCTTGGAAACGGAGTAACGGTGGGCCGTCCCTTTTTGGGAGACTTCAATTAATTTGTCGACGATATGCTGGGGGGTCGCCCGATCGGGGTTTCCCATCCCGAAATCGATTATGTCGACGCCATCCGCTCGTTGTCTGGCCTTCAATTCGTTAACGATATTGAAGACGTACGGCGGCAGTCGTTTGATGCGTTGGAATTCTTCCATCCTTTACTCTTGATTGGGTGTCTTGATCGACAGGGCAAAGCGGTTTGGCGGTGGTTTTGTCGGCTTGCCATTGGCGACCCGCGGCGTTCGATAAAGGCCATCGAGACGCTTTCGCTATAGGCTCCCTTTGGGCATCCTGCCGGAGGGTAGCATCCTCAGAGATACGATTATACAAAACTCGAGCCTTAAGGGGCGGGATCCTTAGGGTGGATCCCGCCCCTTAAGGCTTGGTGTTGTTTTCTCGGCATGAGGCCTTGGGTTTCTGTCAAAAGTTGTGGGACACTCCCTCTTTTTAGCTATCGAACGAATCCCTTATGAGGTCACGTCGTCCTACCGTTCTATGCCTCTCCGGTCATGATCCAACCGGGGGCGCTGGCCTTCAGGCGGATATCGAATCAGTTCGTGCGATGGGACTTCATCCGGTCGGCTTGATTACAGCATTGACGGTCCAAGATACCGTCAATGTTCATGGCGTCTTTCCGCAACGGCCAGAGGATTTTTTGCTTCAGGGCCAAAAACTGGTGGCTGATCTTGATGTTGCGGCCATCAAGATTGGTCTTCTTGGTAGTGCTGAGATTGCGCGGGCGGTCATGGAGTTGATCGTCCTAGTGGGTCCTGTGCCCGTGGTCCTTGATCCGATTCTTGCTGCAGGGGGGGGCGGGGATCTGGCCAGTGATGGGCTTCTTAAGGTGATGCTGGAGTCTCTGGTGCCTCTGGCCACGATCATGACACCTAATATTCCAGAAGCCTATCGTCTCACCGGTCAAACCCACATGGAGGTCAGTGCCGCTCATCTTTTGGGAAGGGGTGCAGGACACGTCTTGATCACCGGGACCCATGCCGAGGGTGGCGATGTGATCAATCGTTGGTATGGGCCTCATGGGGTTTTGGAGCGCTCCTGGCCGCGGCTGCCTCAAGCTTATCACGGCAGTGGCTGCACGCTATCGGCGGCGCTCGCCGCCGGCTTGGCGGCCGGTCTTTCTATGGGGGATGCCATTGAGCGGGCCGAAACCTATACCTATGCTTCCTTAAAGAAAGCCTATCCTCTGGGTCATGGCCAATGGTGCCCCGATCGAACACAGGCCGGCTGGTGCGTTTGGTTCGACAGCGGAGATTCTTGATGAGTGAAACGGTGAGTCGGGAGGCTTTGAGGGTTTTTCTGGATCAACTCTTGGCGGTGGATCGGTTTTGTGATTACGGGCCCAACGGCCTTCAAGTGGAAGGCCGCGAGAAGATTAAGAAGGTGGTCTTCGCCGTCTCGGCAACAGCACATTCAGTCGCCGCCGCCCGAGATCTTGGTGCGGGCGCTCTGGTGGTGCACCATGGCCTCCTTTGGAACTTCCAAGGGCCCAAACCTTTGGTGGGCCCTTATGCTCGGCGCGTTTTTCCTTTGGTCAAGGGGGATATCAACCTTTACGCCTATCATTTGCCGCTGGATGCCCATCCTGTGATCGGCAATGCCGCCCGCCTCGCCGATCTCTTAGGGCTCGATCAATGGTTTCCTTTTGGTGATTATAAGGGGTCTCCTACGGGCGTTTGGGGGTCTTTTCCAGCGCTGACGACACCGCGCATGATGAAAGAGCAGCTCAAGGTGCTGCTGAATCATGAGGTTCTGATGGCAACCCCTGATCCTGATCGACCCCTTCAAAGGATCGGCATCATCACCGGGGGGGCGAACAGCGAATGGAAGCGGGCGGCGGACAGTGGGCTTGATGCTTATTTGACCGGCGAAATGAGCGAGCATGACTGGCATGAAAGCCAGGAGGCTGGGATCACGATGCTGGCCGGTGGGCATCATGCCACCGAGCAGTTTGGTATCAAGGCTCTGATGGATGCGGTTTCAAAACAGTTTGCCGTTGAATGCGTCTATATACCGAGTGATAACCCGGCTTAGTGCGTCATGTGTCAAGAGGGGATGGATGAGCTTCGATTTGTCGATGTCTTAAGGGACGAGCTGGGTTTAATCTCCCACTGGTCCTTGAAGATTTGGCGGGACTATTACCTTCCAGAGATCCTGACAGAAAAGGAACTTGATGGATTCTGGCGACGCAGCTATAGCGAGGAGAAACTGCAGGAAAACGCCCTCCAGGGGGCTATCTATCAGTGGATCGTCCTGGCGGGGGAAAGGGTCGGATTTTTGTCATTTGAGCCGGAATATCACAGTGACCGGCTTCATCTTGGAAAGTTGTATCTTTTACCCCGTCACCATGGATGTGGCATTGGGGGGCAGGCGCTTGCACATATCCTGTCTGTCGCGAGAGATCTTAAGCTTGCTGAAATCTATCTCTACGTCTTCAGAAAGAATGAGCGAGCGATCAGAGCCTATCAGCGAGCGGGGTTCAGTATTGATCGCTTAGAGGTGACCGCCGTAGACGGCGGTCTGGTCTACGATGATGCCGTGATGATTTGTCGTCTGACGACTCTCTAAGGGTCGCTCCGAAGGGCTTGACCCCCTCGGAGCGAGAGCTCACTGAGGGGCCGTGGGTGGAGGACCTTTAGGTTTCATCATCTGCTGCTGCATATGCTGCTGCATCAGCTCCACATGGCGCTTTTCATGCGCCTTCATGAGTTCGAGCTGTTCCGCCTTGAGGCGGTCTTTTTCCTTGGCATCGGTTGTTGCAAGGATCTTGTTGGAGAGTTCATGCATCTTGAGGAGATGGTCTTGCTTCTCCTTGAGATGCTCATCACTCATCATCATGGCCCCCATCGGGCGGGGAGGCGGTGGAGGTGGCGTCTCGGCGGCGTTAGCCTTATGAGCGAATGACAGAAGAGTGAATAACAAAACACAGATAAAAGATTTCATGGTCATCGGTTTACTCTTTGGATGAGGGAGGTTTAGCGGCCAGGGCCTTGATCGTTCGGGTTGGTGGTTGTAGGGCCTGGATCATAAAGGCCCGTCAGTTTACGACGGAATTCGTTGGAGATTTCTCGTCCCTTAATTTGGTTGTCGACAATGCGGGGCGTCAAAAGGACCACCAGTTCGGTTCGGTCAGTCGCCATACTGGTCGCCCCGAAAAAATCCCCCAAGATGGGGAGTTCATAGAGGAGCGGAATACCCGACTTGCTCGTGCCGGTATTCTCACGGATCAGACCACCGAGGACCAGGGTTTCACCATCATGCACCGCCACGTTACTTTTGATCTGCCGCTGAGCAATGGTTGGCGAGCTAATGTTGGGGTCGGCGGCGGCCTTATTGACGTTGCTGACGGTCTGGATGATATCCATGGTGACCAGCCCCCCGGCATTCACCCGCGGCTTCACATTGAGGAGGACCCCGGTATCTCGATACTGGACCGAGTTGAAGGAGGAGTAGACCGGGTTCCCGGTCACGGTGGTGCTGCCACCGGTGAAGTTGCCGTATTGACCGGTGAGGATTGGGATTTGGTCACCCACTCGCATAGAGGCTTCCTGATTGTTGAGCACCATGACGGAAGGGGAGGCGAGCATGTTGATTTTGTTTTTATCGGCCTGTGCTTGCAGTAAGAGGCGAACATCTTTCCCCATCGCAGTCAACGAGTAGGTAAAGGCATAGCCTTGGGCGGCACTAACAAAGTCACTAAGATAGCTATCCTTTGAGCCTACAAGGCCCTCGCGATTGGAGCCTTGCTGGAAGTACCACTTAATGCCGTATTTGAGTTCGTCGGTCAGCTTGACTTCTGCAATGGTTGCATCAATCAGGACCTGGAGGGGCACCACGTCGAGTTCTTTAATAATGGCCTCGATTTCCTTGTATTCCTGCGCCTTTGCGGTAATGACCAAGGCATTATTGGCAGGATCTGCGACGATGCGAACGTTTCCTATGTTGGTCGTTGTGCTACTTTGTTTGGATGCAGAGGTACCGCGACCAATGCCGCCACTGCTGCTGCCGCCAAGGCCGCCGCTGCTCCCACCCAGGC
>QYQA01000099.1 GCA_007280285.1 Methylococcus sp. | reverse complement strand
GAGCCAATGGGCGAAGAATCCGGATCCAGGGAAACTGGCAGCCTAAATAACCGCCCTTGTTGGTCGAAAAACAGGGGGAAGCTCACTGAAGAACAAGCCATCTGGATCGCCAAGACAAAAAGAACTTCAACTTGGTGGGATTTGAATGAAGATGGCTATACGAACTTAAAGGATAAACGGGAACTGAGATCAATGTGGAATACGCGGTGCCAGTTGCCACGCTAGTTATTGGATTGCTGTATCGGACACCCTCGACTTTAAGGGTTGGGCAAAACCAAATTCATCGGGTTGTGTGGGTTCTGGTTTAGAAATGAATGTTCAAGCTGCTACAGGCTTCCGCTGCGGAACCTCACGGAGAATTTGCTCACCCACTTTAGCCTCGGTTTGCTTCAGGTCAAAAGCCGTTTGCAGATTTAGCCAGAATTGTGGCGTCGTTCCGAAATAACGCGCCAGCCGCATCGCCGTATCAGTTGAAATGGCTCGACGCTCCCTTACGATATCGTTTATGCGGGGCGCAGGAACGTGTAACTCCAATGACAGCGCATTAGCCGACATTGCCAGAGGTTCAAGAAATTCTTCACGCAAAATTTCGCCTGGGTGGATGGGGCGTAACCCATTTTTTATCATGGTACTTTCCTTCAATGGTAATCAACAATCTCTACATGACTGGGACCACTTGGACTCCATGAAAAGCAGATTTGCCATTGGGCGTTAACCCTAATGCTGTGCTGCCCCGCACGATTTCCGGATAAGGCTTCCAACCGGTTCCCTGGTGGCGCGCGCAAGTCGAATAACTCATGCGCAGCATCTAGCATCTGCAATTTTCTCTGCGCAACAGACTCAATATTGCGAAACCGTTTAGGCGGTCCACCTCGATAAAGCAACTCTGTGTCCGAACACCGAAAAGATTGAATGCTCATACGCCAAGCATATAACGCACAGCGTTAATATCAATAGAGGGAAACGCGCGCATCCTGCACGGCTATGCGCACAGAAGAGAGGCGATGCTTACCTCAAGATATCAATTAACGATTCTGGTTCTGCGGTTTCGGTGTCTTCCGCGGGCAGTGTCATAGTGCCTATGACAATCTTGGGGGTACGGCATCTATGAAAGTAGGATGTCGCGAATGGTTCTTCTAATCTTCCGGTTGCAATTTATCTTCTTGTAAATGTTGCTCAAATGAGCTACAAGAAAATCTCCTATATCGGAGAATTATTATGGCTACACACACGACGTTTGTGCGCGCGCGGGTCGATGAAGACCTCAAGAATGAAGCTGCCGCCGTTCTGGCCGGCATGGGTCTTACCGTTTCGGACGTTGTTCGAATCGCGTTGACCAAAATCGCCAAGGAGAAGCAGCTTCCGTTCGATATGCGAATTCCGAACGCCTTGACGGCTGAAACGCTGGCCAAGAGCGAGCGCGGAGATGACGTGCACAAGGCCAAGGATGCTGATGACCTATTCGGCCAGTTAGGTATCTAATGAGACAGCCTGAATATTCCTGACAGTTCAGACGAGATTTGAAGCAAGCCCAGAAGCGCGGCAAGGACATGGAAAAGCTGAAAGTCCTGTTGACGTTGCAGATTGAAGAAGCGCCGTTACCCATTGCTTATTTGACCATCCGTTGAAGGGGGAATGGAAAGGGTTTCGGGATGCCCATATCGAGCCAGATTGGCTACTCATCTACAAGATTGAGGGTGGGACTGTGCGATTTGAGCGTACCGGTCGACATGTGGATCTTTTCGCTTCTTTTTAGTGGCCATAAAGACGAATGGAGAACTCGAATGCTGGGGGCTCAACGATTATCGAAAACAAAAAGAGTGGATATTGCGCATGTGACTCATCGTGTGACTACATCAGGCGCTCTTCCGACGTCCCCAGCCTTGCTGTCCAGTTTCGCGTGGAATGGGTGTCCGCTTTGCCGTGGAATACGCAGTTAGATCGAAGGCTTGATGATGTCCTTTCGCCTCACCCGAACAAAGTCGGGCCTGAAGGAGGGTCAGCTACTGGGGGATTTTGGGTGGCTGCCTGGGGGAAAGGGAGTCGAATGGTTCACTAAGGCTACTTTCTATAGACGAAAGAAAACCATATGAGAGTATCTCACCTCATTTGGTATATTGACGTAATATACGGACATGATTGATTTATCAGGTCTCCAGGGCTTTGACTGGGACGATGGGAACATTAGAAAGAACAGCAAGCATGGCGTCTCTGTGGCCGAGGCCGAGCAAGTGTTTTTCAATGCCCCCCTCCTCGTCGTAGAGGACATCAAGCACAGTCAGCAGGAAATTCGGCTGCACGCTCTGGGTAAAACCGATGCTTCACGGTGTCTGCACATCACATTCACGCTTCGACAGGGTGGCCGTTTGATCCGCGTTATTTCAGCGCGGGATATGCATAAGAAAGAGAGGGTCTTTTATGACAAAGCCAACTAAGGAAATTCCGCGATTCGAGAACGAAGCCGACGAACGCAAATTCTGGGAATCCCACGACTCGGCTGATTTTTTGGACTGGAGCCTCGCCAGAAGCGTCACGTTACCCAATTTAAAACCGACGACCAAGACGATCTCTATCCGTTTGCCCCAGCACCTTCTGGATTCAATCAAGGCCGCTGCCAATTCCCGTGATGTTCCTTACCAATCACTGATCAAGGTATGGCTTCAGGAAAAGCTGGACTCCCGGTAGGCCCTACTCTCCAGGTCTATGATGGTTTCGGGAAAACTCGCTTGATGACCTTCGAACCTTTCCGCTCGAAGCTAAACGAGCGACTGGGTTCCAGATTGATCAGGTGCAAAATGGACGCGACCCACATGGACTGGAAGCCTATGCACACGGTTGGCCAGGGCGTGAAGGAAATTCGCATACGTGATTGCGTATTCCACTGAATGTGGACAGTCATTCCATTTAAAACTGGACGCTCGGAGCGAATCGACGTTAGGAAGTTCTCTTTTCACTCGGGATCAAGCTCTTCCGTAAATTTTGGCTTTAATTTCCTCAGTGATTCGCCGGCCAAATTGAGATGGTGAGCATGATGTACAAGTCGATCCAAGATCGCATCAGCAATCGTTGAATCCCCCAAGGAGTCATGCCAATGACTAACCGGTCATTGGCTCGTAATGATCGTGGAGCGAACTTGTCATGCTCATGCTCATGATGCGGGATAAGGGCGACGGTGAGATCTGTTGCGAGAACCTTGAGTCGAGCCTCAAGCACGATCAGCAGAGAATTGAAAAAGAACTGTCCCGATGGGCAGAAAGATGAGGCGGCGGCCGCCGCCGGAGATCGTGCCCGGGAGAGGCGATACCAGAGGCGACGCTGGCCCAAGCTGGGGCCTCACACGGTATTGTTTGGCGTTGTAGAATATTTTCTCCCTAGGTTCCGCGCACGCGAAACTTCGGGAGCCCGAGGGGGCCCACCATATAGAGCAGAGGGTTAGGCTTAAAGGCTTAGCCCCCGCTCTTTAATAGAGACCTCATGCCGAGCAGGAAAGTGATGACGCTGATGCCCATATACACCATCAAGGGCATGACACCGCCCCAATGTGCATTCGACGGTTCGTAGCCCGCGAGGTTGATCTTAATGGTGAAATATCCCAGCAGATACAACAGAGGGATCACGCCCAGCATCGCCAGGGCAAGTCGTTGTGCGTATAGCCCCATGAGGATTAGGGCGATCCCCGTCTCATAATTTGATATCCCGAAGGCACCTAGAAGTCGTAACTGATCACTGGCCGTTGCCGAAGACAAATCAAGACCCGCAATATGCAGGGCTGAATAATTCAAAAAAATCGTGTGCATGACGCCACGCAAAAGATCGTAACAACCCAAGAGGAGTGTTATGACCACTACAAAGCTTGGGACATCCTGATGTTGTTTCATGGTTTCGTATGTCTTTGGTAGAGTCCGGATTCTAACAGTCCCCGCTTTCTGCGGTATGAGATGGGATTGACCGGCTTTTGACGAGAGCAAGGATCGCGTAAGTACCCAGCAAAAAGTTGATAGGGCGAGATCGCGAATGGCTTCTTTGGGCCGTTCAAGTGCCAGCGTATCAGAGCGCCTAGGCCATAGAGCAGGCCATCCATTCAGCGGGGTGTTTGGCCGCTGCAGCGATGGCAATCGCCTCTTAGCCCAGTCACCATTATCGGGCGAATGCCCCTGAATAATGAAAAGCGAGCCTCTTCACATGTAAAAATAATTTACGTGTGCCCCCTAACGGCATCTAGGGTGTTGTGGCCGCTGGAGGATTGAGCTAAACGTGAGATTTTGGATGATCCAAAATGGACCTTTGAGCGCTTGTCGTTTTTTCACCGTTCTCCCTCTATCAAGGGTGCAAAATCGGCGGAGTGTAAGCGGGGTCATCGTTCATTCGGCACTCGCTAAGTGCGCTTTGATCTTCAGATCAAATAGCCTCCAGAAATCTTTAAATTACTACCAGTAATGTAACTCGAGTCTGGGTGAGCCAGAAAAACGGCGGCTCTGGCCACCTCCTCAGGGGTGCCATAGCGCCCCGCAGGTATTTGATCGAGAGAGGGTTTACGCTCCGAATTATTCAAAGTTCCAGGCGACAACCCATTCACTGTGATGCCGAAGGGTGCTTCGGAAACCGCGAGGGTCTGCGTCAGCATCAAAACACCGGTTTTGCCAATCTTGTAGGGTGTCAGCTTTGGAACAGCAACAATGGCATCGGCATCCACGTCAATCAGGTTGATGATACGGCCCTGACCACTTTGCCTTAGAAAGGGAAGCGCGGCCTGACAGGCGTGGTAGGTAATGTGAAGGGTTTCACTCACTCCTTGGTGCCACTCTGCAATACTCATCTGTGAAAGGCTCTTCCAGATGATGCCCGACGCGTTGTTAACGAGAATATCCAAGCCGCCTAATTCGCTGGCCACTTTTGCAAACGCCTTAGCGGTAGCATCTGCATCATTGAGGTCTACGCCGATGGCTTGAGCGCGCTGTCCCCCCCTTGAAATCTCCTCAACAAGCTGCAGTGCCTCTTCTTCGCTCCGGTAATAATGCACAGCAATATCGGCTCCGGCCTCAGCTAATGCTAGAGCAATGCTCCGGCCGGTCCTGCGAGCTGCCCCCGTGACAAGCGCTACGCAGCCACTGAGGGGGCGATCAACCCTGAGCGTCATGAAGGTCGATCGCCATCAGTTGATTAAGAATGTCGGGATGGTGGGTACGAATATAGTCGGGGCGTGCATGAAGGACATTGGACGCAAACAAAATGCGAGCCAAAGGTTCAGGTTTGCGAGCCGCATACAGCAAAATGGGACAGCCAAGCGCCCGCAAACGATCAAGGTTCCAGAGCACTCTGTTCTGCAGCTGGATCTTGGCATGGTCTTCTGTTGTGGGATGAATGATCCCAAGGTTGGGATCAATCACCACATCCTTGATGCCGGCAGCGCGGGCTTCCCTCACGCGTGGCTCCAGGTGCTCAAGAATGTTCGTCATCCGGTAAGGAATGGGATCAGCGCCACGCATTAAATAAGCATCGCCATAGGGCATATAAGTGAGTATAAGACGGGCCTTTGCGGAAGCGGTAGCGTTCAGAGCCTCAATAGATAGCTGGCTCCCGGTGAAATTGATGGTGGCCGCGCCACCCGCTAAGGCAGCCAGAACCGTGTTCGAACTCCATGTATCGATAGAAACCTTGTAGCCATGCTGGGTGAGGAGACGAAGAGGATTGGTAAACCGCCGCTGTTCCTCTGCGTCGCTGATCTTAGGGGCAGTGGGCGTAATGGAGCGGGCACCAAGATCGATGATGCTGCAACCTTGTGCCTGGAGCCAGGCTGCCCGGGCCAAAATGTCGAGCTCGGACAAGGCAATGGAGTCGGCCACCATAGATTCGGGTGATAAATTAATAACACCCATTAATTTTGGGGGGTTGATCGGTGGCATCAAAATCTCATGGGGGTTCAATTTGAGTTGTATTCAGCCCGATCAAGGGCTACAGCAGATTGCAGTCGCTCTAGTATCTCTGGATGACTGCGGGTCACTTCATCCCAGGTCGGGGTGAGAGGGCTGGAGCAGTCCTCTTCAACAAACCGCTTGCCTGCTTCATAAAGGCTTTCAGCAAAGATTTTAGCAGCCATCGCCTCGCTGCCACGATCAATCGTCAGTCCATTGATTGCAGCGACATCGGCATAGGAATCCATGAGATCTAGTACGATTCGCTGATAGGCTGTCACGATCGTTCGGACGTGGCCAAGATCCAAAACTTGACCCTGGGCGGCAAGGCCTTGCAAGACACTGACCGAAATGTCCCTGCACATGCGGTTGAGGCCGGTGAGGTGCGACGAATGTCCAATAGGTTGGTGTTTATGGTCGTAGGTGTCGGCGATATCGACCTGACAAATTTGCCGAGTCGAATAGTCCCTAAACACCTCCGACAGTATCCCAATTTCAAGGCCCCAATGGGTCGTGAGATGCAGACGACGGATCACATCGACATGCATGGCACACTCGCCCGCTAGGGGGTAACGAAAGCTGTCAAGAAAGTCGAGATAGCGGCTTGGGGGCAAAGATCGTTTAAGCGCTCTGAGCAACGGCGTCACAAACAGTCGACTGACCCTGCCGTAGAGCTTGTTTTCACTGACCCTAGCATAATAAGCCTTGGCTAAAACGTAGTTGGAAGAAGGCTGTATCAGAGGATAGACCAGCCGGGCTAAGAGGCGAGAGTTGTAATTAACAATGTCGCAATCATGAATGGCGACAACCCCCTCTAATCGGGTCGCCTGAAGAAGCCCAAAGCAAATCCATAGATTATGACCCTTGCCCTTTTCTCTTGGCGCCAATCCCAGGCTATGAAGATCTCCCAGAAGACTATTGACTCGTGGCCCATCATTCCAGATGACCTGATGCGGCTGCGGCAACCGTCCAAAATAGCTGAGAGCCATTTTGAATGAAGAGGCATCAGCACGATCCAGTCCTATGATGATTCGCTTGATGTATGAAACCCTGCTGAGGGTATCGATGATCCGGTTTAAGGCAACCCCTTCCAGTTCTGAAAAGAGGCAGGGCAGAACCAGCGTAATAGGGCAATGCTCTGCATGGCGGGCGACTTCCTGTTCAAGGTCAGAGCCCAAACGCCCACCAACATCATGGAGCGTGGTGATAATACCGTTTTGAAAAAAGTCGCTCATGGGGGTGGATTCCTAATAGCCCTTCCTTGAAGCGCAGCCTCAACCGCTTGTAACCAGATTGAAGGTCCAGCACCCGATACCAATATGGGTGGCTGTGTAAAGGCCTCAGGAGACTGCGACCCATGAGGAGTATCAGAATAGCCATGACCCTCTAGCCTCTGATGGCTGCCGGGAGCACTAGAAAAAAGAAGGGCCATATCGGCATTTATAAGTAAGGGGAAATCGTTTTCGCTGTCGCCACAGGCCAGTATTTTCAAGCGTGAATCCTGCCAATGGAGCCAATCCAGCATTTGAATCAGCGCCGAATATTTGTCGCAAGGCGGTGAAACATGCAAAAAAATACCCCCTGAGACCACGATAAGGCCCTGTTTCGCCAGCTCCTTCACCAAGGCATCTAAATTTGACGGGCTATCACGCCATAATAGGGGGGTCGTCCCTAGTCGCTGTCGGGCACGCATGGATGCCTCAAGGTCCAGACCGGTCAGGGCAGCCAGCTCCATGAGGTCCATTTCTTCCAGAAGCGAAAAATGGTATGACGCCTGTTGTCTGAGTCTTAAGAGGGTCTGGTGGGCGCGATCGCAAGCTGAATCGAGCAATATGGCCCCATGATCATCGGCTTCGATCTCGACCCGGTGCTGAAGATGTGGCGGCATATCTTCAAGAGGCCAGCCAATGCCGCAGCCGTTCTCGAAGATAAAGGGGGAGGGGCTGAGCCTTGCAACCCGATAAAACAGGACCATTTCAGAAAACGTCTTGCTTGAGGCCAAAACGGTCCTGAAACCATCGTTCCTGATCTTTCTGATAACCCGACCCGCCTCGCCCACATCCTTTTGTCCGAGGATGAGCGTTCGATCAATGTCGGTGACCACAATCCAGTCACTCTTCTGACTCATAACGTCAACGACTTGACTCGCGCTAAAAAATGGAATGGCCGCACCTCATATTGAGGGCATGATAGCGCTAAACCAGCGAACAAATCATGGCCGTCATCGCTTTCAGGTTACATCGAATGCCTTCATCCACGCTAGGATGGAGTATTGTGGGAGTGTCCCTCAATGACTCCAGTCAGGATCGCTCCTTTCTCTCTTGGGCCCCACGGCAGAAGCCTCAGGCGAAATGCCCTGCAATGAACCCACGTCTATTCCATTTAGAGGAAGGAGCAAAGCAAGGCCAGTCGCCGCAAAACCGGGCGGATTTAACCATCATTAATGATGGCACGATGACAGATGCACTCGATGCAGCCTGGAAAAAGTCTAAAAACGTGACTGCGGGACTCGTTGATCATGCGATGGATGATGACGGTGTCCTTATTGTGGTTGAAAGATCACTCTGAGTCAGCGGCAGATTTCCGAAGGCCTTTTTGTTGAGTTACAACGGCGCCGGGATTGGGTCGGATGCAAGCGGTCTAAGATAACCAAGAACTTTAACCGAGCGGGCCTTTAGACTGTCTATGCAGGGTCCGCCGCCGCGGGTTTCATGAACGTTAAAACAGAAGATGGTGGTTATCCTGATGTGCTCGGTGTGGTGAAGAGGGGTGTCGTTTTTGCCGGTGGCAAGCTCTCGAAGACTGCAGAACATGGCGGTAACGCGGTGAACAATCGTTACGTTCCGATTGTGGTTTGTGATGCCTCGTCGAAAAAGGCTGGTCATGTCGTCACCTCTTCTGTGCCAACCCAACAGGTAGCGACTCCGATTCTTAAGTTGCTCAGTCTGAATCCTTCAGCACTGAAGGCCGTCAAGCTTGAAAAGACCATGACCTTACCCCTTAAATAATTGGGTTTTCATCCGATGACCTCTGGGGACGCCAAAAGGCGCCCTTTTTTTTTAAAAAAAGCGTCCCTCCTTCCGCTTTTTTTGGGATCAGCGTTGATATTCGGCGAGGATGAGTCTGCTAAGCTTATAATCCTCCAAAGGGAACACGGGGCGATTGGTTCTTACAAAGCATCCCTCGGGGGGCGTATTTTTTTACGCAGATCTCAGTTTCTTTCACCCTATTCTTCGAGGGCTCCAATGAGAAAAAAACCTATCGTCAGCATGGTCGTTTTGGGACTCATGGCTTCATTACATGCCGTCAATGCGGCGCCTCCTGAGCGTGCATTGGGCGTGGGCGCACCCGGAATGGGCGCCGCCCCCGGAGTCGGCGCAGGTGCGCCTGGCGCAGGTGTTACGCCTGGCGTTGGCGTTGGGGCCCCCGGGGCAGGTGCTGGACCTAGATTTGAAAGAGGTGGACCCGCATCCGGTGCAGGTGTTCAACCAGGCGCAGGCTATGGCAAGGCGGGCAGGCCAGCGGGCCAAGGGCCTGCAAATGTCAATGGTGGCGTCAATCGGACGGGAAGGCGCTAGGGTATTTCTGGGGGCTTCAGCAACGCCCTATGAATGTCGACGTTGCGAGGCTTTCTATCTCATTCGACCAGAAGCAGATCAGAAACTAACTTTATTTCTATGAAAATCATTATCTTAGCCTTTACGTTCCTCGCCCTCTCGGGTTGCACTTCCGCTGCCGACAAGGCGGCGCAAGAGCAGATGCAGAAGGAACAAATTCAATTGGCCATCAAGAAGATTGACATCAGCTGTCGGGACAAGTACCCGATTGGAATTCCAGGGGCCATCATGAAACGCAAACAATGCCAACAAATTGGTATTGAAAGTATGGAACTCCCCCAAAAATAGGTTGCTGTGGACTTGGCCTCATCAAGAGGCCTGGCTTGCGTTCAAAATGGATCGTAGAGGAGAAAAAATCTCCTCGCTTTAACGACTGAGGAGCGATAGATAAAAATGGAACAATTTATCCCCTTTCAACCGTCAAGCCCCATTTTCATTTTGATCGTCGTCATTGCGGTTTTCCTCGAGTCTTACGCCTACCGAAAAAAATTTAAGCGCGCCTACCCTTGGGTCGATAGTTTGACCTCCCTTGGCGTGGGTGTTGGCCATCAGCTCACGGGGCTTGCCAACCAGATTTTTGTCGTGGGTGTGATGGGAGGCTTCGTTTGGGAGCATCGCGCGTTGACCTTGCCTGAAGACAATGGCTGGGTTTACGTGGCCTTGTTCTTCGGCTTGGAGTTTGTCTATTACTGGTATCACCGTGCAGCCCATGAAATTCATCTCATGTGGGCAACTCATAGCTCACATCACACGCCTAATGAGCTCACCCTCTCGGCCTCCATTCGACTCGGTTGGACCCCTTTTCTTTCGCTGTCTTGGCTTTTTTTCCTGCCGTTGGTCTGGTTAGGCTTCCATCCGATATTGGTTTTTGGCCTCCTTAATCTCAGTCTGATCTACCAGTTTTGGCTACACACAAGGCTGGTACCTAGGCTTTCATTGATCGAAGGACTATTGAATACCCCGTCCGCCCACCGCGTTCATCATGCGAGTAACGATGTCTATCTCGACAAAAACTATGGTGGGATTTTGATGATCTTTGACCGAATTTTCGGCACGTATCAACCAGAGGATCGCGATATTCCGCTGGTTTATGGCCTCATTAATCCCATTGATACCCATAACCCAATTCGCGTCGTGTTCCATGTCTGGAGGAAGCTCTTTTTGAAATTTATCGCTATGAACGGCCCGGTTGATAAGTTTAAAGCACTTTTTGCAAAACCTGGATGGCAGCCAAGTGACGCTAAAGTGAGCCTCGATCATGGCTAGACGATGACGGCATGGGTGTTGGGTTTCTCATCAAGGTTGAAAAGTCCTCTTGGTCCATGTCGCTTCGCATCTTGATCTTTGGTGAGATGAGAGCGTGCCCTTTGGGGGGGGTGATGCTCTGAATGGTGGCCATATTTCAAGGACCATCCCGCGCTAGTGGGGGGTCGTCCTTTTGTTTTGAGTCAACCCGCTGATGTCTATTGATAAGGAAGAGGTCTTGATGGCTAACCACACTGCCGCAACGTTGATCCTAAAGAAAGCACCGTATTACTACCTCATTCTTCTCACGGTGATGGGGACCATCCGAAGTCTGATTCACATGTTTGCTTCCGATAGCGGTGCTATGAGCATCGCCAGAATCCCTATTGAGGGGGAGGCGGGGGTGAACCTTGTGGCCATCATTGGTCAATGGGGGGCCAGTCAGCTGGTGGTGGCCATGATGGGGCTCGCGGTCGTCCTCCGTTACCGTCAGCTTGTAAGCTTTATGCTAGGGATCCAATTAATGGAGTTGGCATTGCGACTGGGCGTGGGTTTTTTGAAACCCCTGATGGTTGCGGCTCCACCCCCAGGCGTTTATGGGACCTGGATTTTATTGCCGATCACGGCTTTATTTTGGGTATGGTCTTTGCGCTCACCCCACCCAGGCTAAAGTCACTGCACGGTTGATGTCAGGGGGTGGCCGACTTTGGTCTTGGCTGTCACCCCTTCTGACGAGGTGAAGTGGGCAGGCAGCTCCCTTCAGGCGCACGGTCTCCATCAACGTCCACCGCGGTCTGATGCTCACAGGACTCCATGCATGGGTCAGGGTTCGGTCCTTGACCTTTGAGCGGGCGGCGAACGATATAATAAGGGTCATGCAGCGAACCCTTGTTGAATGACTATGAAACCATGATGAAAATGACTCCGCTGTCGTTTTTTTTCCTCATGATCTTCATCTCACCCATGAGGGCTCAGGGGGGAGATGAAGCGAATACCCCGCCGAAAGATCAGGATAAACTTGACGTCCCAGACGCATCTCCTCAGACGACGGACGCCCCGAAAGAGTCACTCAAGCACGTCTCGATTGATGCCTTCGAACTCGAAGAAGTCAATGTGGTCGGAAATACGCCGATCGGAACCATCGGACTTGGCCAAAATAAGATATCCGGGAATGTCCAGAACTATGAGGACGAAGAAATTAATCGGCATGACTCGATTCTATTTCCTGACTTTCTCAATCGACGACTTGAAAGCGTCAACATCAATGACGTTCAGAACAATCCCTATCAACCAGATATTACCTACCGAGGCTTCGAGGCTTCGCCGATCCTTGGGACCCCGATTGGCATTTCGGTCTATCAGGACGGGGTGAGGGTCAATGAACCTTTCGGTGATACGGTCAATTGGGATTTGATCCCTCAGATCGCGATTGCCAACATGGAAATGGTGCCAGGTTCGAATCCCCTCTTCGGACTCAATACCCTAGGGGGCGCACTCGAGGTCCGAACGAAAAGTGGATTTACTCATTCCGGCTTTCATGCCCAGTCTTACGGGGGATCTTACGGCCGCCAAAACTATCAGGCGGAGTATGGCGGCAACAGCGGGAATGTCGACTGGTATTTCGCGGGGAATTATTTTGGTGATGGTGGTTGGCGTTCCTTCTCGCCAACGGCCGTCGCCCAGT
>QYQA01000032.1 GCA_007280285.1 Methylococcus sp. | reverse complement strand
ATCACTGTCGGTGGCGGGATTCGTAATGGATCCATTTACTCCGCCTTAAGTAAGGTCAACCGATCGATAACGCATGGTCGCTGCCCAACGGTTGCTGCGGGCGGCTTTCTTCTTGGGGGCGGAGTGGGTTTTGATATGCGCCGGCATGGCATCGCGAGTGACCATCTCATCGCGACGAATGTCGTTCTAGCGAATGGCGACATGGTGACGGCCACTGCAGAAACCAATCCGGACATCTTCTGGGCCATGCGGGGAGGCGCTGGGGGTAATTTCGGCATCAACACCTCGTTCACGCTCAATACATTCCCGGTCGATCAAATCGTAGAATTCCAATTGGGCTGGTCCAACGTCACTAATGAATTTCTTGACGTCTATTTTAAGACTTTTGAGGCGGCACCGAAGGAACTAGGCTCTAAAGTCACCCTGACCCCTGGATTAGCACTTGAAGGACAAGAGCGACCCATGAATGTCTCTGTGATTGGTCAATACATTGGTTCCGCTCGCGATCTTAAGGAAATTTTGGCGCCCATCTACAAACTGCAAGCACCAGATCAGGAAGTCATTCAATTGATGGCCTACTGGAATGCTAGTTCCTATCTTTCAGAAGCGGGTACGCCTGATTATTATCAGGAGCGTTCTCGATTCGTGAATGGCCCCATGCCAAACTCCATGATTCAAGCGATGCGGGAGTGGCTCACTCAATGGCCCAATGCTCAAGGTTCTGGCTCGATTAAGTTTTTTCAAATGGGTCATGAGACCAATGCATTGAAACCCACCGATACCGCATTTGTTCATCGTCAAAGCCAATGGCTTGCTTCGATTGGCATCACTTGGACGCCCGGACAAACCATCCCTTCGCGGATGCTCGCGCACCGTTGGCAGGATAGATTTTACAAAACGATTACACCTTTATGTGGAGGTGGTGCTTACCAGAACTTTCCTGACCCTTCTCTCAGGGATTGGGCCACCTCTTACTATGGGGAGAACCTGAACCGCCTGATGGCCATTAAGGCCGCGGTCGATCCGCACCAATTGTTTCGGTATCACCAATCGATAAGACCGCTCAAATAAGTCAGTCATGACCTGATCGATCTCACACCCCAAGGGGGCATGCCGCTTTTATTTCTCCGGCGGCATACCCCCTGATCGGTTGCAACAGAAGACAGGACGCCGTATTTCAATAAGGATCGATTGAATGCCTTACTTGATGCTGATGATGTCGTTTCAGCTACGCGCCTCTTATCACCCCCCTCAAACTGAAAGTCATGCCGTCTCATCCTGATGTCCAAAAAGCTTATCGCCTGATCGGCATCGGAGCCTTATTGGCGTTCCTAGCCGTATTACTCGGGGCTTTTGGTGCGCATGCCTTAAAGGGGTCGCTCACCGAAGGCGATCTAACGATCTGGCAGACCGCCGTCGATTATCATCTGGCCCATGCCTTAGCGATCATCGCCATCGGCCTTCTCTTTGAAAGGAACCCTACCTCTAAGATCTTTTACACAGCAGGTGTTCTGATGGGGATAGGGATTCTTATCTTTTCAGGCAGCCTTTATACGCTTTGCCTCTCAGGGATCCGAAAGTTCGGGATGATCACGCCCCTCGGCGGCCTCAGTTTTATGATCGGATGGATCCTCTTGGCTTTGGGCGCTTTTCGCCGCGCCGAGGATAAACCCCTTTAAGATAATCGCACGCCTTCCATCAAAACCTTTGGGCCACCTGAATGAAAAAATGGTTTCACGTCATCTTAAAGGAAGGAAAAAAGGCTTTCCCACCAACGCTCTTCTTCCTGGTCGTCTTCCATCTGTCTTTATTAATCCGCCATCTCGATGAAGAGAGCTTTGGCGTGACCCCAGGGCGCTCCGCGAGCGCCACCTTGAGTGCGTTGGTATTAGGAAAGCTTTACCTTGTCCTTGATGGACGAGACTTTCTTGAGCGCTACCGGGAACATCCCTTGATAATAGGGACCTTGTGGAAGACCGTGATCTATTTTTTTCTGGGGACCTTGGCCTTGGTTCTTGAGGAAGTGCTCCCCCATCTTTTTGAGGGACATGGACTTTTGAGTGCTCTCATGGAATACAGATCCGAAATCCGCTGGCCCCTCTTTTTTGCGAACCACCTTTTCCTTTTTTTCTGGCTGCTCCTTTTTACCGCAGCCTCGGAGTTCATTGGGGTCATCGGGGGAAAACGCTCGTTTGAGCTCTTCTTCAAAAAAAGGTAATGGGAGCCACTGTGGGTCTCTGCCTTGAAGCCAAAAAAGACTCTCGCCTCTAGGTGCTGTGGTTCATCTGGACCACAACCCAAGGAGCCACCACCACGGCGTTGAGGAGGGCATCTTGATCTGCCCAACTTTTAGCATCCTCATCGGTGGCTTTTCGCACGAGTCCTGCCGCCATCCACGCCGCTAAAGCGTCCGCGTCGTTTTGGGCCATCACCTTGGCGACCGCCAAAAAGTCGAGTGGACTTAACACCACGACCACCACCCCTCGCGCAAAATGCCGCTCAAGTAAAGGCCAACGAAGGTCTCCTGATGCATTCGCCAAGTCACCAAAACCTTGATCATCTAAACGCTCATCCCGCTCCATAATCCTCTCCTTGCCCCTCATTGAAGGACATCAAAGCCTGTGCTTCGATAACCTGACCAAAACTAATCCCTCCATCATTGACGGGAAAGATCTCGGGCAAAAAGACCTTAAACCCCGCCGCTTTAAGATGCCCTATGGCTAATTCCGTGAGACACCGATTTTGAAATACGCCACCGGTGAGCGCAACCGCTGTGATCCCTTCGTGGCCCTCACGAATCCTTAGAGCGAGACGCCCGATCAGCCGTGCGAGGGTTTCATGAAAAAGGACGGCCCGTTCTGATAAAGGACGCCCCTCATCCATCAGGGGATCGATCAGCGGGGACCAGTCCCACCGATAAAGGCCCCTCTCTTCTTCGATCGGTAATGACAGCCCTTCGATCCCTGTCATCTTTTCAGCGAGGGCCTCAAGGAGCATCGGGGCTTCCCCTTCATAACGGGAGGTCATACAAAGCCCCATCAGTGCGGCGGCTGCATCAAAAAGACGACCTACGGATGTGGTTTCATGCGTATTGATTCTAAGGCGCCAGGCCGTCTTCACCAGGGCCTTAGGATCTAGATCTCTGAAGCTATCGCGTCCGGTCTCAAAAAGGAGGGCCAGGGCCGATCGCCAAGGCTCTCGGCTCGCGGAGGCTCCACCCACGAGATGGAAAGATCTCGGGCATCCCACCCGCTCCCAACACCCAGGGCGCCCCAAAAGCGTTTCACCGCCCCAAAGGGTGCCATCTTCTCCATACCCCAAACCATCGAAGGTAAAGACGAGAAGCGCACCCTCCCCGCCCCACTCCCCATAAGCGGCTGAGGCATGAGCGTGATGATGGCCGACACTGATGAGTGGAAGCCCAAGATCCAATGCCCATTGCCTTGAAAAATAACCCGGATGTTGGTCAACGACCACCTGCCGAGGCTCAATGCCATAAAGCCGCTCAAAGTCCTTCACCAGACTCTCAAATACTTCAAGACCTCGAGGACTTCCAAGATCGCCAAGATGCGGAGAGACGATGACCCGATCCGCCTTAGAAAGAGCAAAGGTATTCTTAAGATCGGCCCCCACAGCGAGAAGGGGTTCCATCAAAGGACGTTTTAATCGCCACATCAAAGGCGCTCCTCCCCGGCCGATCCTTAAAGGTCTGGGCCTCCCTTCGATGACCCTAAAGACCCCATCATCCGCGGGGCGAAGAATGGGCCGGTCATGATGCAAAAAGCCATCGGCCACATTTAAAAGTCGTTGATCAACCGCCTTCGGATCGATCAAGACCGGCTCTCCGCTGATATTCCCGGAAGTCGCAATCAGGGGGCGACCGACGCCATCGAGTAATAGCGCCTGCAGCGGGGTAGAACAGAGCAAAATACCGATCTCTTGAAGTCCCGGCGCAATGCCTGAAGAAAATAAGGCTCGATCACCCAGCGGCATCAAGACAATAGGACGATCGGGCGATAGGAGCTTTTCACGGGCAAGACGTCGAGCATCCGTTCCATCCTCCGGCCAGTGTTCATCCATCAAGGCTTCAGACACAAGGACCGCCAGAGGTTTTTGAGGACGATTTTTTCTAAGGCGAAGCCGCTCGATACTGTCTTCCGACGTCGCATCCAGCATCAGGTGATAGCCCCCCATGCCTTTAACAGCGAGGATAGCCCCAGCCACCAACGCGCCGATCGCAGCTTTAAGAGCCGCTTCCCCCATAAGAAAGGGGCCATCAGTCCCTTTTCGATAAGAAAGAACAGGGCCACATTGGGGACAGGCCATCGCTTCTGCATGGTAACGGCGATCGATCGGATTCTCATATTCCTTCTGGCATGAGATGCAAAGAGGAAAGTCCGCCATGACCGTATTGAGACGGTCATAGGGAAAATCATGAATGACCGTGTAGCGCGGGCCACATTGCGTGCAGTGGATGAAGGGATAGCGGTAACGCCGATCTTGAGGGTCTTTTAGTTCAAGAAGACAGGGCTTGCAGACGCCTTGGTCTTGAGCCATCACCCGATCCCCTTGGTGATCATTTCGGCTCTTAAGAATCTCAAAATGGTGAAAACCCTCAAGGGGTATCGCTTGCGATACTCCAATAGAGGGAAGGGCCAAAGGGGGGGCCTGATCGATCAGAGCCTCTTGAAACATCTTGAGATCGGATATCTGGCCCTCGACGTGCACCTTCACGACACCACCATCATTAAGGACCCAGCCACAAAGCCCGAGATCTTTTGCGAGACGGGAGATAAAAGGGCGAAAGCCAACGCCCTGAACCCGCCCTTCAATAAGGATCCTGAAGGCAGCGGCCGATGATGACGCGCCGACCTTCACCAGAGGAAGAAGCGAGCCGTGGGATCACCTTGAAGGCTCAGGATCATAAGGTCAGTGGTTTAAAGGTGATCTCCGGCCGCTCAAGATGAAGGGCTTTGCCTTCTTGGGCCACGCGCGGCTTTAAGCTGAGGCCCTTTTCAAGGAGTGCTTGGTAGCTGGCGCGCTGACGTCTCATCCAATCCGTCCATGAGGAAAGTCCCTCAGAGGTTTTAGCGGAGAGGGGAAAAAGCTTGGCTTTGGTTGCAAGGGCTCTTTGAGAGGCTGTCGCCCGTGCCATTGAAAATTCCGGGAGATAAGGGAGAAGATCGGTCTTGGTGATCAGCAATAGATCTGCCGCCCGGAACATCACGGGATATTTTTGAGGTTTATCATCGCCTTCGGTGACCGAGAGGAGCGTCACATTGAGATGATGCCCAAGATCAAAGCTGGCTGGACAGACAAGGTTTCCAACGTTCTCTATAAAAAGGACGTCAAGGTCCTTGAGTGGAAGATGATCAAGAGCCTGTGCCACCATATGGGCATCGAGATGACAGGCAGTTCCTGTCGTAATCTGGTAGGCGGTAATGCCGAGTGCCCGGATCCTCTTGGCATCATTCTCCGTTTCAAGGTCCCCTTCAATGACCGCCATCCGGAGCTCTCCTTTAAGCGCCTTCAGGGTCGCTTCAAGCAGCGCAGTTTTACCAGAACCCGGCGATGACATCAGATTGATCACTAACACCCCATGGCGATCAAACTGCTGACGATTCTGATCCGCCTGTTGATCATTCTTTTGAAGCAATCCCTGAAGGATTCGCTCCGGACGCCCAAGGAATATATCGGGGGCCTTAGAAGGCTTGGCCAGGATTTGCTGGTGTCCTCGAATTTGGCAGCCACAATCAGTACACATGGGCATTCCTAAAGGGGATTAACGCGGGCATCGGGCCAAGAACCCAAAAGCTCCACCCGGGCGAGGATGAGCTCATGACCCGCCACCAATTCGGTGGATTCAGACCCACAGTGGGGACAAAGGAGGTTTTGCGGGCTCACCTCACCCTCATGATCACAGTCATGGCAATGGATCACCGGCTGTGTGACCTCGATAAAAAGCGCGGCGTTTTCAGCGATGGTCCCCACTTGGGCCATGCCAAAGGCAGCCGCCATGAGTTGCGGTTCAACACCTGAAAGAACCCCTATCTTAAGCTCAATCCGCCCTACCTTAGCCGCCGCAGCCTCAACCGCCAGCTGCTCAAGCTGCTCGATGAGATTCGCGCAAAGGGAGAGCTCGTGCACTCAGAAAAGGCTCGCTTCGATCAATAAGAAAAGACCAAAGTCACCCCTCATGAGACCGAAACCCACTGACTTCTAAAAACAGGCGCAGGCGCAGGTGAAGGATAGGCAGACATCAATTATTTTCTCGCCGAGGCATAGAGCGCTCCGATGCGGGGATTTTGAGGGCATCTTGAGGGGCGTCTTTGCGGCGATCGGGCGATGTCCCCTCGGCGATTTTCTCAAGCGACCAGACTTTGGCGCCATCCCAACCGACCGAGACGGCTCGATGTTGGCCGCCACACGCCAGCACTTCTAGAGGCCCCGCATGGGCGGCAATCCGGCCGATGGGGAGTGGTGATCCTTTGGGATCCCAAAGGTAGAGAAAGCCGCTTCGGGTCCCGATGGCGAGATATCCAGTTTCAGCATCTCTACAAAAAGAAAGAATGTCCCCTTCGAGATCTCGAAGGGTAGCCAACGGAGCGCCCGTCTGCGTGTCGAAGACCTCAAGAACCCGCCCATCGGTGTAAACCACGACGCGGCCATCATAACTTAAGCCTAAAAGAGTTCGATCACTATCGATGCGGACTTCATGGATCAAGGTCAAGGTGACGGCCTCCCAGATCCACAGATCTCGTCCTCCGGCCGTCAGGAAGAATAACTCACCCCCGCCCGCATCGAGAAAGGCGATCGACTGAACTCCCTCATGATTACCTCTAAAAAACTTGCCACTTTGAGCGTTCCAGACCCCAATAGGTCCGTCCCCTCGCCAACCAAGCCAGTTGCTATCCGGTGAAAAAATGACCGTCTTAACGTCATAGCCATCAACCACATGGGAGCCGACCATCGCCTCCGTAGAAAGATCCCACATCATCAGGCGCCCACCCTCTCGGCCGGCAAGGCCAGTTCCAATGCGGCGGCTGTTCGGCGCGTAATCGAGCGCATCCACTCTAAGATGCCCCCCCTCCTTGGCGAACGTCTTATCGCCAAAGGAATCGCGACGGCCCGTTTCAGCATCCCAGAAATCAGGGCCACGCCCCCACGTCGCGAGAATACGCTTACCATCCAAGGAAAAAGCCGGAAGCGCAATCGCTGAGCGCTCCGGAAGATGCTCACGGGCCAGCTGACTGATCAGTCCATCTTGTCGTTGGAGGGCCGCAAGCGCGCTCCGGGCCGCCGCTTCCTGGGGGCAAGAGAGACACTGACGGAGGAACGCCTGGTAGGCTTCCAAGGTGTTTTTTTTCTGGGTCTGATGCCAAGGATCTGCCTCAATCTCCCGGTGGTGACTCCAGCGCATGTAGCCATAGATCAAAATGGCGGCAAAGGCCAGCGAGAAGAACCAAGTCAGAACTTTTTCAAGGACATTGAGAAACGCTGCCATTCGAGAACACGGCTCCCAAAAGTATCGATGAACAAAGAACCCAGCAGAGCCCCATCGTCAAGCCGGTATTAGGCTTGACGATGGGGTTTCATCATAGCGAATAAGGGGGAAGCCAACCACCACCTAGGATGGCGGACCCAAACCGATGGGCTAGAACCCAAACAGCTCGGCCAGTCGAGCGCCAGGATCTGCGGCACGCATAAAACTTTCCCCCACCAAAAACGCATGAACCTCATGGACACGCATCAGGGCCACATCCTCAGGACCTAAAATACCGCTTTCGGTTACCACGATTCGGTCAGCGGGAATGGCTTTAAGCAGGTCAAACGTGGTGTCGAGATGAACATCAAAGGTTCGAAGATTCCGGTTATTAATCCCGATCAGCCGAAGATCAAGTCGTAATGCCCGCTCCAGTTCTAGCCGATCATGGACCTCAACGAGAACATCCATCCCAAAAGCATGTGCCGCTTCCGACAAGGTCTCCAAAGCTTCATCATCGAGCGCTGCAACAATCAAAAGAATACAATCAGCCCCAATCGCGCGGGCTTCTGCCACCTGATAGACATCAATGATGAAATCCTTTCGTATCACAGGAAGTTTTGTGGCCGCTCGTGCTTCCTCAAGGTAAGTCTCAGCCCCTTGAAAAAAATCACGATCGGTCAGCACCGAAAGACAGGCCGCACCATGATTCGCGTAGGATCTTGCAATATCGGCGGGATGAAAATCAGGGCGCATAATCCCTTTGCTGGGGGACGCCTTCTTGATCTCGGCAATGACCGCCGGGAGACCCACACGCAGCTTGGCCTCAATCGCCTTCACAAAGCCTCTGGGGGCGTCCTGAGCCTCCGCTTGCTGATAAAGCACCTCAAGAGGAACGTTGAGTGACCGCTCTTGGACCTCCTCGATCTTCCGGTTGAGGATCTTGATGAGAATATCAGGGGTGGATGCGTTCATGATCAGGAATCCATCAGGGTGACGATGTGGCATGAGTGAAGTCAATCAGCGCCTCAAGCTTCTGTGCCGCAGCCCCTGAATCAATCGCCGCCCTCGCCTTTTCAACCCCTATTTCAAGGCTTGGGGCAACGCCTGAAACATAAATGGCTGCTGCAGCATTCAGAAGGACAATATCGCGTGCAGGGCCCTTCGCGCCATCAAAAACGGAACGAATGATGGCAAGGCTCTCAGCAGCACTCGTCACCGCCAATAACTCAAGGGATTGCCGCTCAAACCCCAGCGATTCGGGTGTCAAAGTCCTCATCGTAATCTCCCCACCCTTGAGTTCAGCCACTTGGGTGGGGGCGCTAAGACTGATTTCATCGAGACCATCTTCGGCATGAACGACCAGCACATGATGGCTCCCCAAGGCTTTAAGGACATGCGCCAAGGGTTGAACCCAATCACTTGAAAAGACACCCACGACTTGGTGAGGGGCACCTGCGGGATTGGTGAGGGGCCCTAGAAGATTGAACATCGTTCTAACCCCGAGCTCACGGCGCACCTGACTGGCCTGCTGCATCGCGCTGTGGTGATGCTGAGCAAAGAGAAAGCCAAGCCCGACCGTGTCGATGGATGCTCGAACTTGATCCGGACTCAGCGCTAAATGGACCCCTGCGGCCTCAAGTACATCGGCACTCCCTGAGCGACTGGAGACAGAACGGCTGCCGTGTTTTGCAACCCTTGCGCCTGCAGCTGAGGCCACAAACGCCGCAGCGGTACTGATATTGAAGGTATGAGCACCATCGCCACCCGTGCCGCAGGTATCGACCAAATAATCTGAAGCCACAGGAACCTGAGTTGCCATTTCGCGGATCACCTCCGCCGCGGCGACGATTTCTTCAATTGTCTCGCCTTTGGCCCTTAAGGCCATTAAAAGGCCACCGATCTGAGCGGGTGTCGCCCCTCCCGACATGATCAAGCGCATCACCTGCCGCATCTGTGATGAGGAGAGGTGGCCCCCTGCTAAGAGGATTTCAAGGACCTTGGGGATAGTCATCGCATCAACGGCATCCAAAGAGGGCACCACTACCGCCTCAAAAAATTAGCCAAAAGATCATGCCCCTGGTGGGTCAAAATGGATTCCGGATGGAACTGGACGCCTTCAATATCAAGCGTCTTGTGACGAACACCCATGATTTCCTCCACTCCCCCCTCTGGATCTTTTGTCCAAGCCGTGACCTCGAGGCAATCAGGCAGCGTCGCTTGCTCAATCACCAAGGAATGGTAGCGGGTCGCCTGAAAAGGATGATCAAGGCCCTCAAAAACACCGAGGTCATGGTGATAAACCATCGATGTTTTTCCGTGCATGATCGACTTCGCTCGAATGATTTCGCCGCCAAAGGCATAGCCGATGCTTTGATGACCCAAACAGACACCCAGAATCGGATAGCGGCCCTGATAGCGGCGAATGGTCTCCACCGAAATGCCGGCCTCCT
>QYQA01000014.1 GCA_007280285.1 Methylococcus sp. | reverse complement strand
TAACCCTTCATGGCTTCAACCTCTTCGGCCTGGTCCTTTGCCTTGACCGAGAGCGTAATAGACTTGCTCTTCTTATCAACGCCCATGAACTTCGCTTCAATTTCATCACCCACGTTCAATTGGGTGCGCGCATCTTCAATGCGATCACGCGATAATTCAGAAGCACGCAAGTAACCTTCAACGCTATCCGCGAGGGTAATGACCGCACCCTTCGCATCGACTTCCTTGACGACACCATTGACCAGATCACCCTTTTCATGGGTCGCGAGATAGTTCTGGAAGGGATCCTGCTCTAACTGTTTAATCCCGAGCGAGATCCGCTCGCGCTCAGGGTCAATCGCCAGAATGACCGTTTCAACCTCGTCACCCTTTTTATAGTTCCGAATCGCTTCTTCCCCTGGAACGTTCCAGGAAATATCGGAGAGATGCACCAGACCGTCGATGTTGCCATCAAGGCCAATGAAGACTCCAAAGTCAGTGATGGACTTGATGGTGCCACTGATCTTGTCACCCTTATTATGGGTGGTCCCAAACTCATCCCAAGGATTCGTCTTGCACTGCTTCATGCCGAGGGAGATACGGCGACGCTCTTCGTCAATGTCGAGCACCATGACTTCACATTCATCGCCCAATTGGACAAGCTTTGAGGGGTTGACGTTCTTATTGGTCCAGTCCATTTCAGAGACGTGGACCAAACCTTCAACGCCCTCTTCAAGCTCAACAAAGCAGCCGTAGTCCGTCAGGTTGCTGACCTTACCATACAAGCGGGTATTGGCTGGGTAACGACGGGCAATATTAAGCCATGGATCTTCGCCCAACTGCTTGAGGCCGAGGGAGACACGATTTTTTTCTTGGTCGTACTTCAGAACCTTGACCTGGATTTCCTGGCCAATTTCAACGGCTTCTGAAGGATGGCGAACACGCTTCCAAGCCATATCGGTGATATGCAGCAAGCCATCAACCCCACCCAAGTCAATAAAGGCACCGTAATCGGTAAGATTCTTAACCACACCCGCCACGATCGCGCCTTCCTTGAGATTCTCAAGGAGCGCTTCCTTCTCTGCACTAAATTCTGATTCGACCACGGCACGGCGTGACAACACCACATTGTTGCGCTTTTGATCGATTTTGATCACTTTGAATTCGAGATCGCGCCCTTCGAGGTAACCGGTATCGCGAACGGGACGAACATCGACAAGAGAACCTGGGAGGAAGGCTCTTAAAGCGCCGATGGCCACAGTGAATCCACCACGAACTTTTCCAGTGAGGCGACCCACCACTGTTTCATTCTTTTCATGAGCATCTTCAAGATCGGTCCAAGCCTTGAGTCGCTTTGCCTTATCGCGGGATAACAGGGTTGCACCGAGGCCGTCTTCCAATAGCTCAAGGGTACATTCGACTGTGTCACCGATACTGACTTCAATTTGTCCGTCAGCATCTAGGAACTGCCACTTCGGCACGACACCTTCCGACTTCAGGCCTGCATTAACCACCACGACGTCGGCGCCAATATCAATGACGATGCCACGGATGATGCTTCCAGGACGCATTTCGGCCTGGGCCAGACTCTGTTCAAACAGTTCAGCAAAGCTCTCGCTCATATCAATCTTCAGAATGCATCAGGTTTCACGGGGAAACAAGACGACTTTTATTGTAAAAAATACCAGATACACTGGTGGTGAATGATTTCATTCATCGAGGTCAGATTGGACCACCTTCATCACCTGACGAATGACCTCGTCAATCGACAGGTCAGATGAATCAATGAGCACCGCACCCTCTGCCCTAACGAGCGGAGCTTCGGTGCGTACAAGGTCGCGACGGTCTCGCTGCTCGATCTCCGAAATCAAGCCGTTAAGATTAACATCATGACCCTTATCCTTCAACTGCATAAGCCGCCGTTTAGCTCGAACCTCAGCACTCGCTGTCAAGAAAACTTTGAAGGGGGCCTCTTTAAACACGACAGAGCCCATATCACGACCATCGGCTACTAAACCTGGGGGTTTTTTGAAGCTCAGCTGTTTTTGAAGAAGTGCCTCGCGGACTCCCTTGATCTGTGCCACGCAAGAGGCGGCATTGCCGACCGTTTCGGTACCAATCTGAAGGGCTATATCGATGCCATCTAGCCACACTTGAGGTGGGTCATCAGCGCTAAAGACAAGGTCCATGGACACAGCAAGTTCAGCCAAAGATGCCTCATCATCGAGGTGCATGCCGGACTGAAGGGCCGCAAAGGCTAAGGAGCGATAAATCGCCCCACTGTCGAGAAAATGCCAACCCAACGCCTTTGCAACCGCGCGACTCACCGTCCCTTTGCCGGAACCGCTAGGGCCATCAATGGTCAGGACAGGGAGTGTCATGGTCATACAGCATCGCCCTTGTGCGCCTTTATCTTAAGCCCCAAGCAATGGGCCAGTGTCACAAAGGTGGGGAATGATGTATTGACTGGAGCGCAATCATGAATGGTGATGGGTCCACTGGCACGAAGTCCTGCGATTGAAAAAGCCATGGCAATCCGGTGATCACCGTGGGATTCAACCACACCCCCGCCGAGAGGACCCCCAATCACTGCCATGCCATCCGGCGTCGGCGTCGCATCGATACCCAAGATCTTGAGGCCATCCGCCATCACTTGGATCCGGTCACTTTCTTTGACCCTCAACTCCTCAGCTCCGGTCAGTATCGTTTGTCCTTCGGCACAGGCAGCAGCCACAAACAACACCGGAAACTCGTCAATGGCAAGTGGCACCAACTCTTCCGGTATAGCCACTCCCCGAAGGGCGCTGGATCTGATGCGAAGATCAGCCACAGGCTCCCCACCGACGACTCGGGTATTGATAATGTCAATCTGGGCACCCATCAATTTCAAAATGTCGATGACGCCGGTCCGCGTCGGATTCATGCCAACATGCAACAGGGTGACATCAGCATCCCGCGCAATGGAAGCGCCCACCATGAAAAATGCCGCAGATGAAATGTCACTTGGAACATCAATAGAACACGCTTTTAGCGTCCCGCCTGATTGCACGGAGACCGTTGGCCCTTCGCGCGTGACAGGATAGCCAAAGCCCGACAGCATTCGCTCGGTATGGTCTCGGGTGGGTGCAGGCTCGTGAACGGATGTGGTCCCTTTGGCATAAAGCCCTGCAAGCAGAAGACAGGATTTCACCTGCGCACTGGCGACCGGCATTTCATAATGAATCCCTTTAAGAGCGACCCCGCCATGAATGTTGATGGGGGACGTTCCGTCGTCAGTGGTATCGATGGCGGCTCCCATCTGGCGCAAGGGATCCGTGACTCGCTTCATTGGACGCTTAGAGAGCGATTCATCACCGGTCAGAACCACATCAAAGGCTTGACCTGCAAGGAGGCCCGAGAGAAGACGCATCGAAGTCCCAGAATTGCCGAGATAGAGGGGTTTTTGCGGATCTTTGAGACCATGAAGGCCAACGCCCGTGATGGTGACCCGACCCGCCTTTGGGCCTTCAATGGAGACCCCCATCGCCTTGAAAGACTCCATCGTCGAGAGACAGTCGTCAGCTTCTAGAAAGCCCGTCACCTCGGTGATCCCTTCGGCAATCGATCCGAGCATGATAGATCGGTGAGAAATGGACTTATCACCCGGTACACGTGCTTCCCCCTGAAGAGTGCCGCCGGGTTGAACCTCAAAGGTGATCTTATTGTGATGCATACTTATTTTTCCACTTGATCGATAAAGCGTTGACGAGCCGCGCGGGCATCTTGAAAGAGTTTCAATAAAGGCTCAGCATCCCCATTTTTGAGATAGTCGGCGGTATCACCGAGCGCATCACGATAGGCCTCGATGAGCGAGATAATTTCATCGCGATTAGCAAAACAAATGTCCAGCCACATCTTAGGGTCACTTGATGCGATCCTAGTAAAGTCCCTGAAGCCGCCAGCGGCATACTGAAAGATGTCTTGTTTTTCGTCCTTCCGACCAAGCATCGCGGTCAAAACAAAAGCGAGAACATGCGGGAGGTGGCTCGTAGCCGCCAGAACTTGATCATGGTGCACAGGCTCCATCTCATGGACCTGTGAACCGACGAGGTGCCACAAATTTTCAACCGTTTGGAGGGCCTTGGAAGACGCCGTGGCTAGCGGGGTCAGGATGACCCGACGTCCTTTGAAAAGATCACCGGAAGCAGAGCGTGCGCCAGAGCGCTCGGCGCCTGCAATGGGGTGACCTGGTATGAAGTTTTTAGGAACACCACCAAAAACCTCCACCAGATTGGCGATCACATCCCCTTTAGTGCTACCGGTATCGGTATAGACGACTTCAGAATCCCAAACGGGCTGAAGGCTCCTGAAAATGAACGGCAACGCCCCAACGGGCGCTGCAAAGACCACGATGTCGGCCCCCATAACGCCCTGAACCACATCCATTTCACCCCGATCAATGAGTCCCAACCGGAGAGCATCCTCGAGATTGTCTGGATCCTGATCAACCCCGACAACTTCACCGACCTTGCCAGCCTCTTTGAGCGCAAGCCCCAGAGAACCCCCAATGAGTCCAACGCCAATGATGCAAAGACGATTAATCATCGAGGCATCACTTGATCCAGAGCCTCTAAAAACAACTGGTTTTCATCAGGCGTCCCAAGAGAAACCCGAAGATGATTCGGGAGCCCATAATTAGCAATCGGCCTCACAATGACACCGGCTTGGAGTAGCGAAAGATAGATGGGGGCTGCGGGGATTCCAAGATCAAAGGTCACAAAGTTACCCACTGAAGAAATCACCTCAAACCCACGTCCTATGAGCACTTCACTGACGGTCTTAAGGCCCAAACGATTGAGTGTCACCGTATTCTCAAGATGGGCCTCGTCGCCGAGCGCTGCTTCAGCGGCCATCAGCGCCAAACTGTTCACGTTAAACGGTTGGCGAACTCGATTCATCAAGGCCGCCACGTCGGGATGTGAGAGGGCATAGCCTACCCGGAGGCCGGCAAGACCATAGGCCTTAGAGAAAGTCCGACTCACCACGAGATTGGGATACTCTGAAAGCCAATCTAGGGCATTGGGATAGTCTGGGTCTTCTACATATTCAAAGTAAGCCTCATCTATCACAATGAGGATATGCCGAGGGACATCGCTGAGAAAGGAAGCCAATTCAAACCGCTTTAGAAACGTACCGGTCGGATTATTGGGGTTGGCTATAAAGACGACCCTCGTGTCGTCTTGGATGGCTGCTCGGAAGGCATCTAGATCATGTCCATAGCGGGGTCCATGAGATCCGTCATGCGCTTTGGCGATAAGGGAACGGGCGCCCACCGCCTGAGTGACGATGGAATACACCTCAAAAGCGTGTTCTGAAAAGACCGCTGAAACCCCTGTCCCAAGGAAGGTCCTTGCCACAATATCAAGTACATCGTTAGACCCATTACCGAGGGTGATAGAGCCAGGATCAACACCACAACGGGCCGAGATCGCTGATTTAAGCCCAAATCCACTGCCATCAGGATAAAGATGGAGGTCCTGGATAAGCCCTTGGATGGCCGCGAGGGCTCGCGGGCTCGGGCCCAGTGGATTCTCATTGGATGCTAATTTGACAATTGAGGAGAGGCCCATCTCTCGTTTAAGCTCAGAAATGGGTTTTCCTGGGGTATAAGGGACCAGTAGGCGGACAGCAGGAACGGCGAGGTCGATAAAATCCATGTGTGAAATCCAGTTGTTCAGACAATGGCTCTGGGGTAAGAACCGAGGATCTTAAGGAGCGTCACGTGCTCACCGACTTCCTTAAGGGCCTTGGCCAATGATTCATCCTGAAGATGGCCTTCCACATCCACGAAAAAAACATAATCCCAAGCTACTTTACGTGAAGGCCGTGATTCAATTTTACTCATGCTGATGCCATGGCGGGCGAAAGGCTCAAGTACCCCATAAAGGGCGCCAGGATCATTTTGAAGCGTGAGGAGAAGCGAGGTTTTATCCGTCCCTGTGGAACCCACCGGGTTCCGTCCTAACACCAAAAACCGCGTTGTATTGTCAGGCTCATCCTCAATATCCCGCTCAAGAATATGGAGACCATAAAGATCGGCAGCGACCTCCCCTGCAATCGCCGCGGCATGATCCTGCTGACCCGCTAGGCGAGCTGCTTCGGCATTGCTGCTGACCGGGGTCCGCGGTGTGTTGGGGAGATATCGATCGAGCCATTGCCGGCATTGAGCCAGTGATTGCTGATGGGAGTAGACCACTTCGATCGCATCAAGCCGTTCATGGCTTGACATCAGATTATGGTGAATTCTAAGACTGACTTCACCGGTGATGACCAGCGATGAGTGCAATAAACTATCGAGAGTATGGGTGATCACGCCATCCGTCGAATTTTCAACCGGGACCACTCCGTACTGACAGGCACCGCTCTCTACCAACTTGAAGATATCTTCAATGGTGGTCGTCGGCGTTGTATTTATCGCCTGTCCAAAATGGCGATAGGCCGCTTGTTGAGTAAACGTCCCTTGAGGCCCAAGAAAAGCAACAACTAAGGGTTTTTCAAGCGCCAGACATTCCGACATGAGCTCCCTAAAAAAACGACCTATGGTTTGCCGGCTCAAGGGCCCTTCATTCTTATCCATCATCCTTCTGAGGACTTCAACTTCCCGCTCTGGTCGATGGAAACAATCGATCTCTCCCTGGGACGTCTTAATAGCTGCAACCTTTTTGGCACAGTGGGCGCGGCGATTGATCAGTGCTAACAGTTGATCATCAATATGATCAATCTCCAGCCGAATTGATTGGAGTTCAGTATGATCCGTGCCGCTCATGCCGTCCCACCTTGATGGCAAGAGCCTTCTGAGGGCATTAAAAGTGAAGCTAGAAAGATGTCCATCAACCGTAACGTCGCTCAAATTCGACCATGAAATCAACCAGCGCATTGACGCCCTCAAGCGGCATGGCGTTATAGATACTGGCTCTAAAACCGCCTACCGAACGATGCCCTTCAAGATGGACTAATCCGTGTTGTTTGGCTTCGCTCAGGAACGATGATTCAAGCGCAGTGTCCTTGATTAAAAAAGGGACATTCATCCGAGAGCGGCAGGTGTGGGCTATTGGATTATGGAACAGCGATGATCGGTCAATGGCTTGGTAAAGGATATCGGCCTTTTGATGATTCACCCCCGCAATGGCCTCGAGTCCCCCTTGTCGTTTAAGCCATTCAAGCACAAGGCCCAGGAGATACCAGGCATAGGTCGGCGGTGTGTTCAACATGGATTTCTCAGCAGCCTGTATCCCATAGTTGAAAATGGATGGGGTTTGCCTGATTGCCGATCCCAAGAGATCACCCCGAACGATGACGACGGTGATGCCAGAGGGCCCCATATTTTTCTGGGCGCCGGCATAAATGAGCCCAAAACGACTCAGGTCCAAAGGTCTTGAAAGAAGGTCAGAAGACATATCACAAACCAAGGGAATCCCTAACGCATCTGGAATGTGTTGAAACTGCACCCCGCCGATGGTTTCGTTCGAGGTGTAATGGAGATAGGCCGATGCCTCATCGTGTTGCCATTCAAATTCTGGTGGAATATCACGATACCCAGAAGAATGGCCGCTGGCCACCTCAATCACTGCAGCGTAATGGCGCGCTTCTGCTATGGCTTTTTGTGACCAGATTCCGGTATCGAGGTAAGAAACTCGAGTCTTCTTTCGAAGCAGATTCATGGGGACCGCGGCAAATTGCCCCGTTGCGCCACCCTGAAGGAATAACACCTCATACTCGGCCGGAACCTTTAGTAAATCACGAAGGTCCGCCTCGGCCTTGTGAGCGAGGCCCTGATAGGGCGGGCTGCGATGGCTGACTTCCATGACTGACAGTGAAGAGCCCTGCCAATCCATCAGTTCATCCCGGGCCTGCTCAAGAACCGCAGCAGGCAGCATCGAGGGACCTGCGGAGAAATTATACGGGCGCTGCACCCGGATCTCCTATTCCCTCGCCTCCCTCCTCCATCGGCTCGTCGTCGATGAGATCGCCGTCCTCACCCTCGAGAAATGGAATCCGATCGACACCGACGACTTTTTCACCGGCACTAAGCTTGATCACGGTCACTCCTTGGGTGTTTCGCCCCAGCTCCCTGATTTCTTCAACGCGGGTCCGTACCAAGGTCCCTGCATCGGTGATCAGCATGATCTCGTCATGATCCGCAACCAAGACAGCGGCCACGACGGCCCCATTGCGTTCGTTCGTTTGAATCGCGATCACCCCTTGACCGCCGCGGCGGTGTCGTGGGAAATCACTCAGCGCTGTCCGTTTCCCATAACCATTCTCAGTGATATTAAGAACAGAACCCTCGGTACCAATGATCAGGGCAATGATCTCTTGATCATCAAGCAACGTCATCCCCCTTACGCCAGTGGCGCCGCGGCCCATGACCCGCACATCATCTTCGGCAAAACACACAGATTTACCGGCGTTACTGAACAACATCACATGTTGCTGACCATCGGTCACCGCCACATCGACCAAATAATCATCTTGGCGGAGGTCAATGGCAATTTTACCGGTTGAGCGAGGACGCTCAAATTCTCGCAAGGCAACTTTTTTGACAATACCGGCGCTGGTCGCCATGAAGACAAAGTGGTTGTCGTCAAATTCTCGAATCGGGAGAATCGCGTTAATTTTTTCCTTATCCTCGAGCGGCAATAGATTGACAAAGGGACGACCGCGCGCAATGCGGCTGGTCACCGGCAACTCATACACCTTCAACCAATAGACCTTACCCACACTGGAGAAACAAAGGATGGTGTCATGGGTGTTCGCCACAATCAGCTTATCGATGAAATCCTCTTGCTTCATGGTCGTCGCGGACTTCCCACGGCCACCGCGTCGTTGCGCCCGATAGGCCGTTAATGGCTGAGATTTCACATAGCCTTCATGGGAGACCGTGACCACCATGTCTTCTTCGGTAATGAGGTCGGCTCTTGAAAGGTCAAGATAATGTTCAATAATGCGGGTACGACGCTGATCTCCAAACTGATCCCTGATCAGCAGCAGTTCATCACGGATCACTTCCATCAAACGAATATCGCTGCCGAGAATCGCTAAGAGATCATCAATTTTAGTCAGAATCTCCTTGTATTCTCCGATGATTTTGTCTTGTTCAAGTCCCGTCAGGCGATGGAGACGGAGATCTAAAATAGCCTGTGCCTGTTCGTGTGATAAGCGATACCCTTCCTCGTTAAGACCGAACTCAGGGCCAAGGCTGTCAGGTCGTGACCTTACCGCATCTTCAGCACGAGCTAGAAGCTCTGATACAACACCAGGGTTCCAGCGCTTTTCAAGCAACCGTTCCCTTGCAATCTGGGGATTAGGGGAGGTTTTGATACGCTCAATCACCTCATCAATATTGGCCAGGGCTACGGCAAGGCCTTCTAAGATATGCGCCCTTTCTCGTGCCTTTCGGAGCTCATAAAGCGTTCGTCGGGTGACGACCTCACGGCGGTGATTAATAAAGGCCGCGATGATTTCTCGAAGATTAAGACAGCGGGGACGACCATCAATCAACGCCACCATATTGATGCCAAAGACGTTCTGCATCGAGGTTTGCTGATAGAGATTATTAAGAATCACCTCAGGCACTTCGCCACGCTTCAGTTCGATCACCATCCGCATGCCATCTTTGTCAGACTCATCGCGGAGGCCTGAAATGCCTTCAAGACGACCCTCTTTGGCCAATTCGGCGATCTTCTCCATCAAGCGTGCTTTATTGACCTGATAGGGAAGCTCATTGACGATTATGCTGATGCGGCCGTTATCTTCCTCGAACTCACACTGAGCACGAAGATAAATTCGTCCGCGACCGGTGAGATAGGCCTCTCGAATGCCACTGGCCCCATTGATGATGCCCGCTGTTGGAAAATCAGGGCCCGGTATCAGGGTCATCAATTCCTCAATCGTGGCCTCGGGATGCTCGATCATATAGAGACAGGCATCGACGACCTCGGTGAGGTTGTGCGGCGGGATATTAGTGGCCATCCCCACGGCGATACCCGCAGATCCATTAATTAGCAGATTAGGAACCCGGGTCGGCAGAACAGTGGGTTCTTTTTCAGATTCATCATAGTTGGGGTTGAAATCAACCGTCTCCTTTTCGAGATCGGCCAACAATTCGTGGGCGATCTTTGACATCCTGACTTCGGTATAGCGCATGGCGGCGGGAGGATCACCATCCACCGAACCGAAGTTTCCCTGACCATCGACCAGCATGTACCTCAGCGAAAAAGGCTGGGCCATACGAACAATCGTGTCATAGACCGCAGAATCTCCGTGCGGGTGGTATTTACCGATGACGTCACCCACCACACGCGCTGATTTTTTATAAGGCTTATTCCATTCGTTACCGAGGACTTGCATCGCGTAAAGAACCCGTCGGTGCACAGGCTTAAGACCATCCCTCACATCTGGGAGTGCTCTTCCAACGATGACGCTCATCGCGTAATCAAGGTAGGACTGGCGCATCTCGTCTTCAAGATTGACCGAGATAATTTCTTTAGCGAATGACGTCATGACGAACTCAGGTGGAGAAAGGGCCAGCAACCTGGAGACCCAATATCAAAAGAGCAATTATACGCTCTGATGGGCAGAGGCTGTAACAGGTGGCGCTTGGTTTCTGGGATCAAAAAAAACACGTCGACAGACCCCAGACATCATGCGATTCAGCTGTCACCAGAGGAGCGACTCGCCTTTTTACGTTCGTGCTCCAAGAGAAGTTTTTTCCGAAGTCGAATCGTTTTTGGTGTCACTTCGACCAGTTCATCATCATCGATGAATTCGAGCGCCTGTTCGAGGCTTAGACGGATGGGTGGGACCAGAAGAATATTTTCATCCGTCCCGGCTGCACGGATGTTGGTCAGCTGTTTAGCCTTGGTTGGGTTGACCACCAGATCATTGTCACGCGAGTGAATCCCGATGATCATGCCTTCATACACTTCGGTCGCGTGATCAATGAACATGCGGCCGCGATCCTGCAGGTTGAACAGGGCGTAACCCAAAGCCTTACCCGCAACCATCGAGATCATAACCCCGTTGATGCGCTGACCGATGTCACCTTTCTTCATAGGACCGTAATGGTCGAAGACATGATAGAGCAGTCCGGTTCCAGACGTGGCCGTCAAGAACTCGGTTTGAAAGCCAATGAGTCCCCGTGAGGGCATCATGTACTCAAGCCGCACGCGTCCTTGACCATCTGGAACCATGTTGAGTAAATCGCCTTTGCGTTCACCCAGCTTTTCCATGACCGCACCTTGATTGGTTTCCTCCACCTCGATGGTGACGAATTCGAAAGGCTCACACGTGTCACCATCAATCTCCTTGATGATGACTTCAGGCCGTGATACGCCGAGCTCATAACCTTCTCGGCGCATGTTTTCTATCAAGATAGAAAGATGCAACTCGCCGCGTCCAGAAACACGAAATTTATCAGGATCGACCGTATCCTCAACTTTGAGAGCAACGTTATGCAGTAGCTCACGTTGCAGACGCTCACGAATCTGACGGGTGGTCACAAATTTGCCATCTTTGCCAGCTAAAGGAGAGTTATTGACCTGAAAGGTCATGCTGACCGTGGGTTCATCCACCATTAAAGGCGGCAATGATTCAATGGCGTCGGGGTGACAGATCGTATCGGAGATTTCTAACGCATCAATCCCCGTAAAGGCGATGATATCGCCGGCGCTAGCGGCTGGCACCTCAACCCGCTCGAGACCTTTAAAACCGAAAACTTGAAGAAGTCGCGCTGAACGTTGGGTCCCATCACGATTGACCACGACGACCTGGCTATTCGTTTTGATCGTGCCTCTTTGGATGCGTCCGATACCGATCACACCGACATAGGAGTTGTAGTCCAACTGACTAATCTGCATCTGAAAACCACCTTCATGGTTAACCGCAGGAGGCGGCACCTTATCGATAACGGTCTTGAACAGATAATCCATGTTGCCCTCGCGAACATCTGGATTGTCCCCCGCGTAACCATTCAGCGCGGAGGCGTAGATCACGGGGAAATCGAGCTGCTCATCGGTGGCGCCCAGCTTGTCGAAAAGATCGAAGGTTTGATCGAGCACCCAATGTGCCCTCGCCCCTGGGCGGTCAATTTTGTTGATCACCACAATCGGCTTGAGCCCTAACGCGAACGCCTTTTGGGTAACAAAACGGGTTTGTGGCATCGGACCATCAACGGCATCCACCAAGAGCAAGACTGAATCAACCATGGAAAGAACACGCTCTACCTCACCACCAAAATCGGCATGACCCGGGGTGTCGACGATATTGATGTGGTATTCACCCCAGTCAATCGCAGTGTTCTTAGCCAGAATCGTAATGCCACGCTCTTTTTCGAGGGCATTGGAGTCCATGACCCGCTCTTCGAACTTTTCGTGGGCGGCAAAGGTACCCGATTGCTGCAACAACTTGTCAACCAGCGTGGTTTTACCGTGGTCAACGTGAGCGATAATGGCGATATTCCTTAACTTTTCAATCATGCGGATGGAGAACCTTTAGATGTTGGAGGGCATAACCTTCCATTATAGCGACCCTTTATGGCATCACATAACACTCCATCCATTTCGCCAAAGGGGTGGGTCCATGGAATAATGGATCAGTGATCCCTCCCGTGCCCTTTTCGACCCCATTTGTCAGATGACAGACCCGAGCCTTGATCGTCAAAGATGGCCTTTTTGCTGGGGCCATAAAGTCACCCTGATGACAACCCTTCTGGTCGGGTTGATCGCTGGATGCCAGTCTGAGCATCCCACGGCCACAGGAGCAAAGCCGCCTCCCCTTGCAGTCAAAACGATGCGCCCCATTGAACAGACCCTAGAACGCTGGGATGAATTTAATGGCCGCATGGAATCACTAGAATCCGTCGCGGTTCGTTCGAGGGTCAGCGGCTATCTGGATCGCGTCTTGGTTAAAGATGGCGAAAAAGTCCGCCGCGGAGAACTCCTCTTTGCCATCGATCGTAGGACCTACGAGATTGAACTTCAGCGCGCCCAAGCGGAACTTGAACGGGTCCGCACTCGACGTGTTTCAGCTCAAAACGACCTCCGCCGTGCAAACCGACTGAAACTCTCCAAGGCCATTTCGGAAGAGGAATTCGAACAACGCCTCAACGGCGTCGCCGACACGACAGAATCGCTTCATGTTGCTGAAGCCCAACTGGCCATGGCCCAACTCAACATTGAATTCACCCAGATAAAAGCGCCCATCAATGGCCGAATCGGACGCGAACTCATCACCCCGGGCAATCTGGTGAGGAATGACGACACGCTATTGACGACCATCTTCTCCACCGATCCGATTTATGTTTATCTCGACATTGATGAGCGAACCGCCCTTTATTATCGGCGGCTTCAGGGCACTGATCGCCCGATGAATAGCCTCCATCTCGATGCAGAACTTGGACTCATCGATGAACAGGGATATCCCCATCGCGGCGTGATTGACTATCTCGAACCCAAGATGGAGTCTTCTACCGGGACTTTGAAGCTCCGCGGTGTGTTCACCAATAAGGATGAACTTTTAACGCCAGGTCTTTTTGCTCGGGTCAGGATTCGTTCAGGCAACCCGACTCAAGGACTGCTGATTCCAGAAAGAGCCATCGGGACTGATCAGAATCAGCGCTATGTCTGGGTTGTTCTTCAGGACGGCCGTATTGTCTACCAAGCCATTCAACTAGGAGAACTTCATGGATCCTTCAGAGTGATCATTGAAGGGCTCACGTCGTCCGATGAAATCATCATTGATGGCATTGCCAAGGTCCGGCCAGGCATCTTGGTAAAACCTGAGCCTATTGTCATCCCCTATGATGGATGATCTTCTGCCCCGGACATGAACCGTTTTACCCACTTTTTTATTGACCGCCCCATTTTTGCGGCGGTTCTTTCCATTCTGATCGTGCTGGTGGGCGCGCTATCGCTGCTTACTTTGCCTATTGCACAGTACCCCGAAATTGCGCCTCCCAGTGTCCAGGTTAAGGCCATGTTCCCGGGCGCGAGTGCCCTTGTCCTTGCAGATACCGTCGCTACGCCGCTTGAGCAGGAAATAAATGGGGTCGAGGACATGCTTTACATGTCCAGCCAGTCATCCAATGATGGCGTTTTACAGTTGACGGTGACCTTCAAAACGGGAGCGAATCTCGATAAAGCTCAAATCCAGGTACAAAACCGTGTCGCCCTTGCAGAGCCGAGACTCCCAGAAGAAGTCCGCCGCCAGGGCATTGCCGTTCGCAAAAGAAGCCCAGATCTCAGTCTTGTCATCAATCTGATTTCTCCAGACGGGCGCTATGACAATGTTTATATGACCAATTACGCATTACTTCAGATGCGTGACGCCTTAGCGCGGGTCCCAGGCGTTGGCGACATTAGCCTCTTTGGTGGCCGCGAATACAGCATGCGAATTTGGCTAGACCCAGGCCAAGTGGCTGCCAGGGGTCTTACCGCCAGTGATGTGATTCAATCGATCCGCGAACAGAATATTCAGGTGGCTGCGGGGGTTATTGGGGCGCCTCCGGCACCTGATCAGGGTGATTTTCAATACACCGTGATGACCCAGGGGCGGCTGAGTGACCCTGAGGAGTTCGGCGATATCATCATTCGCATTGGCGGAGAAGGACAGGTCACCCGTCTCAAAGAGGTGGCACGCATCGAACTTGGGTCTAAAGATTACAACTCTGAATTAATCTTGGATGGCAAGACGAGTGTGGGTCTTGCTATCTTCCAAATGCCAGGTTCAAACGCTATTGCCACCAAAACGGCCGTTCTTCAAGAACTCGACCACCTGAAAGCACGTTTTCCAGAAGGACTGGACTACCTTTTGTCCTATGACACCGTCGTCTTTATCGAACAGTCCATTGAGAAAGTCATTACGACTTTAGCCGAATCAATCCTTCTGGTGGTTCTGGTGGTATTACTGTTCTTGAGGACTTGGCGAGCCACCCTCATCCCTTTGCTCGCGGTTCCCGTCTCCCTCATTGGCACCTTCAGCGTGATGGCCTTTCTAGGCCTCTCCCTCAACACCTTATCGCTCTTTGGGCTGGTCCTCGCGATCGGGATCGTGGTCGATGATGCGATCGTGGTGGTTGAGAATGTCGAACGAAATATGGCCCTAGGGATGAGGGCAAAAGAAGCGAGCCGCCGCGCCATGGAAGAAGTCGTGGGACCCATTGTGGCGACAGCACTCGTTCTCGTCGCTGTCTTTATTCCGACGACCTTTATTACCGGCGTGTCTGGGGCCTTCTACAAGCAATTTGCACTGACCATCGCGGTATCCACCGTGATATCGGCCTTTAATTCTTTGACCTTAAGCCCAGCGCTCTGCGCTCTTTTATTGGATCGTGATCATCTGGCAGGCGATAAAGCAGAACAGCCTCGGACACTGATCGGGCGTTTATTGACCCAGTTTCATCACGCCTTCGATCGTTTTGGTGAGGCTTATAGCCGACTGGTCCAAAGTCTCATTGGACGCTGGCGCTTAGTTCTGACCGTTTTTCTTGGTCTGACCTGCCTTAATTGGGTTGCGTTTCATGAAGTACCTACTGGATTTATTCCGGCTCAAGACATGGGCTATCTCATCGTATACGCCCAACTCCCCGATGCAGCCTCACTCGAGCGAACCCGAAAGGTCGTGATGGAGGCAAGTCAAATCATTCTTGCAACGGAAGGTGTGGCGCATGTCAATGCATATGCCGGCTTTTCCGTGTTGGGTGGGGGCAATCAATCGAATGCAGGCACTCTTTTTACCCGCCTCACCGCCGCAGATCTTCGCGCCGGACATCCAGAACTTCAAACCGAGGCGCTGACTCTCAACCTGCAAAAACGTCTGAGCGTGATCGATGGTGCCTATCTTGCCGTTTTCGCACCGCCGCCAGTCCGCGGGTTGAGTACGGTTGGTGGTTTTAAACTACAGATTCAAGATCGAAGCAATCAAGGGCCACAGGAATTAGCTCAGGTAACCAATGCCATCATTCAAAAGGCGTCGGCCATTCAAGGTTTTACTAAAGTCTTCACAACCTTTAGAGCATCGGTACCGCAGTTGAAGGTGGATGTAGATCGAACGCTTGCAAAATCGATCGGTGTCCCTCTGTCGAACGTCTTCCAAACACTCCAGATTTATCTGGGTTCTTTATATGTCAACGATTTCAATCTTTTTGGACGCACCTACCAAGTCTCCGCCCAGGCGGAAAGTCGCTTTAGAGCCCATGCCAAAGATATTGAGGACCTTAAGACCCGTAATCTTGAGGGAGAGATGGTTCCGCTTGGTACGTTGATCAACGTTCGTCCAACGACAGGGCCTGACAAAATATCCCACTACAACATTTACCCCGCTGCCGAAATAAATGGGATAACGCTCCCCACGGTCAGTAGTGGCCAATCGATTGCGATCATCGAAGGACTATTGAAAGAGCTGTTACCACCCGCGATGGGTTTTGAATGGACAGAATTAACCCTTCAGCAAATTCTGGCAGGAAACACGGCTATGGTGATTTTTCCGCTGAGCGTCCTCTTTGTCTTCTTGGCCTTGGCGGCTCAATATGAAAGCTGGTCACTGCCCATCGCCGTCATCTTGATTGTCCCCATGTGTCTATTGAGTGCGATGACGGGTATTTGGTTGCGCGACATGGACAATAATATCTTCACTCAAATTGGATTCATTGTTTTAGTGGGGCTGGCTTGTAAAAACGCCATTTTGATCGTCGAATTTGCCCGGCGTCGGCAAGACCAAGGCGATGATCGAATCACCGCAGCCATCACCGCAGCAAGGTTAAGGCTCCGGCCCATTGTCATGACCTCCTTGGCTTTTATTATGGGCGTTTATCCCCTGGTTATCGCCCGTGGTGCCGGTTCAGAAGTCCGCCGAATTCTTGGTACAACCGTCTTCAGCGGGATGCTCGGTGTCACCGTTTTTGGTCTCTTGATGACCCCGATATTTTTTGTCATTGTTCGATCCCTGGTTGAAAGAGGACCAACGAAGAAAACCACCCTCTGAGATGAAATCCTTGCCTCATCTTCTTCCCAAAGGGCTTTATCTTCTTCTCGTGTTGCCTCTCCTTGGGGGCTGCCCTGTGGGGCCCAACTATGAACGTCCAGAGATGGATCCTGGGAAAGCCTTTGGTAACCAAGCTGAGAAGGAATACGATATTCAATCAGTCGATCTACTGTGGTGGCGGCAATTCAAGGACCAACGGTTGACGACGCTGATTGAAAGCGCCATCACTCATAACTACGATCTTAAAGCGGCCGAAGCGAACCTTCGAACCTCCAGGGCGTTGTTTCTTGAGGCAGGGCTCAATCTGATTCCTCAGCCGACGACCCATACGAACTGGAGCAGTCTCCAAAGAAGCCTCGCCGCTCTCAACAACAAAAACTATGTCCCAAGAGACCTCAACCTCTACAGCATTGGTTTTGATACCTATTGGGAAGTGGACATCTGGGGACGAATCAGACGTGATATTCAATCTAAAGAAGCTGAAATTGAAGCAGCTGAAGCGAACCGGCGAAATCTGACCCTCACCGTCATTGCCGAAGTAGCCCGAAATTATTTTGTATTGCGCGGGCACCAGAATCAGATTGCCGTCGAACGCCGAAATGCCGACAATCAAAAAGCCACATGGAATCTAACGATTGCCCGTCAAGAATCCGGTATCGGAACGGAGTTCGATACCCAAAGGGCTAAAGCGCAGTACGATACCACCTTAGCCATGATTCTTCCGATCGATATCATGGTCCATCAAGATATTCACCGGCTGTCGGTCTTGACGGGGCAAATTCCTTCCGCGCTGCTCAAAGAATTACTCATTCCAGCGCCCATTCCAAAACCTCCGCTTACGATTCACCTGAGTGATCCCAAAAGCCTTCTAAGAAGGCGACCCGATATTCAGGAGGTTGAGCGATCTCTTGCCAGCGCTACCGCCCGGATCGGCGTGGCGATGGCCGATGTCTTTCCAAAAGTCACGTTTGTCGGTAGCTTCAATCTCGAATCAAATTCTCTAACAGGACTCGCAGCACCCGGTACCGGCGCCTATAACTTTGGTCCTAGAATCACCTGGCCGGCCTTTGACATGGGACAAGTCTATGCGCGGATCAAGGCATCAGAAGCTCATGCCGATGTCAGGCTTGCTGATTATCAGCAGGTGGTCCTCAACGCCTTAGAGGAAACGGAGAATGCTCTGGTCAATTACGATCGACTCAGAGACCGCCAACTTTTGTTACAAACCGCCTCTGAAGCAAGCTTCAAGGCCTATGAAATTGCAAATATTCGTTTCGAGGTTGGCGTTGAAGACTTTCTGAACCTCCTTGATACTGAACGCCGCTTATTACTGGATCAGCGAGAGTATGCCGCGAGCATCACGGATACTGCAGCAGCGTTGATTGGTCTCTATAAATCGTTGGGTGGTGGTTGGGAGATCTTCCAGACGCAGGAAGACTCAAAGCGCGACATCGAACAAATCTTTACGCCGTGAGGATAGACCCTTGAAAACCGATGAATGGCTAGATGAAGTGAATGAGCATGATGAGGTTCTGGGTCCACGGCGACGCAGCGACATTCATCGATTAAAGCTCCGCCATCGCTCAGTCCATCTGTTAGTGTTTGATGAACGAGGTCAAGTCTTCCTTCAGAGGAGGTCCCCCCATAAGGATGTCAATCCGGGCCTTTGGGATACCTCAGCAGCAGGACATGTTGATGCAGGTGAAGAGGTTTTGACCGCCGCGTATCGTGAACTTGAGGAGGAACTGGGACTCATCCCAACCAACCCGCTTGAATTTTTGCTCAAACTAGAGGCAAATGCCGAGACCGGCTGGGAATTTATTTCGCTGTTCAAAACCATCGCCGAAAAGCCGGTGACCCTTGATCCTGATGAAATTCTGGAGGGACAATGGATTCAGGCATCACAAATTGATGAGTGGATCGATCATGGAGGCGATGGTCTTACGTTGACCTTCATGAGGATCTGGCACTGTTATCAGTCACTTATCTTCAAAAATCACTAGATGACGTAACAGATATTCAAAACCCAATCGTGTAGAGTCAAAGGCAAAATCAGCCGGATTGAAACTGAAGGGGTTGATCCTCTTGATTGAGGCCACATCATCCTGGGCCTTTAAGCCTTCAAGAGAAGCGAGGGGTGCCACAAAAAAGAGATCGGCCGTCTGGTAAGGAACATCACGATAAGGGTAAAAATTGGGTGCACTCCCCAGATAGTGAAGGGGACCCACGTCAACATGGATTTCTTCATAAATTTCGCGCCGAAGACCTTCTTCTACCGTTTCACCAGGCTCAATAAATCCCCCTGGAATATCGATTAGACCCTTTTTGGGGTCTCGGGCCCTCTCACAGAGGATGACCTGATCTTCATAAAGAATGAAAGCGCCAGCGGCTGCTGCTGTATTGAAATAGAAGGTGAGATCACAGTGAAGACAAACAAGGCACCGCTCCTCTTTAATCTCTGGATTGGGCGCCGCACAACGAGGACAAAATCTAAAACTATGGCTTAGGGTTTGCACCTGATCAAAAAGTAACTTGATTATTGAGAATGTTCAGCAAACCTTTTTTTTCTCTGGCCATGGCACCATTAGGAGCGCGGCTCGTCATGAGCAATATTCCAGGCTGAGCATAAAAATGAGACCTTCGGTTGAACTGAAGGAAGGACCAACCATGCTGATACTGGACTTGAGATAGACGAATATCCTGAAAGTTCTTTCGGGAAGTGGAGCATCCTTTCTACTCTCAGTAGTTCACACAGTGAAGTTGTTCATACCTTTGAGTCTGACATCAACACTCAAGTGGAAAATAAAAAAGGCCCCACATCGATAACTCAGATTAAGGCTACGGCGCGTACTTAATCACTACCACATGGGATAAGCGCTTTTCGATGGTAGCATTAGTACCTTCACGATTGCCGCCACCCTCAGAGAAGAGATCTGCCATACCGTTCTCACCGCAATACTCGCCGTTATAGTTAGTCGGCGAAGAACCGCAACCTTGGGCAACTTTATTGACCACGACGGTGTCTGCTTTGATGATGATTCCTGCATCACCACCTAACTTCCTGACCAGCTTTGACATATCTGAATTGTAGACCGTTTGGTCGAAGGTTCCTACACGTCTTTTATCAGAAACAACACCTATAACCGTATACTTTTTATTAGGTAGACCCTTATCCCACAAGTCTATTCCGGCGACACTGATCGGTTTATTACTTACAGATTCTACAGCAAGTTCTTCATATTCCTTCTCTGTCAGACCTTTATCAAAACGATCTTTAGCGCAACCTGCAGCTAAAAAGAAAAAGATCAGCAATGAAATTCTGAACATAAATTTACCCTATATGTGTACAAATTATAATTCAAGGTTAGAACTGATACTGAATCTGGAAGCGCTCGTACCAGTCATGCCCTCTACTACTATTACCTTGCGCTACACCCATTCTGTTCCTTACAGACAAACCGTCCAACATCGATGCCTTTGCGAAGAAATAAGTAACATCTATGTCAGTTTCATTCGAGGTATTATTCAAGTATGAACTACCTGCCGTATATCCTTGTGTTTTCGTACACGTTGTAGCTGCTGATAAAGCTCCCGTATCACAACCCACGAGATAATACTGTGCGTATGAAAGCATTGCTTTGATTTGTTTATCCATAAAATAAGAAGTTCCCGCCATTTTCCAGGCTTGACCCGCAGTATTCTTTTCGATAAGACCATTGATCATCTGGGTCGTATAGAGAGGGTCTGTCGAGTAACCCCAACTGTAAGGCGATATCAAGTTACCATTCTGGAATGTGTTTCTCTGGGCTAAAATATTATTATAGGCAGCAGTTACAGTTATCCAAGGGGTATCAACGCCCAGCAGAGCGCCATAGGCTTGTGTGTTTGCTGCACCCGTTCCTGTCGCACCCTGACCACTATTAGCGGCTGTAGCTAAACAGAGATCGCAGGTGCCTGTCGAACTTTGATCCGCGAATTGAAACCCGAAAAGTGGCGTAAAGTCAGTACCGGTTTTAAGCTTGTAGCTACCATCGAACCAAAGGAGGTTACTGAAGTCATAGAACTGGTTATACCAGAGCTCTCCTTTGTAAGGCGCATCTTTAGGTGTGAACTTCATGCCAACAGCCATGGCACCAGACGTTGTAACGCCGGTAAGGCCTCCTAGACCAACCTGTCCTTGCATGTGCCCCGTCATATAAAGGTTGTTTTGAACAAAGGTTGTATCTGAACGTCCATTGAAACTCCAAAGCCTCAGACCAACAAACGATATATCCTTAAGCGGTTCAATATCTTGGAATGGATAGGCCTCAGCATAAACCCCACGGAATGCACTGGGTGCCATTCTGGAGTCTGAAGGCATGATCCATGGTGTATCAATGATTTGATCAGGACCGCGTACTTTGAAGTATTTGTGCGTATATTGTAAAAAACCTTCCTTCAAAACGTAAAAAGTACCACCAGGTAAGCTCATATCTGTTCGTATATCAGAATAACTTTGCTTCCCTGTAGGGCCGGTATATATCTGCGAGTAAGCAGACCCTTTGGGATTCAGCCCCAAACTATTCGCAGCGCCGAGAGTCAAACCTGCTTGTAATCCATATAGTGGGGCTGTCATCAATCCAGCATATCCACCCAAGGAGAATGAGTTCTCAGGTAAAGGTGTTCCGCTAGCAGTCGCTTGATTATGCGGAACACTATTCGACTCTTCACGTGCGAAGAAATAAGACCTCAAGTTACCATGAAACTTCGTTTGCTTGACCCAGTCGAGCACGTCAGCGTATTCCCCCTCTGGCAAACCACCCTCCTCCTTTACGGGCACCACCGGGCTACCTAGCATATTAGCAGGAGCTACAGTGTCAGCTTTTGCAGCGGGTGGAAGCTCTGCTGCATGATTAGGTGCCGCTGCGTTGCCTTGAGGAGCGTTCGATGCAGCACCCTTTGATGCTTTTCCAGAAATCGCTGTTGGTGTGGCCGGCGCCGTGATTTTTGTTGATGTTATATCTGATGGATGGGCTGTTTCGGCTTGAGCTAAAGATAAGCCGTTGAGACATAAAAGCGCGCTGAGCGCAATCACTTTGAGAGATGATGTCTTCGCTGAAGAGGCCACATGGTTCTGTTCAAATCTTTTTTGCATATCTAGCCTCCGCACATTGACTTAAACGCCGCCTCATTTTACGAAAAATAACAAATGCCCTAGGATGGAGCCTGTGTGACTCGCATAAGAGAGTAGTAGCCAAGATTGATCCCAAGAGCTATAGCCAACATGGTCAACCATTACTTATTCCTAAGATAGTAGTATACTTTTGTTTTATTTCATGATTATTAAGAAATATCAACATTCCTGAGTCAGGAATCGTCGAGGTAACTTTCGATGTTAAATACCTAGGAAAGGTGACGAATCCCTCATGAAAGAAATCGTATTGTTCTGGTTTGACTGTAGCCATCTTGATCAAAAAGATCAGTTATGTTTAAAATGCTATAAGATAAAGGTATCTTAATAAATTTCCGGTCCTTTTGCATCTTATGCGCTTACTTCAAAGGTCTCTCTTAAGGCTATGCCAGATGCTGTTTCTGGCCTTGCTTTATAAGGACGCTCTCGCAGACTGCGAGGCTTCTCATGAGAGGGTCATTTGGATCTCTCCAC
>QYQA01000079.1 GCA_007280285.1 Methylococcus sp. | reverse complement strand
GCTTGATTCTGGCGGTTGATTGGTGATCTTTAAAATAGACATTGAGATCATCCCGGGCAAATTCCATCATCACCTGACTGGCCTTTCCAAGTGAAGACCAGTTGCCCGTCAAGGACAAGAGGCCGCCGATCTTGATCGATTCCGCTTGTGCAAGGGTTCCCGCGAGAAGCATCAAGAGGGTGGTGGCTCCCTTCTTGGCGCAGTTCATTTTCAAAGGTCGGGTCATGATCGCTGGCATCCCTCTTTATCCAAAGCGGTTCAGAGATAGATAGTATCAGAAGTCACCCGCATCGCTAGGGGTGGTTTTAATCTTGCAATTCAGTGATTCCCTCGGTAGATTGAATCGGTACTTTAAGGTGCCTGACCCATGGATCTCGTGGGTCGGGTTAAACGGGAAGCTGGTCCATCAAGCGTTCATCGCTCTGATCAAGCCGGCGCTGCCCCCGCAACGGTAGGTGAGTCAAGAGACCCCAAAATGCCACTGTGCCTCGTGCATGGGAAGGCGGTGTCTTCAGTGGAAACGCTGCTCACGAGCCCGGAGACCGGCCTTAAAGTCAGCGACCGCTGCGGAGGGCATTCAGGTTGGCTGGTCTGCCTTAGGCCTTAGAACCTGTCCTCTGCTGCATGCCCGCTAATCTGATCGTTTTGTCCACAGTGGCCTTTTCACATGCCGTGAGCGGGTGTTGCCACGGCTGGCTCCATGGACAAGATGATGCGACAAAGACGATTATGGATGGCCTTGATGGGCCTTTCCCCCCTCACTCTTCACGCCGAGAGCGATTCTCAAAATTCCCTTGATCCAGTGGTGGTCACCGCAACCCGCAGCACCGTCAAGGAATCTGCCTTAGGGAATACGGTGACCGTCATCACCGCCGAAGAAATTAAAGCACGAAGACTCAACAGTGTGTCAGATGTGCTTCGGGTAGTCCCGGGTCTTGATGTGGTCAGTGCCGGTGGCCCCGGGCAACAGGTCTCGGTCTTTACTCGAGGAGCGAACTCAAACCAGACGCTGGTGTTGATCGATAACATCCAGATGAATGATCCCAGCAATCCGAATAACTCCTTCGATTTCGCGAATCTTCAGGTGGATAACATCGAGCGAATTGAGATTCTTAGGGGCGCTGCGAGTGCCATGTGGGGGGCTGATGCGATGGGCGGGGTGATCCACATCATCACCAAGCATGGGAAAGGGGCGCCGACCTTCAGCGGATTGGCCGAAGGGGGCAACTACAATACCTGGAAAACCGGCGGGGGTATCTCAGGCTCTGAAGATCATCTTAATTACACCCTAAATGCAAGCCATCTCAGTGACCTAGGCGTCTCCGCGGCGGCCCAGTCGATGGGTAACCGGGAACGGGATCCTTACCAGAATACGACCGTACAAGGCCGCTTAGGCTATGAGGTGACCGATGACCTTGATCTTGATTGGACGCTTCGCTACAACGCCGCAGAAGTAGGCCTTGATAACTGCGGCGGCACGGGCTATGTCAACTTCAATAAGCAATTTGTGCCCTGTGACAATCCCTTTTATTTTTCAGATACCAATCAGCTTTATACACGCGGACAGGCTCGGCTGTTCGCTTTTGATAATCTCTGGGAACAGCGCTTTGGGGTGAATTACACCCTTAACGATCGTCAAACGCGCTACACGACGATCCCATCGCCCAACTGGGTGCCTGCGACCCTGAATCAGGGTCAGCAGACCAAGGTCGAATGGCTTCATATCCTCCATCTGCATGAGACTGATACCCTAACAGCGGGCATCGAGGGTAAGTTTGATAGTCTCGACAATCAGAATACCTACAGCCACATCATGTCCAGTATGACCAATGCGGGCTATTACCTTCAAAACCAGCTGGACTGGTTAGAACGTTTTCACACCACACTGGGCGGGCGCCTTGATGATAATAGTCTCTATGGCAGCCACCTGACCTGGCGTTACAACCAAAGTATCGAGGTGCCGGAACTCAATCAGCGGATCAAGGCGAACGTGGGGACGGCCTTCAGACCCCCGTCCCTGTGTGAGCTTAATAAGGCCTGCTATGGCAATCCCGAGCTACAGCCTGAGACCAGTATCAATGGGGATGCAGGCCTTGAACAGGATCTTTTTGGGAAAGAGATCACCCTAGGGGCCCTCTACTTTGATAATCGTTTCAGTAACTTGATTCAGTGGGATCCGAGTGCCAACGGGGGTCTTGGTAATGTCGAAAATGTCAGTTCCGCGGTTGCCCGAGGGATCGAAAGTTTTTTTGAGTGGAAGCCGGTTGATGTCCTCGCCGTCAGGGCTAACTACACGTTCGATCAAACCCACGGACTTTACAATGCCACCACGGGCCAAAGAACGAATGACGCCTTGCTATTAAGGCCCAAGAACAAAGGTAATTTCGATATCGACTATCATGTTCTCCCTGCTGTGACGACCCATCTCAATGTGTTAGTGGTCGGTTATCGGAGTTCCTTCGACGTGAATGGCGCGGTCGTCAACGTGCCAGGCTATGTTCTCGTCAATGTATCGAGTAACTATGAAGTGACCCAGAACATCACCCTGTTTGCCCGCCTCGACAATCTTCTTAATAAGCAGTATCAACAGGTCTGGGGTTATGGAGCGCTGGGGTTTACTGGGATTGTCGGAGTCAACGTGAGCTACGATTGAGGGAGTTCTGGAAGAACTTTTGGGTGCCTAGTGGGTCTCCCTTTGGAGGCTTTAGGTCGTGAAACAATAGAGTGTCATAAAGGGAGAGTCTTTAACATGTCGTTCGATGGATCCTGTTTTAAAAAACCAACGCCTGAAGAATTAAAAAAAATCCTATCGGAAGAGCAGTTCTATGTGACCCAAGGGGAGGGCACTGAAAAGCCTTTTCATAATCCCTACTGGGATCATCACGAAGAAGGGATTTATGTCGATGTCGTTTCTGGTGAAGCCTTATTTAGTTCTCTTGATAAGTTTGATTCAGGGACCGGCTGGCCGAGTTTTTCGCGCCCCGTCGAGGAAAGCCATGTGGTGATGCGCGTTGACCACTCGCTCTTGAGGGTGAGGACGGAAGTCCGCAGCACGCATGCAGATTCTCATCTCGGCCACGTCTTTGATGATGGTCCGATGCCAACCGGAAAGCGTTATTGTATTAATTCAGCGGCCATCCGCTTCATACCAAAAGCCGAGATGGACGCTGAGGGTTACGCGTCCTTGAAGGGTTTATTTGATAGCGATGGATGAGTGAGATTCATCCGCGTCGAACCCTCTCGACCATAATAAGAAGCAGATTCACCCGCGACGTCTCATAAAAGATCATCCAGGGCCCACCGATGCCTCAGGTTTGGTTATGATGACAAGTTGCGGAATTTTTAGAGTAGCCCATCATAGTGACCACCAGTAGAACCAGAACCACCAAGGCCGTTAGCAAAACGACTCGATCCATCCTTGCTGAGCGCGGTATCTTTTCTGTCGAAGAGCTCGCGAATGCCGATATAGAGCAGCTCATCAAGATCCCAGGGTTCGGAAAATCCAAAGCAACGCGCATGGTGCGTGCGGCCAAATACATGATCGGTGGCATTGGCCGAACCGGTCCGGACGATACGGTGCTTACAGATGCCGAGGAGCTCGTGGGTGCGATTGATCTGGGGCGGGGTGACCTCTATATCAACCAAGATCTGAGTCTCCTCGAGTTCAATCGTCGGGTTCTAGAGCAGGCCAAGGATCTCGGAACGCCCCTCCTTGAGCGACTCAATTTCCTTTGTATTTCCTGTTCAAACCTGGATGAATTCTTTGAGGTGAGGGCTGCGGGCCTCATTCAGCGAGCAGACCTTGGTGCGACCCGGACGGAGCCTGACAATCTGACGCCGCAGGAAACCTTAAGCGCCATTGGCGCCAGCGCGCATGCTTTGGTCGCTGAGCAGTATCGGGTCCTCAATGACATTCTGCTCCCAGAGCTTGAGACGCAAGACATTCGATTTCTGAGGCGCAGTCAGTGGTCTGATCGTGAGCAGAATTGGCTAAAGACCTTCTTCGAAGAGCAGTTGCTCCCCATCCTGAGCCCCATTGGTCTTGATCCGGCGCATCCCTTTCCAAGGATTCTCAATAAAAGTCTCAACTTTATTATTTCTCTCTCAGGAAAGGATGCCTTTGGCCGCGAGATTCAACTCGCGATACTCCAGGCGCCCCGGTCATTACCCAGAATCATCCAGCTACCCGCCGAAGAAACGGGCAGTGGTGCCAGTGACTTTGTCTTTCTCTCCTCGATTATTCATGCCTACGTTGGAGAGCTTTTTCACGGTGTCAAGGTCAAGGATCTCTACCAATTCCGCGTCACCAGGAACAGTGAGATGTATCTCGATGAAGAGGAGATCGATGATCTTCTCAGGGCCCTTGAAGGCGAGCTCAGTAGTCGTAACTATGGGGACGAAGTCCGTCTCGAAGTGGCTGATAACTGTCCCAAAGAGATCATTCATTATCTTCTTGGCCAATTTGATCTCACTCTCGATCGGCTCTATAAGGTGAATGGCCCGGTGAATCTTAGTCGGGTTCGCGAGGTCTACGATCTGATTGATCGCCCTGAATTGAAGTATCCCGCATTTACCCCGGGAGGTCCCATCGAGATGGCCGGTGGTCATGATCTCTTTGAGGTTATCAGGAAGCGAGACATCCTCCTCCATCACCCTTACGAGAGCTTCGCGCCGGTCGTAGAATTGATTCGTCAGGCAGGAGAAGACCCCAATGTGCTCGCGATCAAGCAAACCCTTTATCGAACCGGGGCCAATTCACCGATCGTTGATGCCCTTTTACGGGCGGCGAAGGCGGGGCGGGATGTGACCGTCGTGGTCGAACTTCGGGCCCGTTTTGATGAAAAGGCAAACATTTCATTGGCTAATCGTCTGCAAGAGGCTGGGGTTCAAGTGGTCTACGGGATCGTCGGCTACAAGACCCATGGCAAGATGCTGTTGATCCTCCGTCGTGAGGAAGGACATCTTCGCTATTACACGCACCTAGGTACCGGTAATTACCATCTCAAGACCGCCCGCCTTTACACCGACTATGGGCTCTTCAGCGCGGATCAACTCTTAGGCGAAGATGTCCGTAAGGTCTTTGTGCAGCTGACCAGTCTTGGTAAGGTGGGGCGGCTTAATAAGCTGTTGCAGGCCCCCTTTACTCTCCATCAGGGATTGATTCGGAAAATTCAGCGCGAGACCGAGCATGCCCTTGCTGGGCGGCCTGCGAGGATTATCATCAAAGTGAACGCGGTGGCTGAGCCGTTGCTGATTCAGGCGCTTTATCGGGCTTCCATGGCCGGTGTCGAGATCAAACTCATTGTTCGCGGGATTTGCTGTCTGAGGCCAGGTATTCCAGGAATCTCTGAAAACATCGAGGTCCGCTCGATTATCGGTCGCTTTCTTGAGCATAGTCGGGTCTATTACTTCGAGAATGATGGTGAACCGGAGATTTTTGGGGCCAGTGCCGATTTTCTGGCGCGCAACATGTTTCGCCGCGTAGAGGCCTGCTTTCCGGTCGGCCCCAAAAAACTCGCCGACCGGATGCGGGAAGATCTTGAGGTCTATCTCAAGGATGATTCCAAGGCTTGGCGGTTAAAAGAGGATGGCACTTACGAGCGGGTTCGCCCGGCGGCGCACCCCTTCGAGGCACAGTCGTTCCTTCTAGAGCAACTGAAGCGCTGATTTTTGGGCTTTAAGGCCCTTCCTATGGGTTTTTTTCTTGGCGTTTTTCTTGCTTAAAAACCCTTGTGGATGCCTCGCCTCTGCGGGCGATCAGGTGTCAGGTTCTTCAAGAGCCTGACAACGTCATTGATTGAAATCTGTTCTAGAGAGATTAACTTCCCATGCTTGAAGCCTATCAGAACCATGTGGCCGCCCGAGCCGCGGAGGGACTTGTTCCTGAACCCCTGAGTGCTGAGTGGACCAGTCGTCTGGTTGAACGCCTCCAGGATGCCACCCTCGTTGATGGGGATGTCCTTCTCGATCTTTTAACCCACCGAGTGCCTGCCGGGGTCGATGAAGCGGCCTACATCAAGGCCGGCTTTTTGGCGGCCATCGCCGCGGAGGAAGTGACCTCTCCCGTGGTGACGCCAAAACGGGCGGTCGAACTTTTGGGAACGATGCTGGGCGGCTATAACGTGGCGCCACTGATTGAGGCGCTGAAGAATCCGCAGCTCGCAGATGCGGCCGTCGAGGGTTTGTCCCGCACTCTCCTTGTTTTTGACGCCTTCCATGACGTCAAGGCGTTGGCCGATCAGGGGTTCACGAAAGCTCAGCAGGTACTCGAGTCGTGGGCCGCTGCAGATTGGTTCAGCGCGCGACCCAAGGTGCCTCAGACCATCACGGTGACCGTCTTCAAAGTGCCTGGAGAAATCAATACCGATGATCTTTCGCCGGCTCAAGATGCCTGGTCACGACCCGATATTCCGCTTCATGCTAAGGCGATGTTCAAGGTGCCTCGGGAGGGGGTGGACCAACCGGAGGCACAGATCAGAGAGCTCAAGGCACAGGGCTTTGAGGTCGCTTTTGTCGGTGATGTCGTGGGGACGGGTTCGTCGCGGAAATCAGCGACTAATTCGGTCCTTTGGTATATCGGTCACGACATTCCCTATGTCCCTAATAAACGGGATGGGGGGGTCTGTATTGGCGGCAAGATCGCGCCGATTTTCTTCAATACCATGGAAGATTCAGGGGCATTACCGATCGAGTGTGATGTGAGTCGTCTGAAGACCGGTGATGTGATCGATATCAAACCCTATGCGGGGCAGATTCTTGACCATGACAGCGGTGCGCTGATCACCGACTTTAGCTTGAAAAATGAGATGCTTCTCGATGAAGTACAGGCCGGTGGCCGCATTCCTTTAATTATTGGGCGTGGGCTCACTGATCGCGCCAGAAAAGCCTTGGGCCTTGGTGCTTCCGATGTCTTTAGAAGGCCCCAGTTACCGCCCGACAGCTTCAAGGGCTTTACTCTAGCGCAAAAGATGGTGGGTCAGGCGGCAGGGCTTCCTGGGGTTCGTCCGGGGGTCTATTGCGAACCCCGGATGACGACCGTTGGCTCACAAGATACAACGGGGCCCATGACCCGCGATGAACTCAAGGATCTCGCCTGTCTCGGTTTCTCAGCCGATTTGGTGATGCAGTCGTTTTGTCATACGGCAGCCTATCCAAAACCGGTTGACGTCAAAGTGCATCACAGTCTTCCAGATTTCATCATGAACCGGGGCGGGGTGTCGCTGCGTCCCGGTGATGGCATTATTCATTCCTGGCTCAATCGTATGTTGCTGCCGGATACGGTTGGTACCGGCGGGGATTCCCATACCCGTTTTCCGATTGGCATCTCGTTTCCGGCAGGTTCAGGGCTGGTGGCGTTTGCCGCTGCAACCGGGGTGATGCCGCTGGATATGCCAGAATCCGTTTTGGTTCGTTTCAAGGGCTCCCTGCAGCCTGGCATCACGCTCCGTGATCTGGTTCACGCGATTCCTTATGCCGCTCTAAAGCGTGGGCTTTTGACCGTTGAAAAAAAAGGTAAGAAGAACGTTTTCAATGGACGGATTCTAGAAATCGAAGGGCTTCCTGACCTTAAGGTTGAGCAGGCTTTTGAGTTGGCCGATGCCTCAGCGGAGCGTTCGGCGGCAGCGTGTACCGTTCGCCTTCATCAGGCGCCGGTGACTGAATACCTAAAGTCCAATGTCGTTCTTTTGAAATGGATGATCCACGAGGGATATGGGGACTTAAGGACGCTTCAGCGACGGATAGAGGCGATGGAGGCTTGGCTGTTGGCGCCGACGCTGCTCGAGCCTGACGCCGATGCCGAGTACAGGGAGATCATTGAGATTGATCTTGATGACATCAAGGAACCTTTGCTGTGTTGTCCAAATGATCCCGATGATGTCAAACCCCTTTCCGAGGTCGCCGGGGTGGCCATTGATGAAGTATTCCTTGGCTCCTGTATGACCAATATCGGCCACTTTAGGGCGGCAGGGCGGGTTCTCGATCAGTTTGGCAAGCAGGTGCCGGGTCGTCTCTGGGTGGTGCCACCGACCCGCATGGATGAAGCGGAACTGATCGAGGAAGGTTATTACGGTATTTTTGGTAAGGCAGGTGCCCGCACCGAAGTGCCTGGTTGTTCGCTTTGCATGGGGAATCAGGCTCGAACGCAAGATGGAGCGACCGTGATCTCAACGTCAACCCGCAACTTTCCCAACCGGATGGGCGCAGGAACTCATGTCTATCTGGCCTCGGCGGAATTGGCTTCGGTGTGCTCGGTGCTGGGGAGAATCCCCAGTTATAGCGAATACATGAATTATATGGGCCAGCTTGCTGATGTCGCCGACGACACTTACCGATACCTTAACTTCAACGAGATGCCCGCCTATCAGGATATCTAGCTTTCCTCCGATCTAAAGAAGGGGGAATTTTTGATATTTGAGACCCTTTTGGGGCTCGTTTGGCAGGGATAATCGATGGATGTGATCGTTCCCGAGGAGATGCGCTATGCTATTGATCACTCACACCAGCTGCGGCATATCGCTCTAGGGTGCCCTCACGATTGGTTCGGAATGAAACCCGGTGACCTTGATGAATCGTCAAAAAAAGATTGATTGCAGCGCTATCTAGTGGCTTCAGCGCTTGGTTTTATCCAACAACCATCCTGAATCACTGATTGACGCCGCTACCACGACTTACTTAATGCCCTCCTTTTAGCGAGGATGAAGTCCTGCCCCGATGTCCTATCAAGTGCACCGCTTTCACCGGGACAGACCCTGAAGCTCTTGGTCGAGGTCAATAATCCTCAGACCAACAATGTGGTGACCTTGACCGTCAGCCCTTCGTTTGCGAATGCGTCGCAGGCCCCACGTTTCATCCACCCCGGCCTGGGAGTTTGATTGGACGCCAATCGCGGGTGATGTTGGCGTAGAACAAGTGACGTTCAATAAGGCCTTGAAGAAACTCATGGCACGACGCACATTTATTCACCCTATCTCAAAGTCACGGTAAAGGCCTCACCGACGCCATCAGTGGACATATTGACGGTGCCCTCGATGTTCTCCTCTCCCCTCGTCAATGGGATCCAGGGGGGTAAAACAGCGCAAAGGAAAGTCAACGGCATCATTCCCTGCACCCTTTAGGCGCTTCATCATGGTGGATGGAGGTGTTTTAATTTCACTCCTGGGGCCGGTCTCCATTATGATGACCTCCTTAGCTATGGAGAGGTGTCATGAGCTTGAGTTTTACGGCTTATCAGAAGGCCCGCCGGTTACCGGATATCAGTTTTAATCAAATCCCTTCGATCTTGAGTGATCCTGGTGCGTTTATCTGGTTGACGATTAAGGATCCAACCCCTGCCCAACTTAAAAAAATTCAACAGCAGTTCAAGCTCCATGATCTGGCGGTCGAGGATGCAAGCTCTGCCCATCAACGGCCAAAGCTTGAGGCCTACGATGAAACGCTGTTCATGGCACTCCATACGGCTCGTCTGCGCAATGAGGTGATCACCACGGGAGAGCTCCATAGCTTTATCAACCAAAAATTCCTTATTCTGATCCAACATGGCGGGACCTCGCGTTATGATCGGGTCCAGGCTCGTTGTGAAAATTCGCCAAAACTCTTCGAGAATGGCGTTGGGTTCGCACTCTATGCGACCCTCGATTATCTGGTGGACCACTTCATTGTGATTGCTGGGCATCTTCAGAGTAAGCTCGATGAATTAGAGCGAGTGATCTTCGAAACGCAGTTGGATGCCCCCTCCATCGAGGGGCTTTATGATCTAAAGCGCGAGGTGGCAAAGCTTCACAATATGGCCGCGCCGGTTGCTGCCATCTGTTCGGAATTGGAGCGCCTTCATCCAACCATCGCAACGACCGAACTTCACCCTTATTTCAGGGATATCGAGGATCATGTTGAACGGATTAATCGGGCGACTGTGATGTTACGAGAAGCCCTCTCAGATGCCATGCAGGTCAATCTCGCCCTGGTGACGGTCAGACAAAATGAGGTGGTCAAGCGACTGGCGGGGTGGGGTGCGATACTCGGTATTCCAACGATGGTCTTCAGCATGTACGGGATGAACTTTAAGCACATGCCCGAATATGACTGGACCTTGGGTTATCCCTTGACACTGATCTTAACGGCCTATGGTTGCTGGGTTCTCTACAAGCGCCTCAAAGATTCTAGTTGGCTCTAGGGTTTTGCGGAATCGGTGCGTTTAATCACTCAGGTCGGGTGATTGGTAGGCCCCCTTCAGGCAACCGATCGAGGTTGTTTCAAAAGACCCATCGAGGTGAAGAGCCGTCAGGGAGCCTCCCCAGAGGCAACCCGTATCAAGGCAGATGGTCTGATGGCTCTGATGAAATCCGAGGGTTGACCAGTGACCGAATAGAATCCACTGATTCTGGCTTTGGCGATCTGGGTGGATAAACCAAGGAATGAGATCTTTTCGATGAGGATGCGGCTCCCCTTTTTCTTTCAAAAGAATGCGTCCCTCCGGAGAACAGAAACGAAGGCGTGTTAGGCAGTTGGTGATAAAACGAAGGCGATCGAAACCCTTGAGATCTTCGTCCCACATGTCCGGCTGATCCCCATACATGTGCCAGAGAAAATCCTCATAGCTGGGGCCTTGAAGGACCGTTTCGACTTCCTTTGCAAGATGGAGAGCATGTTCAGTGCTCCATTGAGGCGGCAAACCGGCATGGACGAGATGCCATCCCTCTTGAGCGACCATCAGAGGAAGGTGACGAAGCCAGCTGAGAAGCTCCCCTCGATCCGGGGCCTCGAGCACATCACGAAAGGTATCCCGGTGTTTGGTCCTTGAGATGCCTTCGGCGACCGCCAGGAGGTGAAGATCATGGTTACCTAGAACGGCGATGACAGCAGGCCCAAGCGCCTTCAGCGTCCTCAGTGTGGCCAGCGATTTTGGTCCCCGGTTAACGAGATCCCCGGTTAACCAGATTTGATCCAAGGCGGGATCAAAGTCAATGGCGCTGAGTAGCGCCTCTAGTTCATCATGGCAGCCCTGAACGTCACCAATCGCATAGCGAGCCAAGGCGGGTCTCAGTGAAGGGTTCTGGGGACGGCCAGTGTAAAGGCAGGAATTTTGGCGTCGAACATCTCGCCAGACTCTGAGCGCATCTGATAAGCACCCTCCATGGTCCCCACCGGGGTCTCAATCATGGCGGCGCTGGTGTAGCGAAACGCATGGCCTGGTGGAATCTTTGGCGTCTCACCCACCACGCCAGCCCCCTGAACTTCCTGAACTTTGCCGTGAGCATCGGTGATCACCCAGTGTCTTGTGAGGAGACGCGCGGCTTCCTCGCTCTGATTGCTGATGGTGATGGTGTAGGCAAACACATAGCGCCCGGCATCGGGTTGAGACTCCGATTCAAGGTAATCGATGTGGGTATCAATCTTGATTGCGTTTTTTGCGTTCATCATCGGTGTGGCGTTGAGATAATATTCAGTCTTTGAGGCGTATAGTCTACCCCCTAGCGAGGGTCGACAGTAGACGATTCGCCGGCGGGGGTCTGGCTCCTTCATAAGGTGAGGGTTGCTGGATAGAAATTCAAGAATCTGAGACAGGGAGTAGCGATGCACATCCATATCATGGGAATCTGTGGCACCTTCATGGGAGGGCTTGCTCTCCTTGGTCGCCAGTTAGGGCATCAGGTCACGGGGTCTGACCAGAACGTCTATCCACCGATGAGCACCCAGCTTGAGGCCGAAGGCATTGCTCTCATGAAGGGCTATCTGCCTTCTCACCTCGATCCGCGGCCTGATCTGGTCGTGGTCGGCAATGCGATTTCAAGGGGTAATCCCGAGCTTGAAGCGGTCCTCAATCTCGGTATTCCCTATGTCTCTGGCCCCGAGTGGCTGTATGACGAAGTGTTGTTACACAGCTGGGTGCTTGGTGTCGCTGGAACGCATGGCAAGACCACGACCGCCAGCATGCTGACCTTTATTCTTGACCATGCAGGCCTTCAGCCTGGATTCCTCATTGGTGGCGTTCCCTTGGACTTTGGGATCTCAGCGCGGCTTGGTGGCGGCCAGTTTTTTGTGGTTGAAGCCGATGAATACGACACCGCCTTTTTTGATAAGCGCTCCAAATTCGTTCATTACCGGCCGCGAACCTTGATCCTCAATAATCTCGAATTCGATCATGCGGATATCTTCCCGGATCTTCCCGCCATTCAGCGTCAGTTTCATCACCTCATGAGGACAGTTCCAGAGCGCGGCCTGATCATTTCGCCGACCTTCGAGCCTGCGCTGGATGAGGTTCTTCAGATGGGTTGCTGGACGCCGGTGGAACATACCACCAAGGAAGGTTCCGGCGATGTGGCGACCTGGTCGTACCATCTTTTGGAAAAAGATGGTAGTCGTTTTGAGGTGATTCATGATGGCCAGCCCGCTGGCCGTGTTAGTTGGAATCTGATCGGCCTCCACAATGTTCATAATGGCTTGGCGGCGATTGCAGCCGCGCATCATGCCGGGGTTTTCCCAGAACGGGGCGCCGAGGCCTTATCCAAATTCAAGAATGTGAAGCGTCGGATGGAGGTGAGGGCTAGCCTTTCAGAGATTACCCTTTACGATGATTTTGCCCATCATCCCACCGCAATTACGACAACCCTTGAAGGGCTTCGGGCTCGCGTCGGCGATGCCCGCATTATTGCGGTCCTTGAGCCACGGTCAAATACGATGCGGATGGGGGTTCATCGGAGCACGCTGGGTGATGCCCTGATCGCGGCTGACCTCGCCATGGTTTTTCAGCCCCCAGGACTTGACTGGAGCCTCGAGGCAGATCTTCCCAATGCCGAGGTGTTCACATCGATTGATGACCTGGTGTTGGCCCTTAGAGACCTTGCGCTGCCTGGGGATCACATCCTCATGATGAGCAATGGCGGCTTTGATAATATTCATAACAAGCTTGAAGCGGCCCTCCGCGAAAGATCCTTCGCCTAACCCTTAAGCACTGCCTGGAGGGACCTGCCACCTATGAAGCAATCCGTATCCGTCGTTATCGTCAACTTTAACGGGGGCCCACTCCTCGCCGAGTGTGTCCTTTCCGTGCTTGAATCAACCGTTCCTGTTGAAGTATTTGTTTCAGACAATGCGTCCAAGGACGCCAGCCTGATCGAGCTCCGGATGCTGCACGGTAATGATCCTCGGCTGACGATCATCGAGAATCCGAATAATCTTGGTTTTGCCAAAGCCAATAATCGGGCTTTTAGGCAAACTCGTTCGAGCTTTGTGCTGTTCCTTAATCCGGACTGCATTATCAAGCCGACGACGCTAGAGCAGATGCTGAGGCTTTTTGACGAGGACCCTTCGGTCGGTATGGCCGGCTGCATGATCCGAAATCCCGATGGCAGCGAGCAGCCGGGTTGCCGGCGAAATATCCCAACGCCCTGGCGCACTTTTGTGCAGATCCTCGCCCTTGAGGGTACTCGGTTCGCTCAAGGCAAGGCTACGGCTTATCTTCATGTGGGTCTTCCCGTCCCCGAGCGTCCCGTCACGATCGAGGCCATCTCCGGGGCGTTTATGCTGGTCCGGAGAAGTGCCCTTGATAAGGTCGGCCTTATGGACGAAGGGTATTTCATGCATTTTGAGGATCTCGATTGGTGCCTTCGTTTTAAGCGTGCTGGATGGAAGGTGCTGTTTGAGCCGCGGGTTGAAATTGTGCATGTGGGCGGCGTTTGTACTGCATCAAGGCCGATCAGTGTTGAATATCATAAGCATCTTGGGATGGCGCGCTTTTTCATCAAGTTCTTTAGGGACTTCAAAAGTCTGCGGCTTTATCCCATCATCATGCCCGGAATCTTTGGTCGTTTCCTCTATCGAACGATGGCCCATGTGTTGTCTAACATGGGGGTATTCAAGGGGCGAGCGCCCCGCGATCTGGCGCTTCAAATGGTGGCGCAGTTGCATCTGGTGCACCCTGAAAAGAGCGATACCAAACCTCGACGGGTCGTGGTCACAGGGGCCACCAGTTTGATTGGAGATTACCTCCTACCGATCCTCCTCCACCAGAATGATGAGGTTCATGCGGTGAGTCGAAGACCGCCGGATTACGGCAGAAGCGCTGGGATCTTTTGGCACCATGCTGATATTTCTTCGGATCTTCCTGAAGTGATCCGCGGCGCTGATGTGCTGATTCATCTGGCGCCTCTTGCGGGCCTGCCACTGATTCTGCGTCGATTGGGCGATGAGGGTCCTAAACGAGTCATCGGATTTGGGTCAACAAGCCTCTTTACCAAAGCCAATTCGGCCCTGGAATCAGAGAGAAATCTCGTCAAAGGACTGGAGGATGCAGAATCACAGATCGCGTTACTTGGCCTGAAGCATGGGATGCGGTGGACTATTTTCAGGCCAACCCTCGTTTATCATCTGGGCCGCGACAAGAATGTCACGACCATTGCCGCTTTCATAAAACGATTTGGGTTTTTCCCGCTGGTGAACGGGGCCGTTGGCAAGCGCCAGCCGGTCCATGCGGAGGATTTGGCCATGGCCGCGTCGAAGGTGATTGATGAACCAGCGGCGTTTGACAAGGCCTACAATCTCTCCGGTAGTGAGACCCTCGCCTACCGAGAGATGGTGGAAAGGATTGGGCTTTGTCTTGGCCAGCGAGCGTTGATGGTGGATATCCCGTTACCGCTCCTTCAGGTCATCATTATCCTGGCATCCATCATCCCGAAATATCGCCATCTCAATACCGAGATGGCGACACGGGTCAATCTGGATATGTGCTTTGACAATGAGCCGGCTCGAAGGGACTTTGATTTTAATCCGCGTCCCTTCATGGGTTCATGAGACAAGGTTGCCAGCCTTGCGGAGCTCTTTTGGTAGCGAGAAAACGACCTTCTCTTCGATGCCCTTGTATTCGACAGCGGTGTTGGCGCCCCAATCTTTCAATTGACTGATCACTTCAGAGACCAGGATTTCAGGCGCGGAGGCACCGGCCGTGACGCCGACACAGCGGGCATTGTCGATCCATTCACGCTGCATTTGGCTGGCATTGTCGATCAGGTGAGAACTGCAGCCCAGTTTCTCGGCGATTTCCCTCAGGCGATTGGAGTTCGAACTGTTGGGTGAGCCTACGACTAAGATGACATCGCATTGATCGGCGAGTTTCTTGACGGCATCCTGCCGATTTTGGGTCGCGTAGCAGATATCATCTTTTTTGGGCCCACAGATCTCCGGAAACTTATTGCGGAGCGCATTGACCACGGCTTGGGTGTCGTCAATGGACAGGGTGGTTTGGGTGACCCAGGCTAGACTTGAGGGATCCTTCACTTCCAAGGCGGCCACGTCCTCCGGTGATTCAACCAGGTAGATGCCGCCGGCCGGATTATCATATTGCCCCATGGTGCCCTCGACTTCGGGATGGCCGCCGTGGCCAATGAAGACGATCTCACGGCCCTGGCTGGCATGATGATGGACCTCAATGTGCACCTTGGTGACCAAGGGGCAGGTCGCATCAAAGACCTGAAGACCCCGCTGTTGCGCTTCTTCTTGGATGGCCTTAGAAACGCCGTGGGCACTGAAAATCACCGTGGAGTTTTCAGGAACCTCCGACAACTCCTCCACAAAGACGGCTCCGCGAGCTCTTAGTCCATCGACCACATAACGGTTGTGGACGACTTCATGACGAACATAGATCGGCGCGCCGAAGACTTCGATGGCCCGTTCGACGATGTCGATCGCACGATCGACGCCGGCACAAAATCCGCGGGGGTTAGAAAGGAGGATGTCCATGGTTTCATGTTCTCTCAGTATATTGCTTGGTAATTCTGTCATTTCCCGTTCCGGTAATCAATCACGAGGCGGTAAGAGGGGCGCGCGCGCAGGGTCCCAATGATGGGGCGGTGCGTCATCGGACTCGCCGAGAATGCGGCACGCGACAAACAGGAAGTCTGATAAGCGATTCAAGAACTCAAGCCCATAAGCCGGGAGAGGTTCTATACGGTTGAGGGAGACCGCGACGCGCTCAGCCTGGCGGCAGCAGGTTCTCGCAAGATGCCCATAGGCGGCCGCCCGGGTGCCGCCTGGAAGAATAAATTCCTTGAGGGGGTCAAGACGATCGTTGAAATGATCCAGCCAGGCCTCAAGCCAGAGGACGTGGTGCTCCTTGATCGTAGAGCGGCCTTGAATGCTGAGGTCACCGCCAAGATCAAACAGCAGTTGCTGGATTTCCTCAAAGCAGCGGGCGAGGTCGTTTGGGACGGCCTCGGTCAGTACCAGACCCAGGCGGCTGTTGAGTTCGTCAAGTTCGCCCATCAGAGCGATGCGCGGGGCATCTTTCTCTATTCTTGAACCATCGGCAAGACCTGTAGTGCCATCATCGCCGGTCCGCGTATAGATTCGAGTCAGTCGATGTCCCATGATTAGATCAACCGGTCGTCAGCGACGATGAGACCATCCTCATCAGCGTAGAGGTAATGGCCGGACCTGAAATTGACCCCAGCAAAGGTGATTAAGGCATCCTGATCGCCGGTCCCTTTCTGGTGTGCTTTGAGGGGGTGGGTATGCAAGGCGCGGATTCCGATCGGTAATGTGTTGATCTCCACCGAGTCCGTGATACAGCCATAGATAATGAACCCTACCCATCCATGGTCGCAGGCAAGGCGAGCGAGGGGCGCTTCCAAAAGGGCGCAACGATGAGAGCCGCCGCCGTCGATCACCAGGACGCCATCCGAGGTCTTCTCTTCAAGAATCTTCCGAATCAGTACCTGATCCTCAAACACCTTGACGGTCGTGACGCGCCCTTTAAAACGAGAGTGGCCGCCAAAGGCTTGGAAGGCAGGTTCAGCGATTTGTAGGTGGTGGGTCTGTGAAAACTGATCGCAGAGGTCTGAAGTTTTAAAGGTCATGGGGGGTGGCTCCTGTAAGGTCGGTCATGCGCTGGCGCTGATCCGACAAGCAAAATGGGTCATGCGTTCCCTTCCTTAAAGGTAGCGGGCAATCAGGCCTCGCTCAGCGTCAGCGACGGGCAACGGGACGCGAACCTCCCAACCGCTTCCCGGCGCTTCCTGAAGAGGGCTTCCTTTGCTATCGATCATGGTCTCAAGGATTAGGTCCTGATTGCCTTCTGGGAGGATCAATTCAAGACGATCACCCACACGGAATTTATTCTTGACCAGAATCTCGGCCATTTGGGTTTCGCTATTAAACCCCGTGATTTCTCCCACGAACTGCTGCTGGTGACTGCTGGAATGGCCCTGGATGTAGTTCTGGTATTCGTGGGTGTGATGTCGCTGATAAAAACCGTCGGTATAACCTCTTTGGGCAAGGTTCTCGAGTTTGCCGATCAAGCTCGGGTCAAAGGCGAGGCCTGCCGCAGCGTCGTCGATGGCTTTGCGGTAAAGCTGTGCGGTGCGGGCGACATAGTAGAAGGACTTGGTCCGGCCCTCTATCTTAAGACTATCAACGCCGATCTCAGTGAGTTTCTGAATATGCTCGATGGCCCGAAGGTCCTTCGAATTCATGATGTAAGTCCCGTGCTCATCTTCCATGATGGGCATTAATTCCCCGGGCCGGTTTTCTTCCTCGAGGAAATAGACCTCATCCGCTAAAGGATGCCGTTGTTGGTCGCCACAGTCAGTCAGGGCACCGTTGAGATCGTTAAGGGAAAGCTTGAGTTGGCCCGGGACAAAATCGCCTTCGGCATTTTCAGTGGCGGGCTGGACATCATATTTCCACCGGCAGGAATTGGTGCAGGTCCCTTGATTGGGATCCCGGTGGTTGAAGTAGCCCGACAAAAGACAACGTCCTGAGTAGGCGATGCAAAGGGCGCCGTGGACAAACACCTCAAGTTCCATGTCAGGGCACTCCTGACGTATTTCAGCGATTTCCTCAAGGGAGAGTTCCCTTGAGAGGATGATGCGTCGGATGCCGAGCTGCTGCCAGAACCTGACCGCTGCATAATTGACGGTGTTGGCCTGGACCGACAAGTGAATGGGCATGTCCGGCCACGCCTCGCGGGCCAGCATGATCAGGCCGGGATCAGCCATGATGAGCGCATCGGGACCCATAGCGACAATGGGCGCAAGGTCTCTGATGAAAGTTCTGATCTTACGGTTATGCGGCAGCACATTGGCCGCGTGGAAGAAAGCTTTCCCCAGTCGGTGGGCTTCCTCGATTCCAAGGGCCAGATTTTGTTCCAAGAAGTCGTTGTTGCGAACCCTGAGACTATATCGGGGGAGACCTGCATAGACCGCATCGGCGCCATAGGCGTAGGCGTAACGCATGTTTTTCAGCGTGCCTGCGGGAGACAGGAGTTCCGGTTTTTTCATGGTCATGGGGGAGAATGTTAGAATTCGTGGAATTTTACGCTTTTGTTGACTCTTTTGCTCAGGATTCCCTTCCCGTCATGAAAACCCAAGAGGCCTTCAGAACCCTCAGGGACTGCATCGGCAATACCCCGCTCGTTCGGCTGCAACGATTACCAGGTGACACCAGTAACGTCATCTTGGCCAAACTGGAAGGCAACAACCCGGCAGGTTCGGTCAAGGATCGGCCAGCACTGAGTATGATCCAACAGGCCGAATCGCGCGGTGAAATTAGCCCGGGTGACCGCCTGATTGAGGCGACCAGCGGCAATACGGGTATCGCCCTCGCTATGGCGGCGGCAGTGATGGGTTATCGGATGACGTTGATTATGCCTGACAATATGAGCCTTGAGCGCCGTGCATCGATGCGGGCCTTTGGCGCGGAGATTATCTTGACTCCGGCCAAAGGCAGCATGGAACGAGCGATTGATCTAGCGCGTGAGATGGAGGCCCGAGGCGAAGGTCGAATCCTCGACCAATTTAAGAACCCTGACAATCCCAGGGCCCACTATGAGGGCACCGGCCCCGAGATTTGGCGCGACACCGATGGGCGTGTGACGCACTTCGTGAGCGCTATGGGCACCACCGGCACCATTATGGGAACCTCACGCTATCTCAAGGAGCAAAATCCCGACGTCAAAATCATCGGGGTTCAGCCTCAAGGGGACTCCAAGATTCCTGGCATCAGACGATGGCCGACCGCCTACCTTCCTGCCATCTGTGATTTCAGCCGGATCGATCAGATTCTTGATGTAGAGCAGGTCGAGGCCGAAGCCATGACCCGAGCGCTCGCCTGCAAAGAGGGGATTTTTGCCGGCGTGTCTTCAGGGGGCGCGGTTACCGCCGCCTTGAGGGTCTCGAGCGAGGTTCAAAACGCGATCATTGTTGCCATTATTTGTGATCGCGGTGATCGCTATCTTTCTACCGGGGTCTTTCCAGGATGAACCTCTAGCCATGGCGATCAGACGCAAGCGGAAACCATTACCTCAGGATCCCATCCGGGTTGAGATTGAGTCGTTGACCCATGATGGTCGGGGGATTGCGAGGGTTGCGGGTGTTCCGGTGTTCATCCACGGCGCTCTCCCTGGGGAAGAAGTCAGCTTTATTTATACCGACCGACGCCGTGACTTTGCAGAAGGCAAAACCTTGGAGGTTCATCGTGCAGCACCCCAACGGGTCGAACCCGGATGCCCGAGTTATGGGATCTGTGGTGGATGCAGTTTCCAGCATGTCAGAGACGATGCGCAGATCGAGATCAAGCAGGGTCTGCTCGTTGAACAGTTCCATCGCGTCGCTAAATTGACCGACATTCCGCTGTTTGAGCCAATGACAGGCCCCGGTTGGGGCTATCGTCAGAAGGCGCGTCTGGGCGTCAAGTGGGTGATCAAAAAGGGGCGAGTTTTAGTGGGTTTTCGTGAGCGTTCCTCGCCCTTTGTCGCGGATCTCCCGGGTTGTCCTGTTCTCGATCCGAGAGTGGGTACTCATTTTGAGGCGCTGGCCAAACTGATCGAAAGCCTCAGTATTCGCGATCGGGTGCCCCAGATCGAAGTGGCCATGGGCGACACGGACACGGCGCTGGTCTTTCGCATTCTGGAGGATTTGACGCCCGTTGATGAGGCGGCATTGATCGCCTTTGGACAAACGTTTGACCTCACGATAGAAGTGCAGCGTCAAGGTCCCGATTCGGTGCGAGCGCTCTATCGTCTGGGGGATCAGGATCTGAGTTATGCGCTGCCTGATGAGGGCATCCATTTCCGGTTCAAGTCGACCGATTTTACCCAGGTCAACATGGCCATTAACCGGAAGATGGTCCGCCGAGTGATGGCTCTTTTGGATCCAGGCCCTAACGATCGGGTCCTTGATCTTTTTGCAGGGATTGGCAACTTCACCCTGCCGCTGGCTCAGCGGGCTCGTTGGGTCGTGGGCGTCGAGGGGAGTGAAACGGCGGTGCGGCGCGCCCTTGAAAATGCCGAGAAAAATCAGCTGGATAACATCGAATGTCACGCCCAGGATCTGACCAAGAGCCTGACTGATTGTTCTTGGGCGGTCGGGCATTTCGATAAACTATTGCTGGACCCCTCGCGAGCCGGAGCCATCGAAGTGCTGGCGCATGTTCCAAGTTGGGCGCCGGAGCGGATTGTGTATGTGTCCTGTAATCCCTCAACCCTGGCGCGCGATGCCGGGATCCTTGTCCACCAGCACGGTTATCGACTCGTGGGGGCAGGGGTTATGGACATGTTTCCACAGACCGCCCACGTTGAATCCATCGCCGTCTTTGAGCGCGGGAGCCCTTGAGAGGCCAATAATGGTGAAAGACTATCTCCATGTCGACATCAGCCTTCAGAGCATGCGTCTTGTCGAGGCCGGAGTGAAGGTCGCAGATTGGCCCGTATCGACCGCCCGGAACGGGGTTGGTGAGCGGTGCGGCAGTGAATGCACGCCGCGAGGCTGGCACCAGATTCGTGCCAAAATTGGTGCTGGAGCGCCGCTCGGATGCGTCTTTAAGGGACGTCGTCCAACCGGGGAGGTCTATAGTCCCGAGCTTTTGGCCTTGGACCCTCAGCGGGATTTTATCCTGACTCGAATCCTTTGGCTTTCGGGGCTTGAGCCGGGATTCAATCGCTACGGGGAGGTCGATACCGCTTGGCGATTTATCTACATTCATGGTTCCCCGGATGGGGGCGTCACCGGTGAGGCTTTATCACACGGATGTATTCGGATGCGCAGTCCCGATATCATGGCGCTTTTTGATCGCATCACCGTGGGCTTTCGGGTGCTTATCGAGCCTTGATCGACCGACTCAATCATCTGGAGTAAATGCCTTGACGACACCGACCGACGACTCCTCGTCCATGACTCCCCTGGAGCGGCGCGCCAGTCTCTCGCTGGCGGCTATCTACATGCTAAGAATGCTGGGGATGTTCATGATTCTTCCGGTCTTCTCGGTCATGGCAAGGGATCTTCCGGATGCGACGCCGCTTCTTGTTGGGGTTGCGATCAGTGCCTATGGGTTGACACAAGCCCTGTTCCAGATCCCCTTTGGGATCTGGTCTGATCGACTGGGCAGGAAGCCTGTCATTACTTTTGGTCTTTTGCTGTTTGTTCTGGGTAGCGCTGTCGCAGCCCTGTCTGACACCCTGGTCGGTATCATTCTGGGCCGAGCCTTGCAGGGGGCTGGGGCAGTCGCTGCGGTGGTGATGGCGATGGCTGCCGATTTAACCCGAGAGGAACACCGAACCAAAGCGATGGCGCTGATTGGCATTAGTATCGGCCTTTCATTTGCTATTGCCATGGTGCTTGGCCCCGTCCTTTCCAACTGGATGGGGCTCAAAGGTTTGTTTTGGCTGATCACCGGCCTTGCTGTGCTTAGCATTGTCGTTCTTCATGTGGTGGTGCCAACCCCCGAAGTCAGCCGATTTCACCGAGATGCACAGCTCAGAACCGGCTCGGTCGGACGGGTGTTTGGCAACCAGGAGCTCTTGCGCCTTGATGTTGGGATTTTTTCTCTGCACCTCATTTTAACCGCAACCTTTGTGGTCTTGCCGCTGGTCTTGAGGGATCAGTTGCAACTTCCAACGGAGGACCATTGGACGCTCTATCTCCCGGTTTTCATTCTGGCGATATTGACGATGGTGCCCTTCGTTATCCTGGCTGAAAAGAAGCGCAAGATGAAGCCGGTCTTTGTTGGATTTATTGGTTTGGTGGCCCTTTCAGACCTGGGTTTTGCCTTTTTGGCGGATGGTTTTGTTGCTGTATTCATCCTGCTGTATGTTTTTTTTACAGGCTTTAACCTCCTCGAAGCGACCCTCCCTTCGATGGTCTCAAAGATCGCGCCGCCGGATCTTAAAGGGACCGCAATGGGTGTTTATTCCACGGCCCAGTTTCTTGGGGCTTTCGTTGGGGGGACCGGTGCCGGCTATATCCATGGGCATTTTGGTATCCTGCCGGTTTTTTATGCCTGCGCCCTGGTGGCTCTGGCTTGGTTCCTGGTCGCTTTGTTCATGAAGCCGCCGCGCCATGTCAGTAGTTTATTGATCAATATCGAGAATATGCCGATCAGTCAGGCCAAAGGACTGGCGGTGGAACTTCCGAAAATTGCCGGGATCGTCGAGTCTGTGGTGGTCGTGGAGGAGGGGGTCGCTTATCTCAAGGTCGATAAACAGCACCTTGATCAAGCCGCATTAAATGCTTGTCTTTCAGAAGCTAGAGGCGATGACTAAGAACCATAGCTTCAAATATCCGAGACCCCAGAGGAGGCTGTTCGCCTGATGAAGTTGGGTTGTGGCACCTTGATCCTCTTGTTTTTAATCATTGCCACGCTGGGGAAATGGTTGCCTCATGGCGAGCAGAAACCCCCGCAAAAGTCACCCGGGACTCCTCTTGATGCCGCGCGCCACGCGCCATCAGCCCCCGGCGCCAAGATCACGTCCCCGGCTGCCCCCTCAAGGCGCCTCGAGTCCCCCGCTCAGGGGGAGGAGACGGTGACTGAAATGATGGCTAAAGCGACCACCTTTCTTCGTGAGTTTGAACGTTGGGTTGCTGCATCAGCCAAAAAAGCTGAAATGATCCCAGCCGTCCCTAAGGCGATGGATTCCCCGGCAAAGGCCCCGATGGCCGCAAAGCCTATCGCAGCCCCAATGACCCCATCGGAGCCTCCTGTCGAACCCGCCAAGGGGTCGAAAGGCGCGCCCCGCCCCGTCACCGCGCCGACCTCCAAAGAACCCCATAAAAACCCCGCGAGAGTCGCTGAGTCAGGAAAGGACCTCGTTTTTAATAGCCCCTGGAATCAGTCGGTGGATCAAGTGGAGCGTTACCTCAAGCATCACACCCACGATGCAGCTTCGATGTCGATTCTCGAATGGGGTCGAGTGGAGGTGACTGAGGCGGGTTATCAGGTCCGCTGCGGTTTTAAATCGCGCAATGTCCTGGGTAAATGGACCAGCCAGAACAAGCTGTTCGTTTTGAATCGAAGTGGCGAAGTCATTGATATCAAGGATTGAATGGGCCTCTTCCAACAGAAGCGGCTGACGCCTCGGGGGAGGGGTCTTCCAAGAGCGTCTCGAGGGCCCCCTGGCGTTCGAGTTGGTGCAAGTCATCGAACCCTCCCACGTGAACATCGCCAATAAAAATTTGGGGCACAGTCCTTCTGCCCGTGGCCGTTATCATCTCCTCGCGGAGCGTAGGGTCAAGGTCGACGCGACGTTTTTCGATCGTCGTGACCCCTTTGGCTGATAGCAGCCTTTCGGCCATCAGGCAGTAGGGACAGATCGCTGTGCTATACATCTTGACGTGTTGCATCCTTCTTGAGCTCTCTTTTCAAGACCGTTGTGAAACCATCAAACGGCGTACAATGCCTGAGGACAAGGTCACCAACAACTAAAATTCTATCTGAGTGGTCTACAGCATGAAAAATCAGCTTCAACGCCTTTTTGAGTATTTTCTGATCGGGGTCTTGGGTCTCCTGCCGATCGTTATTATTGTTCAAATCGTTCTTTGGATTGAAGGGTTTCTGCAGGATACCCTGGTCGGTCTCTATGGGCGTTACGAAAACTTCCTGTTGCCGGTCATTTTGTTTTTCGTGGCCGTAGCTCTGGTGGTCTATATCGGCTATCTTCTCAAACAGGATAAGGCGGATATCCTTTATTTCTTTGAAAAAATCATCAACCGTATTCCGGTGTTAGGGGTCATCTACCGGGTCTCTCAGAAACTCCTCAAGCTGTTTCATGATGACAGTGAGCAGAAGATCACCGATGCCGTCTTTATTGAATATCCCCGCGAGGGACTCTGGGTTCCTGCCTACATCACCAATCGGATGGGTGAGATGGTCGTTGTCTACATTCCAACCTCACCGAATCCGACCTCTGGATTTACCATTATCGTGCATGAGTCTAAAGTCATGTCCGCTCCCCTCACCATAGAGGAGATTTCCTCCTTTATCATCAGTCTTGGGGCCGAGTTTCCTCGCGCTCACGAGGTGGTCGAACTGATCCGGGGGCAACGGAAATTAAGCTTTCCCTCTCTCAAAGGCCCCGTCTAAGACGATTTAAAGATCGCTGATCGCTGGCCAAGTGAGGCCACTTCTTTGATAATGACCCATTGATTTATCCCTACTACGCTGAGTTCTCCATGAAAAAAATCACCCTTATCGCCACCGCTTTGCTCTCGCTTGTGGCCTGCGCGAAACAAGAAAAAACCGGACTCCGCGACGTTTTGATCGAACGGTTTAAGGATGATGCCGACCTTAAGGATTACAATCTGGATCCTGCAGAGGTGGCTGACTGCGTCATCGATGAAATTGCGGCGAGCCTGCCTGGTTTTTCAGGAGACCCTCGGCGCGCTCAGTTCTTTGGGGCTTACGAACACTTCCTGAATGTGAAGTCCTCAACCGATGCTGAGCGGTCACTGAAGGAATTTGAGCAACTGTTTGGTTCGGCGCAGAATGCCCGTGTGGCTGCGACCAGTATCACCGACCATGTCATGACGTGCATGGGCAAGGCGATTGAAGGGGCGGAGACCGAGGGTCACCGCGTCAACGCGCACCCGACTCGATCGGTTGCAGAGCCAGCTGATGCTGCCGCTCCAATATCGGGCTCCAACGGCAAGGGTGAAGCTGAACCCCCTGCCGAAGCCCCAAAATGACGGTCCTCCTACCCATGAAGGGCGCCTTGCGAACCTTTGTGGGCGGATGAGGCCACAGCTCAATAGGACTGACCCCGAGTCGTTAGGTTTTTTTAGCCGGCGCGATGATGGTGATGGTGGTCAGGATTCAAGAGCCGAATGCCTGGCGGGACGGTGTCTCCATCGTCTCTCCCCTTACCGGATGTCTTTTAAAAGCGATGAATTCCACTAGGCTTTATGAGCACATTGAGCGGATTTCCAATCTGGTGCGGACCAGCGTTCGAAAAGCAGGGCTGATTCACGGTCTGCAGCCGGTCCAGACCGAAGCGCTCCATTATCTGAGTCGCTGTAACCATTACAGCAATACACCGGTGGCCGTTGCTGATTATCTGGGTCTGACCAAGGGCACGGTGTCACAAACCCTCGGGGTCCTGGTGCAAGATGGCTTCGTGAAAAAGACCATCGACCTTAAAGACCGTCGGGTGGTGCATCTTCAAGTCACCCCCCGGGGTGAAAAGGTTCTGAATGATTTGGTGCCGCCACAGATATTGACCTCGGGTCTTGAGAATCTCCCTGCTGCGATGAACGATCAAGTCGGATCCCTCCTTGAGCTGCTTCTCTTGGCCCTCCAGCAGGCGAATGGTCTCAAGTCTTTCGGTACCTGTAAGACCTGTTGTCATCACCGTGTTCAAGAGAACGGTCTTAGGATGTGCGGTTTGACTCAGGAAATGCTGGCGGAAGCGGATGGAGAAAAGATCTGCCGCGAACATGACAGCACCGCTGTCGCCGCTTGAGAAGGCGACGACGATCTCATGGCCCCGTTCTAAACCAGAATGCGTTCGATACCGCCCTGGTTGGCCTTTTTCACGTAATCCTCAAGCCAGGTTGCCCCCAATTGATGGCGGGCTATTTCAACGACAATGTAGTCTGCCTCGAGCGCCTCGACATCATCCTCAAATCGGTTAAGACCTTGGAGGCAGGAGGGGCAAGAGGTGAGGACCTTAACCGGCCCATCGAAGCCATCCGATCTTAGAGCCTGGTTGTCGCGGATCAGTTCTTCCTGCTTACGAAACCTTATTTGAGTCGAGATATCCGGGCGAGCGATGGCGAGGGTTCCTGATTCTCCGCAGCACCGTTCCGACTTTTCAATCGAACTGCCGTCAGCCAATTGAATCAGGCTGTTGACGGTCTTCAGGGGTTCCCGCTGTTTCATGGGGGTATGGCAGGGGTCATGATAGAGATAACGGGTTCCGCTGATACCCTCAAGTTTGACGCCTTTCTCCAGCAGAAATTCATGGATGTCGATCAGTCGACAATCGGGAAAAATCTTTTCGAACTCGTAGCCTTCGAGTTGATCGAGGCAGGTCCCGCAACTGACCACGACCGTTTTGATGTCGAGATAATTGAGGGTGTTAGCGACCCGATGGAAAAGCACCCGGTTGTCGGTGGTGATTTTGTCCGCCTTGTCCTTTTGACCGGCGGCCCGCTGAGGGTAACCACAACAAAGGTAGCCCGGCGGCAGGACCGTCTGGACGCCGATATGGAACAACATGGCCTGGGTGGCCAGCCCCACCTGTGAAAAGAGACGCTCCGAACCACAGCCTGGAAAATAGAACACGGCTTCTGAATCGACGCGGGTCTTCAGGGGATCCCGAATGACGGGCACGACTTGATGATCTTCGATATCAAGGAGAGCCCTTGCCGTTTTCTTCGGCAGATTCCCCGGCATTTTCTTGTTAATGAAGTGAATGACCTGCTCACGGACTGGGGGTCGTCCGAGGGATGCCGGTGGATGCGCTGTTTGCGCCTTGGCCAGCGGCTTCAACAGGATGTTGGCCAGACGTTGCCCTTTGTACCCCATGTCCATCATCAGTGTCCGCAAGCCCTTGATCGTGCCTGGTCGCGTGGCGTTCAGGAACAGCATGGCGGCCTCTTTTCCGGGATTGAAGCTTTGTTTGCCCATCTTTCGGAGAAGATTTCGCATGTTCATCGAAACATCCCCAAAATCGATATCGACCGGGCAGGGATTGAAGCATTTGTGACAGACGGTGCAGTGATCAGCGACGTCTTCGAATTCTTTCCAATGGGTGATGGAGACGCCGCGCCGGGTCTGTTCTTCGTAGAGAAAAGCCTCGATGAGAAGCGACGTTGCAAGAATTTTATCGCGGGGGGAGTAAGGCAGATTGGCGCGTGGCACATGGGTCGCGCAAACGGGCTTGCACTTGCCACAGCGCAGACAGTCCTTGACCGAGTCGGCTATCGCCCCGATATCACTTTGCTGCATGATCAGTGACTCAAACCCCATCAGGCTGAATGAGGGGGTGTAAGCTTTTGAAAGGTCTGCACCCGGCATCAGTTTGCCGCGATTGAAATGGCCTTCGGGATCGACTTTCTCCTTGTAGGCGTGAAAGGGAGCTACCTCTTCCGCCGAGAGAAATTCATATTTGGTGATTCCAATCCCATGCTCGCCTGAAATGACGCCCCCAAGCGAGCGTGCGAGTGCCATGATCCGCCTGACCGTTGCATTGGCTTCTTGCAGCATGTCGTAATGATCGGAGTTCACTGGGAGATTGGTGTGGACATTGCCATCACCGGCGTGCATGTGAAGGGCGATAAACACCCGGCCGCGGAGGACATCCTTATGGATTCCATCCAAGCGCTCAAGGAGAGGCTTGAAATGATCTCCTTTGAAGATGGCTTGAAGCGGCGCTCTCAGTTCCTCTTTGTAAGAGATTCTGATCGAATGATCCTGCAGTCGATGAAACAGGGTGGGGCTTGGGGTACGGTTGGTGAACGGGCCTTTTTCAATGCCGAGTTCCTCGAACAAAGGCTCAGCCTGATCAAGCGCATCGTCAAGGTGATCCGCAATCCACTGCCATCGGGTCGCTACCTGATGGAGAGTCTCAAGGGCGCGTTGTTGACGCTCGCCAATGATCGAGTCTCGATCGATGCCTTCTTCGAAGGCTCTTAAGGGGAGTTCGCCTTCAAGAGCGGCCTCAAACGCTTCGATGAGGCGGAGCTTATTTTTGAGCGAGAGCTCGATATTGAAGCGTTCGATACCGTCACAGTACTCCCCCATCCTAGGAAGCGGGATGACGACGTCTTCGTTGATTTTAAAAGCGTTGGTATGACGGGCGATGGCCGCGGTCCGGGCTCGGTCGAGCCAGAATGTTTTACGGGTCTCTTGGCTGATGGCTACGAAACCCTCACCGCCCCGAGCATTGCAGAACCGGATCACTTCGCTGGTGGCCCTTGCAACCGCATCCTCGTCATCACCCACAATATCGCCAATCAGAACCATTTTTGGGCGCCCATGCTGTTTGGCCTTGGTGGCATAGCCCACGGCTTTCACATAGCGTTCATCGAGGTGCTCAAGGCCTGCGAGAAAGACCCGTGAGGCGCCCGATTTCGGGAGGGCGTCGAGATAATCCCTGATTTCGACGATGGCCGGGACAGCTTCACGAACCTGCCCGTAAAATTCAAGGCAGACCGTCCGGATCTGAGGGGGCATTTCATGAAGAATCCAGCGCGCCGACGTGATCATGCCGTCGCAGCCTTCCTTTTGGATGCCGGGAAGTCCTCCTAGGAACTTGTCGGTGACATCCTTGCCGAGCCCGGTCTTCCGAAAAAGATCCCCTGGCATCGAGAGGGTTTCCTCATCGATCAGGGTTTCGCCGTCGGGGCCGAAGCGCCGCAGTCGAAAGTGCACCATGGCTTCGAGGTGGATTTTGCCAAGATTATGATGTAATCGTTCGACCTCCAGCCAGTTACCATCCGGCGTGACCATGCGCCACGACAGGAGATTGTCGAGAGCCGTGCCCCAAAGAACGGCTTTTTTGCCGCCGGCGTTCATGGCAATATTGCCTCCAATACAGGAGGCATCGGCGGAGGTGGGATCACAGGCAAAGACGAGGCCCACTCGCTCCGCCGCTTCCATGGCCCGGCGGGTGACAACCCCTGCACCGGTCACCAGCACGGCCTTGGGTACGTGAGGGCCCTCCGTCTCAGGCGGCGTTTTGATCAGCCGCATATCCAGCAGTTTTTCGGTGTTGATCACCGCGGAGAGGGGGTGGAGCGGCACCACGCCACCGGTATAACCGGTCCCGCCCCCGCGGGGGATGATGGTGAGTCCAAGGGCAATACAGTCCCTGACCAGATGCGCGATTTCCCGTTCATTCTCCGGATGAAGGACGACAAAGGGGTACTCCACGCGCCAATCGGTCGCATCGGTCACATGGGTGACCCGGGCGTAGCCATCAAAACAGATATTGTCCTTGCGGGTATGCTGCGATAAGCGATGAAGCACCTTGCGCCTGAAGTGCCGGGTATGCTCAAGGCGCGCTTCAAAGGCACTCACGGCTTCGTGGGCACAATCAAGCAGTTTTTGGACTTTGAGACTTCTTGCTTCATCTTCGCCCGCCAAGGCGTCTCTGCGCTCCTGCATCTGTTGGAGACGATGACGCAGGGCGTCTAAGAGGGCTTTCCGGCGGCCTGCGTTTTGAATGAGGTCATCTTCAAGATAGGGGTTGCGCTGGATCACCCAGATGTCCCCGAGCACCTCGTAGAGCATCCGAGCCGAGCGGCCGGTGATCCGTTCACTGCGCAGTTCCTGAACCATATCCCAGGCCGCCTCACCGAGGAGGCGCATCACTACCTCCCGATCGGAGAGCGAGGTGTAGTTGTAAGGGATTTCCCTCAGTCTATTGGCTGTTTCAGGCATCTGTTGCCCTTCAGGCTCGGGGAAGGGGTCCTTACCGAATCCCGCGATATCCTCTTGGGAGGAGATGATGTCGATGTCCAGAAGAATCGCTCCGCGTTATCTGCATGAAATGAATCAGCTCAAGTCAATCATCAGAGGGCTTCTTCACCGGTTTCGCTGGTTCTAATTCTGATGACTTGTTCTAAGTTGCTGACAAAGATTTTACCGTCACCAATCTTTCCGGTATTCGAAGACTTGATGATGCACTCGATGGCTTGATCAAGGAGACTGTCACTGACAGCGACTTCCACCTTCACCTTCGGAAGAAAGTCGACGACATATTCTGCCCCCCGGTAGAGTTCGGTATGCCCTTTTTGGCGTCCAAAACCCTTGACCTCGGTCACCGTAATCCCGGTAATGCCGAGGTCAGAAAGCGATTCTCTAACGTCATCGAGCTTAAAGGGTTTGATGATCGCAGTAATCAGTTTCATGGAGGCTCCGATAGTGATGATAAGGAAGATGGGGCCGGGCCCCTTGGCGCGGATATTACAGGACTTTAAGGCTAGAATTAAAGGAAGCTTATAGGGTCCCTAGCTACCCGAGTAAAAAGTCTTTGGCTTGATTGATTTTAGCAGCGAGATAATCAGAGCCTCCCCGGTCTGGATGAAGCTTTTGAATCAGTCGGCGATGGGCCGTAATGATGGCTTCACGATCCGATTGTGGCGGCAGCCCTAAGATCTCAAGCGCATCGCCCCGGGTCATCAGGAGATCCTGAGGGCGGTTCCTTTTCTTTTGAGAGAGGTCTTCCCATTGAGGTCCGAAGTGCCGTTCGATGTAGGCCCTAAGCAATTGCGCCGAGGTCTCATCGCGCTCTTGATACCGCTCATAAAGGGCGCGAAGATCGTCGATATGGAGTTGAGCCAGCGAAATCCCGGCGTGTTCCCCTTGGATGACTTCTCCTGTCAAGGTCCCTTTGGTGGTGTCAAGATGCATGCGAAGAAAAGCGGATTCGACGGTGGTGCTGCCCTTGGATGACGCATGAGCTTGGGTTCGTGACCAGGGTTCAACCCGGCCTTGGCGCCAACGCTCAAGGGCATGGGGAAGGGACTGTGTGATGATCGGAAGCAGAACCGGAAGAATTCGAGTGAGGGTCGCCACGACGGCGGCAAGGACCGCTGCCAATAAGGGAATCATGAAGCCCAATCGACCGGTGAAAAGCAGGATGAGTAAAAGCGCCAGAAAGAGGGCAGCCAGCGACTGCTGGGTCGGTGTCAGCCGTGCTAGGCGTGTCCTTCGAAGGGGGCCTCTCAGGCTGAATACAGCGAGAAGGGCCAGCATCACAAATACCAGAAACGTCATGATCGGATCGGCCTTGGAAACGTGGGTTGGTTCCCGATGAGAGTGGAGACTTATCATGGCGCATCGGATGCTTTAAGTCACCAACCGCTTGACCCTTCCACAGGGGTCTAAAGGGATCTCAGCAGCGACATCGGGCTGACTTCGGTGATTTTTCGAGTGCTCAAAAAACCCGCGGCGGCGATTAAAAGGGCGCCACCCAAGGGGGTTGCCAGGAAAAAAACGCCATGGAAGTGGTAGGGGAGATCCATCACAGAGGTCGCGAGATAGAACACGACCAACTCCGTCGTCAAGGCTGAAAAAAGCCCGCACATCAGACCTAAGGCCCCGAACTCTATCACTTGAGCGCGCCTCAGAAGACGCTTTCTTGCGCCGATGACCCGCAGCAGGGTGTCTTCATGAATCCTTTCATCGGACGTTGCCCTCACGGTGGCCAAAAGGACGGCGACTCCGGCTAGAAGTGCCAGGCATAAGATGATTTCGATCGCTTTGGAGAGTTGCTGAAGGATCACGTTGAGTTGCTCTAGGAGTTTGCTCACATCCAGCAGGGTGACTGCGGGAAAACGCTTGGCTAGAGCCCTTTTGACCTCGTCCTGGGTTGGATCCAGATGGAAGCTGGTCAGCCAAGTTCTGGGGAAGGCATCGAGACGACCGCCGCTAAAGATCATGTAGAAGTTCGGGGTCATCCGGTCCCATTCAAGGGCCCTGAGACTCCGAACGCGGGCGGTGAGGGGTTCGCCGGCGATATCGAAGGTTAACTGATCCCCTAGATGAAGCCCGAGGCGTCCCGCCAGCGCTTGTTCGACCGAAACACCCGGTTCAGGGCCGTCATCCGGCCATTGTCCTTCCACAATCCGATTGTCGGGGGGCAGTGTGTCCACGGCTGTGAGGCTTAATTCTCGATTGATCGACGCTTCAGCGCGGGGATCCTTCCGGGCTCGATCGAGAGCGGGATCCTCATTGATCTTCGTCAGGCGACCCCTGATGACAGGATAAAGAGGACTTGGCGTCATTCCAGAAGCGGTCATGAAGTCTTTAAAGCCGGGAAGGTCAGCATCAAAAAGATTGAGCGCGAAATGATTGGGGGCGGTGAGAGGGAGCTGCTGCTGCCAGTCGTTGATCAGCTCTGTTCGAATGACCAAGATCAGTTCAAGCGCGATCAAGGTGATGCTGAAGACCAGGACTTGGGTGACGGTCAATAGGGGGGTTCGACACAGATGCTGGAACCCGAGACGCGCCGCAAGGGGCATCGAAGGAATCAACCGACGGGTGGCTATGAGGCCGATATAGGCGAGGCCGCCCATCACGAGGCAGAGGATGCCGCCGCCTACAAAAACCCCGAGAACCATCCACCAGGAGTCGCTGTGCCGCGACAGCAGCCATCCCACCGTTGCGGTGGCCGTTAGGTAGATGGGCCAGGGGCTGCCAGCGGGTTCAAGCTCGCGGCGAAGGACCCTTAACGGGGGCAGTCGGCGAAGCCTTTGGATGATCGGTAGGGAAAACCCAAAGAGAATCAAGAGACCCGAACCGATCCCCAACAGGAAGGCGCCCTGACCAGGGTCCATCAGCGTTCCCGGTAAAAGGGGGCGCATCAGCGTTACCAAGAGCGACTCCAGGAGCCAGCCAAGGCCAGCAGCCGGGAGGGAGACCACGATGCCGATCATGAGATATTCAAAGACTTGGAGCACCAGAATGTCTCTCGAGGTAGCGCCATGACACTTCAGGATGGCGATCAGATCGTAATGTCGCCTGAGGTGCCGCCGCGTACTCATCGCGATGGCGACCCCAGCGAGAAGCACCACGGCAACACTGCTCAAACCAAGGTACTGCTGCGCCTTGCTCATCGCCTTACCGAGTTCTGGGCGATCTTCATCGAGATCGTTGAGGTGCTGGTCTGGTCCTAGCTGGGGTTTGAGCCAGTATTTAAAGGCCTTGAGCGCTTCTGGGGTCCCATTGAATACGGCGATGCGATGAACGTGACTCCCGGGCTGGACGATATGGGTCGCCTCAAGATCCTTGGCGTTGATCAAAATGCGGGGTGAGAGACTGTAAATATCCCCTCGGCGATCAGGTTCGTAGGCGAGAATGCGGCGGATCCTAAAGCTCGCCTCCCCGACCGTCAGGGTGTCGCCAAGCTTGAGATGGAGGGCGCTGAGGACGGCCGCTTCTACCCAGACTTCTCGAGGCCCCGGTATCGCGCGAGTCTCCACTGGGGAGCCGTCCAGCGTTTCTTTGATCTTGAACGTGCCCCGTAAGGGGTAGTGATCGGGGATGGCCTTGACGCCGGCCAAGAGCAGTTCATCCTGTTCGACCAGCATGCTGGAGAATTCGGTGGTCTCAGCGCTTTCGAGCCCTCGCCTTGAAGCCTCCTCGAGGATGGAGAGAGCCAATGGCTGATGGCCGCTCAGCGCGAGATCACCGCCCATGAATTCTGCCGCTGCCTGGGTCATGGTGCGATCGAGCCGGTCCGCCAGCAAGTCAATGGCCGTTGTCGCGCTCACCGCAACCAAAAGAGACAGAGCGAGAATCAGCAGTTCACCGCGGCGTGCATCTCGGATGAGAAGCTTGAACGCCAGTGCAAAGAGCGTTTTCATAGGCGTTGATCTTGAATCACACGGCCACTCTCGATCGCGATCACGCGCTGGCAGACACCGGCGAGTGATGGGTCATGCGTCACGAGGATGAGGGTCGTTTGGTGTTCAAGATTGAGCAACATGAGAAGGTTGATGACGCTCGCGCCGGTCTCCCGGTCGAGATTTCCCGTGGGTTCATCAGCGAAGAGGATGTCAGGGTCGCCTACAAAGGCCCTCGCTAAGGCGACCCGTTGTTGTTCGCCGCCTGAAAGTTGTCTTGGCGTATGGTGCAGCCGGTTTTGGAGGCCCACTTTTCCAAGGAGTGCTGTGGCCCGTGCTGCCGCCGTCTTATCACCACGGAGTTCGAGCGGTAGCATCACATTTTCGAGGGCTGAAAGATGATGAATCAGCTGAAAGGATTGGAAGACAAAGCCCACATGCTGCGCCCGAACCAGGGCCCTTTGATCTTCATCGAGTCGGGTCAGGTCATGGCCTTTGAGGAACACCTCGCCCGATGATGGCTGATCAAGGCCAGCGAGGATGCCAAGGAGGGTCGATTTTCCAGAGCCTGATGTCCCGGTGATGGCCACCGTTTCAGCAGGTTTGATCAAGAGGTTAACTGCTGTCAATATACGAAGGCTTCCGCTGGCGGTCTCGACTTCTTTCAAGAGATCGGTCGCGCGGATGGCTGGCGTTACTTTATGTTCTTGGGATGAAGCGTCCATGTGGTTTAGTGTTCGCGTGTCTATTGGCCTTTTATTGATCACCAGCTCTGTCGTGGCCTCTGCCGAAACCCTTCTGGTGGTGGGTGACAGCCTGAGTGCGGCCTACGGGCTCCCGAGTCCATCGCTTGGATGGGTGCACCTTCTGGCCGAAGATCTTAAGCCCCATAGCGTCAAGGTCGTGAATGCGAGTATCTCCGGGGATACGACCGCCGGCGGGCTCCAAAGACTAGAGCCGCTCCTCGCCAAACATCACCCGGATTTAGTGGTCATTGAGCTTGGAGCTAATGATGGCCTTCGAGGTCTTCCCCCGAGCGAAACCGAAACCCATCTTCGTCAGATGATCGAGGCGATTAAAGCCAAGGGGAGTCAGGTCCTCCTGCTCGGAATTCGGATTCCACCTAACTACGGCAAGCGGTTTACAGATTTGTTCCAATCACTTTACCCTAAGCTAGCCCATGAGACGGGATCAGGGCGGGTGGCTTTTTTTCTTGAAGGGGTGGGGGGGCATGATGACATGATGCAAGCGGATGGCCTTCATCCCAATGAAAAGGCGCAACCGATCCTCAAAAGCAATGTGTTGTTAGGACTCAAGGCGATAGGGATGGGTCTTGATTCAACCCGTCAAGCGCCCCGCCAACGCTAGTTGATATTTGTTGGAGATGATATTGATGTTGCCCGCGGTTAATGACTTTTTATTTCGCCTCGCGGCTGGTGAGCCGATTGAATTTCAAGACACCATGGCGCTGATCAATGAATGCTTTGACTATCAGCCCACGCATTTTGAGAATGGCTCTGATGACGACCTGTTGGTGAATGAGGCCGGTGTTAATGAAGGCTCTTGCAAGATTTTTGCACTGGCCTCTTTGTTGTGTCTTGATCAGCCCCAAACCCTGGCTTTGTTCGGTCGCTATTACCGAGACGATGTATTAGGTCACCCCGAGGGGCAGGATCATCGCAACATCCGGACGTTCATGGTTCATGGATGGGCGGGTATCCACTTTAACGGGGAGGCCCTTCACCCTAAAGCGACCCCTTTGAAGGGTTGAGCCTGGTTACCTTCTGAAGGTCTTATAGCGCTGCCTTTTTTCATCAAAGAACCCCTTAAACTCCCCCCTCATGGATCCATCCCTCACCCATCAAACCATTGCCCTCGCAGGGCTTGCGCAGTCAGTCCACCTGGTTCAGCAGATCGCTCAACGTGGCCGGGCCGATGACGAGGCGATGGCGCCTGTTATTGGGAGTGTGTTGATGGTCGATGCCGAGAATATCGAGGCCGTCTATGGCGGACTGGTCGGACTTAAACTGGGTTTTCGTACCCTCATCCAGCAGCTCTCAGAGCCCCGCCAAGTGGATCCAGAGCTCGCTCGCTACGCCTCAACCCTCTTGTTTCTTGAGCGTGAGCTCCTCAAGCGACCGCCGATGATTGAAGTGATGGGTGCGGCCATTTTAGAGGCGGTTCAAGCCCGTGACGACACCGGTACGCTGCTGGATGGTCAAGTTTTGGCCGCAATGGCCCGGGGCTACCTCGCCACGATCAGCACCCTGAAGCCCAAGGTGATCGTTTCAGGAGAGCAACGATTCCTCGCTGAGGCGCATCATGCCGACCGGATTCGGGCCTTGCTGCTCGCCGGGATTCGTTCAGCCCTTCTGTGGCGTCAGGCCGGCGGTAGTCGTTGGAAAATCCTTTTCATCCGCGGCCGTATAAGGTCAGAGGCAGAGCGCATTATGAAGGGGTTATAAGCGTCCATTGAACGCAAGGAGCCATAACTCGACTCCTATCGGTTTTGTTTGCAGAGCCAAAAAGAGATGAACTTTTGGATGCAGTGACCGTTTAAAGTAGTTGGATCAGCTATCCAGGCATAGGGCAGCCTTATCAAGCAATAAAATCACATTATGATTCAATTAATTTCCCTGAGACAATGGCTAGTCATTGCCGTAGCGACCAGCTTAATAAGTGGGGTTGCTGAAGCCAAGATTACATTCCTTGGGTTATCTGCTGGTGACATGACCGCTGAGAGTGCAGTGCTCTGGGTTAGGGTTAATCATCCGAAGCTATCTGCTGCGACGGTTGAGATTGCCAAGGACCCTTCATTCAAAGCCATCGTTACTTCTCAGCAGGGGACTGTTAACCCAGATAACAATGGCACCTTGAAGCTCAAAGTATCTGGGCTTCAGTCAAATACTAAATATTATTATCATTTCAAATCTGGTTCTCTCACCAGTTGGGTGGGTTCTTTCTATACCAATCCAGGACCAACAGAAAATACAAAGTTTAAGATTGCATTTACCGGTGATGCGGATCAAAAGTACCGCCCATATCCCGCCATTGAATACTTTGGTAATACCTTGAATGTGGGTTCTACTGAGCTCAATGCATTTATTTTTCTTGGGGATACGATCTATGAGACCAGCGCAACAGGTCTCCCTGGGTTTGGGAAGGTTTCCCAAGGCTCTGTGAATACCGCAATTCCTTCTGGAAGTGCTTCCCCCAGTGAGGCCGCGAATGCGCTCCTTATCCTCAATAAACGATACGATGCTAACATCAAAGGGGTTGCCGCCACGGGTGCTGCGGAGAGTCGACCGGTTACGGGACTTAACGGTGTGCGTTCATTGTTGTCGTCGACAGGGATTTATACCCTTCTCGATAATCATGAAATTTTTGGTGCGCTCCAAAGTGGAGGTGCGCCCATCAATGCTGTTAAAGAGAATTCAAATCCAAGTTATGCCACCAACCCATCAGGCCCCTATAACAACGACACCATTGCCTTTCTAGCTGAGACTAAGGCGTTCTACAACAATATGCCAACAGCTGTGGATATTGTTGGAAAGATCGATGCGGCAAAAGGAGCGGCTGAACATTTCGGGCTCAGCTTTGCCAACTTACTGGCGCCTGAAGCACCCGTTGACCGGAGCACTGATCCAAGGTCTTCTGGAAAACCAGTCAACTACTTCAGTCGACGTTGGGGCAAAAATATCTACTACATACAGGTCGATGATCGGACCTACCGGGATGCTCGCATGGTGGCACCTGCTCGGTATGCCCTCACACCCGCCACTTTCCCCTTACAGGAAGCCAAGTTTGATGCATCAGGACAGCTTGATCGAAGTCAGGCTTATGAGTCAGGATTTCAAAAAGGAGACCCCAAGCCTGGCGTCTATATGGCCGCTAATCAGGCTCCGGGGCGAACGATGCTTGGGACAACCCAGTTAGAATGGCTTTTAGCAGAACTGAATAACGCCAAAACATCCCAGGCACTATGGACTGTCATTGCGGTATCAACCCCCATCGATCAGCGTGGCTCCTTAACTGACAGTAAATCGTGGGCGGGGGGGTATCCCGGCGAACGTAATCAGATCTTCAAGAAGATTGCGGATCTCTCTCTTCACAATGTGGTTTTCCTAACCACTGACGATCACAACGCGAGGATCAATCGCCTTAAGTATCAGCCCGATCCGGCAAATGATGCCAACTGGGCCAATCTGCCCTACGCCTTTCAGGTCCTTGCTGGGCCCATGGGGGCCGTTGGTCCAGATCAGCCCCCATTCCACGTGACTGAGACATTGGCGAAGGACTATTCAACCGTTATCAGCGACCTCATCCAAAAAGATAATGATCTTGCGGCCTTTCAGCAGCCCACGATCGGGCTTGTAGGGTATCCAGGGATGAGTAATATTTCTAGAATCTTCGATAGTACCTCAGCCACTGCACCTCAAAGCGTTGACTTCTATAATCCCGATACCTTTGGATATACAACGCTCGAGTGGGATGAAGCGGCCATGTTGACCATCAGCTACTGGGGTATAAAGGCCTATTCTGCCAACCAGTATCCTAAGAATTATAAGAAGCCGCAGAAGATCCTTTCGTTCTCGGTGACGCCAAGCCCATAAGTTCATGAATTTGAGGTCATGTCCTTAAGGATGATCCTGCTGCCTATCACTTCGCGACCAAGGCCCCTCTCACCGGGGATCGATCTTAATGAACTTGAATCGAGGGTCATCGGGCGTTCCCTCCAGAATCCCTGGATGATCTTCGGCGGGCCGCCACTGCACCACCTCCTCAATCTTTTTGGCTAATGCCAGATCCCGCTCGGTGATCCCCTTGGCTGAATGGGTCATGAGTTTGACGATGACCATGGCATAGGTGACCGAAAGATCGGGATGATGCCAAGCGACTTCTGCGAGATGACCGATGGTATTGACCAGAATGAGTGAGGACTTCCAGCCATGGGTTCGGTATTTTCGACGGATCCACCCGCCTTCGAAGGTCCAATGGGGGAGTTCCTCTCTCAGTCGTTGATCGACGAGCGCTTCTGGGAGTGTTGGCAGGTTGTTGGGTTGCATGGAGTTCTCGGTAACGATGGCTGAATCCGCATAGCCATGATCGCATGGGATCGGTATTCGACAGACTTTGAATTTCCTGTTTATGATGGGATCGTCCCGGTGATGGTTTGCCACTTAGAAAATTTCAGTGGAATCTACCGGGCCGTGATACCCATCGCAACAGCCGTAGAACGCCTCTTTGAGGGCGTGCGTCATCGAGACTCAATGGGTCGGGCCAGGAGCGGCCCCTCGACCCGATGATGGTCTTTTAATGCGGCGGCTCAAAATAAGGAAGGACCTATGCAATTACCACTTGAAATCACCTTTCGCGGGATTCCACATTCTGATGCGGTCGAAGCAAAGATTCGTGAGAAAGCGGCCAAACTTGAACAGCATTGCCATAACATCACCAGTTGCCGGGTTGCGGTCGAGGCCGAACATCATCACCAGCATCATGGGAACCTCTATAAGATCCGCCTCGACATCGCTGTCCCGAATAAGCATATCGTTGTGAGCCGCGATCATCATGACAAGCAATCCCATGAGGATATCTACGTGGCCTTGAGGGACGCCTTCCAAGCCGCGGGTCGGCAGCTTGAAGAATACAGCAGAATCCAGCGGGGAGAGGTCAAACACCACCCGCGTCCTGACGACATCGAGGAGGTCTGATCAGGGGCTGGTGGCGCTTTGAAAAGGGCCGCCAGCCAAGGCCTCAACGATGCCGCACTTTGATTAACCGGGTGCCTGAACGGTGGTCCTGAAGGGTGCGCCCTTCACGGTCAACAAGACACCAGAGATAACCCAAGCCGAGGATGCTCCCACCGAGGAGGGCCCAGATTCCTCTCAGTAAGGCCTGCGGCCACTTGCAGGGCCTGCCATTGAGGCTTTCAATCCGAAGGCCCCAGGCGCGCATCCCGAGGGTTTGTCCGCCATGCGTCCAAAACCAGCTGAAAAAACCGAGTCCGGTCACGATCAAAAAGAGGCTGTACCCAGGATGAGCCGGACTAAAGGCCTCGCCCCCCCGAAAGGCGATCAGGATTGCCGTTAACACAAAATAAACGCTGGCGAGCAGCAATCCATCGTATAAAAGCGCCGCTAAATGACGGAGCAACCCTGGCCGGGCTAAAGGGTCAGGTGGGATCACCCCCCAGGAGTCCTCGCCCAAAGGGATCCTCTTCTGGCGAGATGTCCGTTTCATTCTGGCGTGGTCGGCTTCTTTTCCAGAGGGCCTCTGGCAAAGACGGCACCAAAATACATCGAAAAATAAACGAGGGCGCTGACCAAGATAAGCGTCAGGATCACCGGGGGACGGATCAAGGGCAGAAAAATCAGGAGACCATAGAGCATCACGAAGGCACTGGTCTGGAAGGAGTGAGAGAGGAATTCGTCAAAACGTATCTTGAACATGGCGTGGTCTCAACAAAATGGCAATAAGCTCGAAGCCGCTGATTATAACGGCGGTTGTCGGGATGCTTTCCGGCCCTGATGGTCCCGGGTCTTATGTCAGGGGTTCTTTGGCGCAAGGGCCAAGGCGCGCGCCAGCGTGTCAAGGAGTCGATGCGCCGCATCCGCAGGAGTCTTGCCCGTGGCTATGACGCCATCTTCGTGCCCCCCCATGACCAAGACCGAAAAGGGGTCTTGGCTGAGGAAGCGCCCGATCGCACGGGCCATGGCGGGTGTTCCGTATCCGATCTCAGCGCCTGTGATTTGAAGATCAAGAGCATCGGCGTTTTGCCAGATCACCGGCGCATGGGCGTGAAGCACGACCTGAATGTCAGGGTGCGCTTGATAGGCAGCGCCGTGGGTCATGGCTTCTGAAGAGGGCGGCAAAGGGCCATGGGCTATGACTCTGTTGGATTCGATGTCAAAGGCGCTGACCATCGAGTAGTGGCGCGCTGATAGATCAGCGATGCCGCCGGTCTGAGTGCCGCTGATGGTAAACCCACTCCCGATTCTTTGACTGACATTGCCATAGGCAAGGCCTCCGTATCGGGCGGGATCGCAGCCATTAAGTCCCCGTTGATAGAGGATCCTTCGCCAGCCGTTCAGCGCGCTGAAAAGGGTTTCTTCAAGAGGCGGCGCCTCGTTGAAATCAAGCTCAAATTGGGTGACTCCCTCCGCGAGAGGGGAGGGGGAGGGGGGCTTCTTATCGGGCATCTAGCCTCCTCAAGGGCCACGAATCGCCCAATAAAACGTGAAAAAACTTATCCCAGACCCTATAATATCCGATGATGCCCAGAACCTCAGTGCCCAATCTGTTTGGAATGATTGATCGATTCAGTCTTAACGGCAGCGGGCATCGAGTCGGGTCACAATCAGCGAATGTGGCGAAATTGGTAGACGCGCTGGATTTAGGTTCCAGTGGGGTGACCCTTGGGAGTTCGAGTCTCCCCATTCGCACCAATTCGAAATCTGAACGTTGCGTTCTCTATCATTCGATGAGGCGAACGCATCCAACCATCCCAATCCTGATGGCCTTTCCGGATCCGGATACCCTAAAAGGGTTGTCCGCTCCAGCTTATCCTAACCATTGTCCGAGGTGAGAGCGACATGCAAGTGTCTGTTGAAACGACGTCTGAACTGAGCCGTAAAATGACCGTGACCCTGCCTGAAGAAAAAATCAGCCAGCAGGTGGAGTCCCGTCTTCAATCCCTGTCCCACAAGGTCAAGATCGATGGATTCCGGCCTGGCAAGGTCCCTCAGGCGGTGGTTCGCAAGCGCTACGGCCAGCAGGTGCGTGAAGAGGTCGTGTCAGATCTCATTCAATCGAGCTTTTACGATGCTGTTCGTGATGAGAAGCTGAACCCGGCCGGCATGCCTGAGATCAAAGCCAACAAAATGGATGAAGGTGACGGCCTTGAATACGAGGCGTCTTTCGAGATCATGCCCGAATTTGTGGTCATGCCCATCGAAACCCTGGAGCTGAAGCAATTTACTTCGGCGGTGGCGGATGCCGATGTTGACGGCATGATTGAACGTCTTCAAGAGCAGCGGAAGCGCTTTGACGCTGTTGACCGTGCCAGCATTAAGGGTGATCGGGTCGTGATTGCCTTCGAAGGCACTATGGACGGTGAAAACTTTACCAATGGCCGGGTCGATGACTTCCCTGTGGAGATTGGTGGGGGTCAGATGATTCCAGGATTTGAGGATCAGCTGATGGGTGCTAAGGCGGGTGACCACTTGGCCTTTGATATTGCGTTTCCGAATGAATACCCGGGTGAAAAGTTGGCCGGCAAGAGCGGCCATTTTGAAATTGACGTCGCTCGGGTCGAGGCCACCGTCTTGCCCCCCATCGATGATGACTTTGCCCGGTCCTTTGGGATTGAAACGGGCGATGTGGACGAACTTAAATCCGATATTCGCTCCAATTTGCAGCGTGAGATGGAACGTGCTCTCAAGGCAAGAACCAAGGGCGTTGTGATGGATCAACTCTTTGACCGCAATAAGATTGCGCTGCCGGGTTCCTTGATCAAAGACGAGCTCAGGGAGTTGGTGAAGCCCTACCGGGAGTCCGCTAAAAAGCGCAAGCAGACCATGAACGAAGAGGTTCTCCGGGAACAGCTCGAGCCGATGGCCAAGCGTCGGGTTGCCCTGGCCCTTATTCTAGGCAAATTGATCGACGCCCACGCGGTCAAGGTGGATCCCCAGAAGGTCCGGCTAGCGGTAGAGGATCTCGCGGCCAGTTATGAGGATGCTGATGAAGTCGTCCGCTGGTACTATGGAGACACATCGCGGCTCAAAGACATCGAAAATATGGTGCTTGAGGACCAAGTGGTCGAGTTGGTGCTCGGCAAGGCCAAGACCACCCAAGAATCCATCGATTTCAAAACCCTGATGGCCGCCGCCACTGGCTCGGCCCCGGGGCTTTCCTAACGTTAAACGAGGACGGTCATCCATGCGCTACGGTAATCTGCCCCCAGAACTTCATCCCAAGGCCGCCGGTGGTCTCGTGCCGATGGTCATCGAACAATCAGCGCGTGGCGAGCGCGCGTTTGATATTTATTCGAGACTCCTCAAGGAACGCGTCATCTTTCTGGTCGGGCAAGTTGAAGATTACATGGCCAATCTGGTGATTGCCCAGCTGCTGTTTCTCGAGTCTGAAAATCCTGATAAGGACATCCATCTCTATATCAATTCTCCTGGCGGCGTGGTGACCTCAGGTTTGGCGATCTATGACACCATGCAGTTCATCAAGCCGGACGTCAGCACCTTGTGTATTGGCCAGGCGGCCAGCATGGGCGCTTTGCTTTTGGCCGGCGGTGCAGCGGGTAAGCGTTATTGCCTCCCCCACTCAAGAGTGATGATTCACCAGCCGTTAGGGGGCTTTCAGGGTCAGGCGAGTGATATTGATATCCATGCCCGGGAAATTCTTGCCATAAGAGACCGCTTAAACCAGATTCTTGCCGACCACTCAGGCCAGCCCATTGAAAAGATTGCAGGCGATACCGATCGTGATAACTTCATGGGCGGCCAGGATGCGGTTCAGTACGGATTAATTGACAAGGTGCTTGATCGACGGGTGGGCTGAATTTCCGGCAGTGAAGCTGCAGAAGGGCTTTGGTAGAGGCATGTGGCGAGTGATTCGTCTGGGAGTAAATAATGAGTGATGACAAACGTTCCAAGGATGCTGGTAGCAAGCTGCTTTACTGCTCTTTTTGTGGCAAAAGCCAGCATGAAGTCAGGAAGCTGATCGCGGGTCCTTCGGTCTATGTTTGCGATGAATGCGTGGACCTTTGCAATGACATCATCCGAGAAGAATTGCAGGAAAGTGTGGCAGGCAGCTCTGAAAAACTGCCAAAGCCCAAGGAGATCAAGGAGGTCCTTGATGAGTACGTGATTGGCCAAGACAAAGCCAAGCGGACCTTGTCGGTCGCCGTCTATAACCATTACAAGCGTCTTCGGGTCCAGGGGCAGGGGCGCAAGAACGAGGTTGAATTAGCTAAGAGCAACATTCTTCTGATCGGCCCCACGGGGTCTGGTAAGACGCTGATGGCAGAGACCCTGGCGCGCGTGTTGGATGTTCCTTTTACCATCGCCGATGCGACGACTCTGACTGAAGCCGGTTATGTCGGTGAAGATGTTGAAAACATCATCCAGAAGATTCTTCAAAAATGTGATTACGACGTCGAGAAGGCGGAGTCTGGCATTGTCTATATTGATGAAATCGACAAGATTTCTCGCAAAGCCGATAACCCATCGATCACCCGTGATGTCTCTGGCGAAGGCGTCCAGCAGGCGCTTTTAAAGCTGATTGAGGGGACGGTGGCCTCGGTTCCGCCGCAAGGCGGTAGGAAGCACCCACAGCAGGAGTTTCTGCAGGTCAATACCGCCAATATTCTGTTCATTTGCGGCGGCGCCTTCGCAGGTCTTGATAAAGTCATTCGTGACCGCACAGAGAAAGGCGGTATTGGCTTCTCTGCCGATGTGAAAAGCAAAGATGATTCGAAGAATGTGGGAGAGGTCCTGGCCGAGGTGGAATCTGAGGATTTGATCAAATACGGCCTCATCCCAGAATTTGTCGGTCGGCTACCGGTTCTTGCCACGCTTGAAGAACTCAACGAAGCGGCCTTGGTTAGAATCCTCAGCGAACCAAAGAATGCGCTGGTGAAGCAGTACAAGAAACTGTTTGAGATGGAAGGCTGCGAGTTGGATATTCGTGACGAGGCCCTCTCTGTGATTGCCCAGAAAGCGATGGAACGAAAGACCGGCGCCAGAGGGCTTAGAACGATCCTCGAACATGTGCTCCTGGACACGATGTACGAGCTTCCTTCTGAGGAAAATGTGGAGAAAGTGGTGGTCGATGAACAGGTGATTCGTGGCGAAAGTCCCCCGTTGATGATCTATGGGGCCGAGGAAAAGCCCCCTCTCGCCGCGGCGGCGGCGGAATAGGATAAGGCCCCTTTAAAAACCCGCCTCGGCGGGTTTTTAAAATATGATGAATTTCTCTTGAATTTCAGGGTCTGCAACCCATATCCTCAACAGGACATTCCCATCTTATAGCCCCAGGGAGATTACATGGACAAGCCATCAACCGATCTGACCTCACCGGAAAAAATGGTCCCGGTGCTGCCGCTGCGCGATGTCGTGGTCTATCCCCACATGGTGATTCCTTTGTTCGTGGGGCGGGATAAGTCGATACAGGCCCTCGATAACGCCATGCGTGACAGCAAGCAGGTCTTACTGGTCGCCCAAAAGGAAGCCGAGGTTGATGATCCAGGTCAGGATGATCTTTACTCGGTCGGCACCCTCTCCAACATCTTGCAGCTTCTCAAGCTGCCGGATGGGACCGTTAAGGTGCTGGTCGAAGGGGCTGAGCGTTCAACGGTGCGTCACTTCGATCATTCGGAGCCTTTCTTGGTCGCTCAAGTTGAACCGCTGATGGATGAGCCTGGCGCCAATGATCAGGAAATGGATGTTTTGGTGCGAACGGTGGTGAATACCTTCGATCAATACGTGAAGCTCAACAAACGAATTCCGCCTGAGGTATTGAACTCTCTGTCGGGCATTGAAGATCCTAGTCGATTGGCCGATACCATGGCGGCCCATATGACCATCAAAATTGAGGACAAGCAGTCCGTTCTCGAATCACCCCAGATTACCCATCGACTGGAGCGATTGATGACCCTCATGGAGGGTGAGGTCGATATGCTTGAGATGGAAAAGCGGATTCGTGGTCGCGTTAAGCAGCAGATGGAAAAGAATCAGCGCGAGTACTATCTGAACGAGCAGATGAAAGCGATTCAGAAGGAACTTGGAGACATGGACGATGTGCCGAGCGAACTCGATGAGTTGGCGCAGAAGGTCCATAAATCTGGAATGCCGCAGGCGGCCAGAGCCAAGGCGGAAGGTGAGCTCAATAAGCTGCGTCAGATGTCGCCCATGTCGGCTGAAGCCACGGTTGTTCGAAACTATATCGACTGGATGGTGGGGATGCCGTGGAAAAAGCGGAGTAAGGTCAATAATGATCTGGCGCATGCTCAGAAAATCCTCGATGCCGAGCACTATGGTCTTGAAAAGGTGAAGGAACGCATCCTTGAATATCTTGCGGTTCAGCAGCGGGTTCGGAAGCTCAAAGGGCCTATCCTCTGCCTGGTGGGGCCGCCGGGTGTCGGAAAGACCTCACTAGGGCAGTCTATCGCTCGTGCCACCAATCGAAAATATGTGCGGATGGCTTTGGGTGGTGTGCGTGATGAGGCGGAGATTCGTGGTCACCGGAGGACTTATATCGGGTCTATGCCGGGCAAGGTCTTACAAAACCTGAGCAAAGTGAAGACCCGGAACCCCATGTTCATGCTGGATGAGATTGACAAAATGGCGATGGATTTTCGGGGAGATCCTGCGTCCGCTCTTCTCGAGGTCCTTGACCCTGAACAGAATCATATCTTCAACGACCATTACCTTGAGGTCGACTTTGATCTCTCGGAGATCATGTTCGTCGCGACCGCCAACACTCTCGATATTCCTCCGGCGTTGTTGGACCGAATGGAAGTGATTCGGCTGGCAGGCTATACCGAAGATGAAAAGATCAATATCGCTATGCGATACCTTCTGCCGAAGCAGATTAAGAATAATGGTCTTAAGGACGAAGAGATTCAGATCACCGAAGCCGCCATCCGAGACATCGTCCGCTATTACACGCGGGAAGCCGGCGTCAGAAGTCTTGAGCGGGATATTTCAAAGATCTGCCGTAAGGTGGTGAAAAGTCTTCTGCTGAAGCCTGCCTCCAAGCGGGTCAATGTCAATCCAAAGACGCTCGAAGATTATCTGGGTGTTCGACGCTATCGATACGGACAAGCGGAAGAGGTTAATCAGGTTGGTCAGGTCACGGGGCTTGCCTGGACCGAGGTGGGGGGTGAATTATTGACGATCGAAGGCGTGATCATGCCGGGGACCGGCAAGCAAACTTACACGGGTAAACTTGGGGAAGTCATGCAGGAGTCTATTCAGACCGCGATTACCGTTGCGCGTAGTCGTTCTGAATCGCTCGGTATCGATCCCACCTTTTATCAAAAACAGGACGTCCATATCCACGTTCCAGAAGGCGCCACCCCCAAGGATGGTCCGAGTGCCGGCATTGGGATGTGTACCGCACTGGTGTCAGCCCTGACCGGAATCCCGGTCCGTTCGACGGTGGCTATGACAGGGGAGATCACTCTCCGAGGTGAGATTCTCCCGATTGGCGGTCTTAAGGAGAAGTTGTTGGCGGCTCACCGTGGCGGGATCGCGATGGTCCTGATTCCGAAGGAGAATGAGCGCGATTTGGCCGAAATTCCTAAGAATATCAAAGACAAACTGACCATTATCCCGGTCCGCTGGATTGATGAAGTCTTGGGCTACGCGCTTGAAAGAATGCCGGTCCCTGACCTTTCGTTGGCGGCTAAAGAGACCCCGACCGCGGTCAAGGCTGTCGACCTTAAAAATCCAATTGTTGCGCATTGATGGTCCATATGGGGTGGGACCCGGTCCCACCCCATCATCAGCATGGACTAAAAACCCTGAAGCCCCCGTCATTCTTGGTTGACAGCCGATTTGAAGGACTGATAAATTGGTGTTGTGGGATTGGTGTTGCTGGATCGTTAAGTCATACCTGAACTTAAAGATCCCCCGCCACTGGATCACACATTCAATTTCTTAAGTTAACAAAGAGGGGGATTCATGAATAAGGCAGAACTAATCGAAGCCATTGCTGATGCGGCTGATCTGACCAAGGCTGATGCGGGTCGTGCATTGGATGGCCTAGTCAACGCCATCACGGACGCACTAAAGAAGGGTGACACCGTATCCCTCGTAGGTTTTGGTTCATTCGTTGTTAAAGAGCGTGCTGCTCGTCAGGGCCGCAACCCACAGACCGGCAATACCATCACTATCGCCGCGGCTAAGATTCCATCCTTCAAGGCTGGCAAAGCACTTAAGGATGCTGTAAACTGACGAGCTTTCCAGGGTGCTTAGCTCAGCTGGGAGAGCATCGCCCTTACAAGGCGAGGGTCGTAGGTTCGATCCCTACAGCACCCACCATATTGGAGCGGTAGTTCAGTTGGTCAGAATACCGGCCTGTCACGCCGGGGGTCGCGGGTTCGAGCCCCGTCCGCTCCGCCAACAATCGTTGAAAAAAGACCCCGCCCAGTGAGCGGGGTTTTTTTTAGTCACTGATCTGGTCTTGATGGTTTCAGATTGCTGTCATTCCCTTTTTTTATCCAAGGTTAAATAGGTATGCTCCAAGCGATTCGCGAACGTGCGCAAGGTATTGTTGCCTGGGTCATGTTGATTGTGGTGGGGGTCCCCTTCATGTTATGGGGTATCCAAAACTACATCGACACCGGAAAGGAAAAACCCGCCGCTGTGGTGGGTGATCGGGACATCTTTGATCGTGATGTCACGCGCGCTTATGAACAAAGCCTCAATAAGCTCGTAGGTCTTGAAGACGTTGATGAAAAGGCATTACGACATGAAGCACTTGAACGCCTGATCCGTGAAGAAGTCATTACCCAAAGTGCCGATGAACGTCAGTTGACTGTGGCGGATATCGAAGCCCGGAGTTTGATTCAGACGCTCCCTTATTTCCAAACCCAAGGGCAATTCGACAAGGAAAAGTATCGAATCATTCTGGCCGCTCAGAATATGACGCCAGCCCAGTTTGCCGCCCAGATCAAGCAGGGACTTCGAAACGAACAGCTGCAGCAAGGGGTTATGGCGAGCGCCTTTGTGACCAAGGGTGAGCTTGAAACCCTCATGCGTCTTAAAAACCAGACCCGGGACGTCGAGTATGTGAAGATTTCTGTTGGAAAATCCGACAAGGTCTTCAGCGATGATGACGTCAGCACCTTTTATGATGCGCATATCGGGGAGTTTAGGAATCCTGAGCAGGTCTCGGTGGATTATGTCCTCCTGAATCTTGAGGCGATGGCCCAAGGACTCGAGGTCAGCCTCGAAGATCTCAAAAAGCTGTATGAAGAGCAGAAGACGAACTTTGGGACGCCAGAACGCCGGAAAATCAGCCATATTCTGATCACCCTCGACGGGGTTGATGAGCCTGCTGATCAGGCGGCCCGCCAGCAGGCTGAGGCTATACGGCAGCGAATCCTGCAGGGTGACGACTTCAAGACGCTCGCTAACACCTTGTCAAAAGATCCCGTGTCCGGCAAAGTCGGTGGGGATCTTGGCCTGTTGAACCCAGAGGCTCAGGAAGCCTCATTCACTGAGGCGGCACAGGCCCTTAAGCTGGGTGAAACCTCAGCGCCGGTTAAGACGTCGTTTGGTTATCACCTGATTCAGGTCACCGAGGTTGTTCCTGCCCAGTTCAAGCCATTTGATGCGGTCAAGGAAGAACTCAAAAAGACCGCTCAAAAGAATCTGGCTGAGACGCAATTTTACGAGCGAGGCCAGAAACTGGCTGAAATCACCTTCGAAAATCCAGACAGTCTGCAGTCGGCCGTTGATACCTTGGGCCTTAAGATTCAGCACACCGCTCTTTTTACCCGTGAAGGGGGTGAAGGCATTGTGGCCGAGGATGCGGTCCGAAAAGTGGCTTTCTCGGAGGAGGTTCTCGCCGGAAAGAATAGTGAGCCTGTCGAACTCGGCAATGAAAAAGCCTTGGTTCTCCGCCTGAATGATCACCGCCCGGCGACGGATAAGCCGTTGACCGAAGTCAAGCCGATGATTGTGTTACGACTCAAGGAACAGGATGCGAGGGCCGCTGCCGATCGCCGTGCCCTGGCGCTTCTTGACATGATGAAGGGCGGCCAGGTCTTTGGTGAAGCGGTGAAGTCGCAAGGCCTCCCGCCGCTAAAAGTGACCGGCGTCAAGCGCGAGGATCAGAAGCTTGCTCCGGCGTTGGTTCAGGCTCTGTTTGAGGCTGGCCGGCCTGTCGAAGGACAGGAAGCCCCAGGTGATGCGACCTTAGAAGATGGTACCCATCTGGTGTTTCGGGTGACCGCCATCAACGATGGCGGATCAGCCGATCCCGATGCCAAAGTGGAAGCCTCGGGCCGTGAATATTTGGAACGAACCAGTGGTCAAATTGAATTTGCGACCTTTGTGAAGCGACTGCGGGATTCCATCGATATCGAGATAACGGCCAAGGAATAGCCTCATCGCGACATTCATCGAAAAGGGCCGCGGAAGCGGCCCTTTCCATGTGGGCACTAAAACCAAATGTTTTAGGTTTCCGGCTTGCTTTCAAGCCAGGTAAAAAACGTCGTATAGGCCACAGCCAATAACGTTGTGCCTAGGAAAATTCCGACGAACCCCCAGGCCAAAAGCCCGCCGACAACGCCGACCATGATCAGCAGAAAGGGCAAAGGACTGGATAGCCCGATAAAGTAGGGTTTGATGAAATTATCCATGATATTGATGGAGATGCCCCAGACCACCGTAAAGATCGCCCAACCCTCGTGATCGAGGTGAGCGAGCCAGAGGGCGGAGGGAATCCAGATGACGCTGGTGCCAATCTGAAGGACCGCGCCGAGAAAACATAAAAGACCCAAAATCGGCGCCGATGAGAGACCGGCTAAAGAGAAGCCGATCCCCGAGAGCAGCGCTTGAATCAGGGCTGTTCCAATGACGCCAAGGGAGACCCCTCTAACGGTCCTAGCGGCGGTTTCCGTGGCCTTGACGGCTGATGCCCCGCCGATGCGCATCGCCAGTGATTCAGCCACGGAGGCGGCCTCTTCACCATGCGAATAGAGAAAGCCTGCCATTAAGACGGCCAGGACAATATTGAGTGCGTTGAGTGCGAGGCTAGCCCCCCCTTGAAGGATCCAGGTCCCGGCAGTGGCTAGTATGGGACGAATCTTTTCCGGTGACAGAGCTTGAGACCAGCGTCCGGAGCGCCAATCTGCATCAAGATCAGGTCCTACGAGAGGAAGATGTTCGAGCCACAGGGGTGGCTCACCGCGGAGCCAATCCACCAATTGTGAGAGGAGGTTCTCCGCAAGATCAACATTCTCTGTGAGGGCGTTGAGCGCAAGAAACGCCGGAACGACGAAGACCATCAGCTGGATCAAGGTCATGAGGACTGCGGCCAGGCTTCGTCTCCCCCCAAGCCATTCTGACAGGTGGAGGTAGTAAGGCCAGGTTGACAGAGCGAGAATGACGCCCCAAATGAAGGGGGGGATAAATGGCGAGACGATCCGAAGGCAGGCATAGGAGAGTGCGCCGACCAGGACAAGAAGGAAGGTCCGCTCAATGAGTAAGCGACCTTTGAGCAATGATTTTACTTTCATGGAGTCCCCCGATGAGCGGTCTAGGCGCTTCCATTCTAGAGGGGTTCGATGACGAATTCTGCTTCGTCAGATGAAATCTTTGTTGATCCTTAGCTCTCGATCCCTGTCTTTAAGGATTCCTTCGAAAGGATAGTGAATGTTTCGCTGTCGGGTTCGAAGACGATATAAGCCTCCCCCCGCGAGATCTTCGAGAGAACGGCCTCGATTTTGGTGGAGGTTGCCACTTCGAAGAAGCCGTAATCCGTCCCATCCCGGCTTACAAAGTCGATCAGCATGGCGTGAAGAGTTTCTGGAGCGAGCGCCTCGTGGGGGATCACCACGGGGGGGGTTGCGGCCGCCATTTATGAGACGTTGATCAAAATCTTTCCCCGGGTGTGGCCTTTTTGGCTTTGCTCAAAGGCTTGCGCGAGATGTTCGAGGGGATATTCGTTCTCGATATGCACGGTGAGGCTGCCCTCGGCCATCCCGGCCGCGAGCCACTCAAGATCAGAACGCTGGGGTTTGACCATGACCATATGGATTCGCCGCTTTGACGTGATCTTAAGCCTTAAGCCATGCATGAAGATCGGGAGTGAAGGGAGCAGTGAAATAAAGCGTCCCTCAGGCGCTAAGGCGATCTCCCATTCTTTGAAGGGGCGCTGTCCATTTGCGTCGAGGATGATATCGAAAGACCTTTCGCCTAAGGCAAAGTCCGGCTGGGTGTAATCAAGGACCTTCGTGGCCCCCAAAGAACGCATGAAATCAAGGTTCTGGGTACTGCCTATCGCCGTGACGGTAGC
>QYQA01000098.1 GCA_007280285.1 Methylococcus sp. | reverse complement strand
TTCTTGGGTACACGCGTGATGATGAGATCAAGCTGATATGGCTTGAGGCGCTTGGATCACACGAAAACTTTTATCGGGACATCAAGCGTTCATAGCTGGTTAGGCCTCAGGCCTTTAATGCGCGGGTCGAGGGTTCGAGTCCTTTCGCCGACTCCATCTTTCAAAGACCTATCCAACAGGTAAAACCGTCCTACAGATCGGTTGTAGCATGCCTTGGTCGTCAAAATTCACGATCATTTCTTGAGTGGTTCGCTTTTGCTGGCTCACGCTTTTGAAGATGGGCTGAGCAACCCTTGATGCTGTTTGAGCATGTTCAGCGTTCAGTCTGTTTGAGCGCTATTCTGGCGCACATGATTCCATATTGAACTTTGAGTGTTTAACACCGAAATGTAGTGGCTCACTCATCTCCGGCCAGGTTGCTGATGCTGCCAAAATGATTGATTGAGGTGGTCAGCCCGGATAGACTGTTTCGTCACGAAACATAAATGCCTTCGATGAAAGAGAAAACTATAAAAAGCCTCGAAGAGATTAGTGCCGTTCAGCGAATGCTTGAGCAGAATGGCGTTTGGGCTAGGCAACAGTATTTGAAGGATGCTCACTATCTGGCAAGGCTCGATTTTCAGCAGTCGCCCAATGTACTTTGGATAGGTTGCTCTGACAGCCGGGTACCTGCGGAGATCGTCGTTAACGCTAATCCAGGTGAGATGTTCGTGCATAGAAATATTGCAAATCAGGTCGCCACCACGGATTTCAACTGTCTAGCGGTCCTGCAATATGCTGTGGACGTTCTGAAAGTTAAGCATATCGTTGTATGCGGTCATTACAGCTGCGGAGGTATTGCGGCTGCACTTAGGCCGCAGCAGCCAGGGTTGCTTCTCGTTAATAAGTGGTTGATGCGAGTAAAGGATCTTTATCGGCTCAATCAGAATGAAATTGAGAGTCTTCCGACTCAGCGCGAGCGAGCGATGCGATTGGTCGAGCTCAATGTCATCGAGCAGGTGCAAAATCTGGCACATAGTTCGATCATCCAAGAAGCGTGGAGCTCTTATGAGCAGCCATCAATCCACGGCTGGGTTTACGTCCCTAGAAGCGGGAAAATAAGAGAGCTGATTGAAATGCAGCCAAGAAGTGCAATCAATCCCATCTATATGTGACAGGCAACGGTATGCTACGGATCGGTTGTAGCATGCCTTGGTCGTCAAAATTCTCCATTTTCCCGTTTCAGGGTTTAACACTCAAATCACTTTTCTGAAGCTCAAGCGCAGGATTTCAAGACCATCTCTGTTACAGTCCCGTCGCCCCTACTTTACTGAACGCTTGAGTGTTTTTCTCGTAACATCAAAATCGCTCATAGACGCTGGCCTAGGTTTGAGGGACTCTGTTATTTAAGGGTGCTTACTTAGGGTGGTCTACTATTTAAGAGATGCGCTGTTGGCTTAAATAGCTGTGAGGCCACATAATAGGGCCATGTCAGATTTGAGAACTCATCTTCGACAAGGCCGCTTTGTTGTGACCTCCATCGCAGGGGAGAGCGTGCGCGCCTTCGTGCCTCCACCGCTGCCACCAGAGCCATCGATTGATGTGTTGTCGCTACTGGAAAGGTTAAGCGAGGCGGAACGTGCCCTGGGGCGGCTGGATGGCATCACTATGTTGCTTCCCCGGCAGGAGCTATTTCTCTGCATGTATGTGAGGAAGGAAGCCGTCCTTTCATCCCAGATCGAGGGGACTCAATCGACCCTTTCGGACCTGCTCCGTTTTGAGATCGAAGCCCAAGCTGGTCAGCCCATCGATGACATTCGGGAAGTCTCAAACTACGTCGATGCGATGATGTATGGGCTGGAGCGATTAGAAGACCTGCCTCTGTCGCTGCGTCTCATTCGTGAAATGCACTCGCGATTACTGCAAAGCGGGCGGGGCGAATCCAAGAGCCCGGGCGAGTTTCGGCGATCGCAGAACTGGATTGGCGGTACACGCCCGGGGAACGCGCTTTTCGTTCCACCACCTCCAAGTGAAATGGATCAATGTCTCGATGCGTTTGAGCGATTCATGCATCAGAGTGACACACGTCTCCCAGCCCTCATTAGGGCAGGTCTGTTGCACGTTCAATTCGAAACCATTCATCCCTTTCTGGATGGGAATGGCCGAATAGGTCGTTTATTGGTTACGCTATTTCTCTGCGTAAACGGCGTATTGGGTAAGCCATTGCTCTATCTGAGCCTTTACCTCAAAACTCACCGAGAAGACTATTACCGACTGCTTCAGGAAGTACGTGAGCACGGTGCATGGGAGGCCTGGCTTGAGTTCTTTCTAACGGGCGTTGCGGATACCGCCAATCAGGCATTTGGGGCCGCTACACGGATAGTCGATCTTTTCAAGGAAGATCGGGAGCGCATTACGGCGGAATCGGATCGGCCGGGCTCAGCATTGCGTATCCATGATTATTTCCAGCAGCACCCCTATATGACGGCTAATCAACTCGTCAAGGAAACCGGGCTTTCGGCCCCCACGGTCAATGCGGCGCTCGCCGATCTTGTCCGATCTGGCATTGTTGAGGAGATTACAGGCAGGAGACGTGGCCGCGTTTTCAGTTATCGGAGGTATCTCGAAATCCTGAACGAAGGCACCGCTCCCCTTCCTTAGGGACGATATGGTGAGATAAGTCCATGACCATGCTGACCCCGACACCATGAATGGCGATGAGTTGATCAAATCGCTTCAGGCTGAAAACCGGCGATTGATCAACCTCCTTGAAAGGAACGGCATCGACTGGCGGGTGTCTTTGCTCAGTGACAACGCGGATGTGGGTTCCAAAGCGCTACGTACCGAATTTTCGAGGGAAGAGAAACTGACCTTGTTTGGGGGGCTTTTTCGGGGGCGAACCGATGTCTTTCCTGAACGATGGGAGAGCGATTACTCCGGCAGGGTGGGCTACACCCCCGTTTGTTTGAATGATCGAAAGCCCGGGATTTGTCGGAAGCCAGCCATCAAGTGTGGCGAATGTTCCCACCGAAGCTTCATGCCACTCTCCGATCGCATTCTCTACGAGCATCTTGCTGGCAAGAGAACAATCGGGGTCTATCCCCTGCTGGAAGACGACACATGTCATTTTCTCGCCGCCGACTTCGATGAAGGTGACTGGCGGGAAGACGCCAAGGCCTATTGCCTCTCCTGTGAGGCCCTGCAGATACCTTATGCCTTGGAGATCTCCCGATCGGGTCAGGGCGCTCATGTCTGGATCTTTTTTAGCGGCAAGGTTTTGGCGCGTGATGCCCGCCGTTTGGGGGCCGCCATTATCAGTCATGCCTGTGATAGATCACGGCAGCTAAAGCTCAGTTCCTACGATCGTCTCTTTCCAAATCAGGACAGACTTCCCAAGGGTGGTTTCGGGAATCTCATCGCGTTACCTCTGCAGAAACATCCCCGAGAGCGAAACTTCTCAGAATTCGTGGATCTCGACTTTCGTCCTTTCGAGGATCAATGGCAGTTCCTTGCCGGCTTGGAACGCCTTCCCGTGGATGATCTTGAGCCGAGTATTTTTCGCGCCATGGGATCTTCGCATCCTCTCGATGTGGGCTTTATCGAGGAGGAAGATTTTGCAACGCCATGGAAGCCAAAGCCATCCCTGAAGAGAAAGATCAAGGAAGTGATGCCATCTTTCCTTGAGGTAAAAGTAGCGAACCTTCTCTACTTCGAGAAAGCATCCCTGCCTCACTCATTGGCTAATCGGCTCATTCGGTTGGCGGCATTCCAAAACCCCGATTTTTTTACAAAACAGTCCCTTCGGCTTTCTGTTTGGAACACACCGCGGATCATTGGGTGCGCAGTTAACTTCCCGCTTCATATAGGACTACCTCGTGGCTGCCTTGATGATGTGCGCAACCTTCTTAAGGAAAATGGCATTCGCTGCAATGAGAGGGATGAGCGAACCGAGGGTGTCCCCATTGATGCCAGTTTTGTCGGGACGCTTCGTCCGGATCAGGAAATGGCTGTAACGGCCATGATCTCCCACGATACGGGGGTGCTTTCCGCCCCAACAGCCTTCGGGAAAACGGTCACGGCTGCTGCCATCATCGCGCATCGAAAGGTGAATACCCTGATCCTCGTCCATCGCACGGATTTGCAAAAGCAATGGCAGGAGCGCCTCAAGACTTTTCTGGACATGGAAAAGGAGGCGATGGGAGTGATTGGCGGAGGAAAAAAGAAACCCTCAGGCTTGGTCGATATCGCGGTAATACAGTCCCTGTCCCGAGAGGGTGTCATTTCCGATGTGGTGGAAAACTACGGGCAGATCATCATCGACGAATGCCATCACCTTGCAGCAGATTCATTCGAGTTGATCCTCAAAAAATCACAAGCACGTTACGTTCTGGGGCTAACAGCAACACCAAGGTGGAAGGATGGTCGGCATCCGATCATTTTCATGCAATGCGGCCCCATCCGTCATGTAGTAACTCAATCTTCCGTGACACACCAGAAGATGGAAGTGATTCCAAGGTATCGGGAACGGCCGATTCAGATGATGGGCGCGGAAGCCATTCAGGATATTTTCAGGCGGTTAACGGAAGATGAGGAGCGAACAGCCCAGATCGCCTCTGAGATATTGGAGGCCTATAACAAGGGGCGAAAAGTTCTCGTTTTGACCGAGAGAACCGAGCACCTTCAGGCTATCCATGCCGCTCTTGGAGAGATCGATGGGTACCTGTTTCAACTCCATGGTCGTTTATCCAGAAAACAGCGGACGATGATCATAAGCGAGATGGAAGCGCTAGCACCAGAGGAGCCACGTATCCTCGTCGCTACGGGAAAGTTGGTGGGCGAGGGATTTGATCACCCACCACTCGATACTCTGGTTCTCACCATGCCCATATCCTGGAGGGGAACACTTCAGCAGTATGCCGGCCGTCTTCATCGGCAGTCGATGGGTAAGTCCGGGGTCTCAATCATCGATTTCGTTGATACAGGTCACCCAGCGCTTCTTCGGATGTGGGAGAAACGCCAGAAGGGCTACCGTGCAATGGGCTACAGTCAGGTGAGCAGCCCATCTTGGTAGTGGGGGTGAGCCCCTCGTCCTAGTTGGCGGGAAGATCCTCGGGGATCACCGTGAAATCGGATTCATCACCCATGTGAAAATAAAAGCATCCGGTCCCGGTATTTCCTGAGATTTGCATCCAGCCTCGACCACTTGCGGGGTCATTCTCATCAAACCCAGACCAGGAAAAGTCGATAATTACGAGGTCGCCCTCCTGGCTGGTGCGACCGTCGATTTCGCCTTGCACGAAGCCGAATTGGAAATCACCCTGCATGTTCTTATGAATGGTAATGTGGGCCGGCACCTCTGCATCCATAAAGTCGTTGTCCCACATTACCATCGAGGTGATTCGCCAACGTCCGATTGCCTTTTTCACGGCCTTACTCTGAGGGCTGATAGTTTGAAAGGAGGCCATCAAGATCATCAAAGACGCCGTAACCAAGATCACGGGTCTCCCCGGCGATCCGCGAGAGTCGTTCACGTTTGACCTGTTGGAGACGCTCAGGAATTTCGGGAAGCTGTTTTAACGTTTGCTCGAACATTCTCACCAAGGCGTCAAAATAGACTTCATCCTGAAATCCGATGGAGTTGGCGAAACCGATAGCCTGCTCACAGGAGAAGGCCATCAATTCGAAGATGCCTTCAGGCTCTCCGGCAGCCTTTTTATAGTCGGTGATGGCTTTCTTTGCTTTGGCGATTGAGATGACCTGATTGGTCAAAACATCCGGCCAAAGCCAGCGATCAATTATGACTTTGTAGGGCATCAGGGAGTCCTCTCCAAGCCCGAAGCGCGTATGGAGAAAAAAGCTGATTCTCCTTACTGGCTGAATACAGATCCTTGGGCCCCTACACACTCGCGGACGCTACAACGGATCAACAGATTACTCGCGCTGGTTCTTTTCCTGATTGGTGAGCTTGATGGCCTGAATTGTGAGAGGTATGACGGTAACAGTGTCGGTAGGTATGGTTATCATGTCATATGCGGCCTGTCATATAGGCTTATTCGAATCCTTTCGCCGGCTCCATCTTTCAAAGACCTATCCAACAGGTCGCACCATGCTACAGATCGGTTGTAGCATGCCTTGGCCACTGAGTTAGGGATAATCTTTCCTCTTTATTTCATTGCTGGGCTCACGCTTTTGAAGCTGGGCTGATAAATCCCTGATGCTGTTCAGGCTTGTTCGGCGTTTTCGGTGTTTAACACCAAAAATGACCGCGCCAGAAATCCACGGGGATGGAGAGCAACCGGGGATTCACTCAAGGAAGGATGAGCGTTGCTTCATCAAAAAGCCCAACTACATTCATTCCCTCGTCATTTTCATTGCTTAGAAAGAGGGGTTGGCGATGTTCGTCAAAGAATCCCTTCGCTTGCGCTAATAACGGAGTACCTCATGTTGAAGCAGTTTTTACTAAGCCTAACGATGGTTTTTTCGGGGAGTGTCCTGAGTCAGGAGCTCACTGGCTGGGCCCTTTTGCCGGCAGCAACTTTTTCTTCTGGACCCACGTCTGGCCAATTTGCTAGCCCCAACAATTATGGTACTAATCGCCCGCCGTTTGTTAACCAGCAACCGGTCCAGGGATTTTCGGCTGTTTTAAGAGGCCCGTCTCAAGATCGATTTATTTTGCTGGTGGACAATGGCTTTGGCGCCAAGGCCAACTCCGCAGATTCACTGCTGAGAGCCTATTCGATGAAAGTCAATTGGAGTAAGCACTCTATCGAACCTTCGGATCTGGTGAAGGGCCGCAAAAGGAGTACGTTCGATTCTTCGACGCAAATCGAGTTCAATGATGCCAATCGACAGCTGACATTCGCGATCCAAGCCGATTATGTCAATTATTACAACGATCCTAAGAATGTTGCAGTTGATCCAAGTATCAGGAGCCTTCGCCTGTTGACAGGAGCGGATCTCGATCCCGAGTCACTTCAAAAGGACAGGCAAGGGAACTATTGGATCGGGGATGAATTTGGTCCCTATCTAATCAAAACCAATGCGAAGGGGACAGTCCTTCGTTCCCAGATTCCCCTGCCTGGCGTTTATGCTCCAGAAAATGCAGATGTCCTCGCAGGCAAAGTAAAGTCAAATCTTCCGGGTTCTGGAGGTTTTGAGGGTATGACTATAAACAAGAGTAAGACGAAGCTGATTACTCTTCTCGAGAAAGGTGTGGCTGGGGATCCCGCAAAAATGCTTCGGCTCAATGAATTTGACCTCGCGAGCGAATCCTTTACGAGCTGGTCAGCATTCTATCCGTTGGAAGGCCAAGGAACGAACATTGGCGACATAGTTGCGGTGGATGATAAGCGTCTGATTGTGATTGAGAGAAATGGGGATACAGCGACTGTAGGAAATCCTTTCAAAAAGCTCTTTCTGATTGATCTTTCAAAAGTTTCAAGCAGCGGCGTAGTGGCCAAGGAAGAGCTTGTTGATCTCATGGCTGTCAATGATCCGCACGACCTTAATGGCGATGGTAGTAAGGTTTTTAGCTTCCCGTTTGTGACGATCGAGAATGTTCTCGTTTTGAGCAAGAGGGAACTCTTGGTAGTTAACGATAACAATTTCCCGTATGGCGGTGGCCGCTCACTGGCTTCAGATAACACGGAATTCCTTCGTATTAAGCTTAACAAGCCACTTTACTAAGCAGCCTGAGCATTTTCCAATAACAAAGCTTCATCATCTCTTCTTTTGATAAGACAAGGAGTGGCAATTCCGCTCCTTGTTTCAGCTTGAAGTCCACGAAAAAGGTTGGGGTTTGCGGGTCTTAGAAATGGCAGAAGTGAGGAAAGTACCTTTACGCTGTGCAGCCCGAGAGGGTGTCCGCACCTCCCTTCGGTCAAAGTTCGCCGCAAATCAAAAGCTCTCGGCGTAACGTTTTGAAATCTCACCACGTTCTGCTCGTAGTTCATCTTCGGCAATGACACCCTGGGCACATATAAGGAATGAGGGCTTCTTGATGCGATTTTTCGGGACAGTAGTTGGCGCCGGAGAGACGTTGCTGATGACGAGATCGGTGAAGAACTGTTTGGCGAATTGAATGGCCAGTCGCTTAGCTTGAGTCCTTGTGCTGCGCTTGTAATGTTTTCCTTCAAACCAGCATCGTGTCCACCAATAGGGGGAAGCAGCTACGTGAAAGGTAAACGGCCAGCCGATACACCTTTTGTGATCAGCCCTCAGATCTGACAATCACGGACCTTGGTTGGTGGGCATGGCGAGGAGTGACGAATGGGAAGACTGCAGCGGGTTGATGGCTCCGAGGTTTGCCCGAAGCAGATAGCTTCAGCCCTAATCAGAGGGGGATTCGGTGGCGAGGGTCATCGGTGGCTTCCAGCCCTTG
>QYQA01000011.1 GCA_007280285.1 Methylococcus sp. | reverse complement strand
TGTTTTATATGGTGGGCCCCCTCGGGCTCGAACCGAGGACCAAGGGATTATGAGTCCCCTGCTCTAACCAACTGAGCTAGAGGCCCGAAAATGTCTACTCGATGTCGAGAAAGCTCTTTAACTGCTCCGAACGCGACGGATGGCGAAGCTTTCGAAGAGCCTTGGCCTCTATCTGACGAATCCGCTCACGGGTGACATCAAACTGCTTCCCAACCTCCTCTAGAGTATGGTCGGTATTCATATCGATACCAAAACGCATTCTGAGAACCTTTGCTTCCCGCGCCGTCAGGCTTGCTAGGATCTGCTGGGTACTCTCACGAAGACTTGCGACCGTTGCATGCTCTACGGGTGACATGACCCTCGAGTCTTCAATGAAATCTCCAAGATGCGAATCTTCATCATCCCCAATTGGGGTCTCCATGGAGATGGGCTCCTTAGCGATCTTGAGGACTTTTCGTACTTTGTCTTCCGGCATTTCCATACGGACAGCTAACTCATCCGGCGTCGGTTCGCGGCCCATCTCCTGGAGCATCTGTCGAGAAATACGATTCAGCTTGTTGATCGTTTCGATCATATGAACCGGTATACGAATGGTTCTCGCCTGATCAGCAATGGAGCGAGTAATCGCCTGCCGAATCCACCAGGTCGCATAGGTAGAGAATTTATACCCGCGTCGGTATTCGAACTTGTCGACGGCCTTCATCAGACCAATGTTCCCCTCCTGAATGAGATCGAGGAACTGGAGACCACGATTGGTGTATTTCTTAGCGATAGAAATTACTAGGCGGAGGTTCGCCTCGATCATTTCTTTCTTAGCGCCCCGCGCTTGTATCTCGCCAATGGAGACTCGACGATTGATGTCCTTGATGTCCTTGATGGAAATCAGGCATTCCTTTTCAATCTGCGCCAATCGCAGCTGAGCTTGCCGGATGGTATCGACATACTCTGGAAGGGCTTTAGCATAGGGCTTCCCTGACGCGAGCCAAGGCGTGAGCCACTCCTGATTCGATTCATTACCCACAAAGGAGGCGATAAACTCAGCTCGGGGCAAACGACAGCGGTTGACGCAGAGATCCTGGATGACACGCTCCTCTTCACGCACTCTCTCAACGGCCCGCCTGAGGATGTCAGTCAGTTCTTTAAAGAATAATGGGGTCTTCTTAAACTCCATGAAGGTCTCGGCAAGACCATCAAAGGCCTTTTGAGTCTTTTCATGGTGAGCGCCATACTTATGGTGGGCATTGGTCGCCGTCTTCAGGCGCTTGGTAAAAACCGCCAGCTTTTCCTTCACGACCTCTGGATCCGGACCAGTATCCGCCTCTTCGACCGCATCATCGGCCTCATCATCATCGGCAGCTACCGCTTCAACCGGCGCATTATCGGCGTTGGGGTCGAAAAAGTCAGAAATCAATTCAGAAAGACGGGTCTCTCCCTTCTCTACACTCTCAAAGGCCGCCAGAAAGTGGTGCATGGCTCCGGGAAAGCGAACCAGTTCATTGGCCGCGATATTGATGCCTTCCTCAATCCGCTTCGCGATCTTGAGCTCCCCTTCACGGGTCAATAGCTCAACAGTGCCCATTTCACGCATATACATGCGAACAGGGTCTGTGGTCCGACCAAGCTCAGTATCGACCGAGGAGACCAGCGCTGCGGCAACTTCTGCCGCTTCTTCTTCATCGTCTTCGGTGACAACAGCGGTCTCGGCAATCATGTCGGTATCCGGCCGATCCTCATGGACCTCGATACCCATGTCGTTGATCATGCAGACGATCTCTTCCATCTGCTCAGGATCGACCACATCTCCGGGAAGGTGATCATTAACCTCTGAATAGGTGAGGTAACCCTGCATCTTGCCTTTGGCAATGAGCTCTTTCAACGATTGTTGCTGTTCAGGATTCATTCAATAACCCGTTGTTGCCTGAATTGTCGGGAACTCCGCAGTATAGCCGAGAACCCGCCTCTTTACCATTGGATGGCGCTTTGCACCACCCATTTAAATCAACGAAATCAGACATCAAGGAGACTTCCTTGGGCATCTTTCATTCAATCGATTGCCGTTAAACTTCGAAGCTCTTCCCTCTCTTGATCCGAAAGCGTTTCATGTTTAGATTTTTCAATGAGCGCATCCAAGCGACTTTCTCGATGACTTTTTTCGGTCAAATGGCGCAGATGATCGAGAAAAGCCTCCTCCAGAGCACCAGAATTAACCTGGGTATCCCAAGCGATCAGTTTCGAAATGATCTCGCCTTCCGCGCTCTCTCTAAAACCTTCCAGGAGGCCCCCAGCGTGTATGTGGGGATGTTCATGCAAGAACTCAACCACCCGCATGAGGAGAGGTCCCTGAGCATGAATCCTACCCAGCGTCGAGACTTGGCCGGAGTCCATATGTTCCACCCACTCAGGATGTTGCACCAAAAGGGCAAAAAAGGTACGAAAAGCAGACGGTTGGCCCAGTCCTTTATTAGCCCTGGACGCGCGCATCACGCCGGTGAAGCTTGAATCATTCTGATAAGCCGCACCAACCCCCGTTTCTTCCCGAAGTCTTTCCTCGAGAAGCTCCCTAAAGATGCCGGGCGCCATTCTCTCCAGCAAGGGCCTTGCTTTCCCCGCAAGAGCTGCCCGACCCTCAATGGCGCGAAGGTCTAAGCCCAAGGATAGATGCTGGAAGAAATAATCAGAAAAAGGCATCGCCTCATCAACCCGCCCCCTAAAAACTTCAAGACCCTCCTCCCGAATCAGCGAATCAGGGTCATGACCTTCCGGCAACATCAGAAACCGGATCTGCCGACCTTCCCGCACGTGAGCCACACTCGATTCCAAAGCTTTCCACGCTGCCCTCTGGCCCGCGGCATCGCCATCAAAACAGAAGACGATGTGCGAGGTATACCGAAACAAAAGGCCCACTTGTTCGGTCGATGTAGCCGTACCAAGGGTTGCAACCGCATTCAAAAGCCCGTGCTGCCCCAGGCCAATCACATCCATATAGCCTTCGACCACGAGAATGTAATCAGGCTTCCTGACCGCTTCCAGCAACTCAAAAAGCCCATAGACTTCGCGGTGTTTGTGGAAAATCGGGGTCTCGGGAGAATTAAGATACTTGGGTTGGCCATCGCCGATGACCCGCCCGCCAAAGCCCACAATGCGCCCTCTCCGGTCACGAATAGGAAACATGATTCGGTCACGAAACCAGGCATGGTGACGCCCCGGCTCTTTCTCGCCGATTAGCCCCGCCCCCTTGAGCAGGACCTTCGGCCAATCCGACGGAAGGTTGAGGTTTCCTGGTGGAGCAAAACCTAAGCGATAACGAAAGGCCACTTCCCCGGTAACGCCGCGCTTCTTTAAATAATCGACCGCAGAAGCTGCGGCCATGTGCGATTTCAACTGCCGTTGATAAAGCGTCGCTGCCTTTTCGTTGACCTCATAGAGAGGGCCTAATGATTCGGCGGGATCAATTAAATTGCGCTCACCTGCTGACTCCCTGGGCACCGGAAGATTAAGGCTCGCTGCAAGCGCCTCAATGGCCTCAGGAAAGGACAGTCGCTCAAACTCCATCAAAAAACTAATGGCTGTGCCGCGCGCACCGCAACCAAAACAATAATAAAACTGCTTTTGCTGACTGACCGAGAAACTGGGGGTTTTTTCGTTATGGAAGGGGCACCGAGCGGTGTAATTGGTGCCGGACCGTTTCAGCGGAACACGCGCGTCAATTAGCTCCACCAGATCCGTTCTGGCTAGCACTTCCTGAATGAAGTGTTCGGGAATCTTACCGGCCATGTCCCATCCCTTGAGGTTTGGAAGAACGAGACCGACCGCAGAGAAAACCACGGCCCTTCTTCATCGCCATCCCGTCGCTTAATGACAAGGGAGGGCTGGGAAAACGAACATCACTTGAACGCGGCGTAAATCCTCAAACACCAAGGAGCGCCTTAACGCGGCCGCTGACCTGCGCCATATCCGCACGGCCCTGCATGGGCCCCTTCAGAACGGCCATGACCTTGCCCATGCCACTAACCCCCTCAGCCCCCGTCTCGGCAATAGCCGCCTCGATCATTGCAGTAATCTCCGCCTCGCTCAGCGGCTGGGGGAGATAATCTTGAATCACTAGCACTTCCGCCTTTTCAACGGCCGAAAGATCATCACGTCCAGCCGCATCGAATTGGACAATGGATTCACGCCGCTGCTTAACCATACGATCGAGAACCGCGATGATCTGGTCGTCCTCTAGCTCAATGCGCTCATCGACTTCCCGCTGCTTGACCGCAGCCATCATGAGGCGAATCACTCCAAGACGATCCTTCTCACCGGCCTTCATGGCCGACTTCATATCGATTTGCAGGCGGGCCTTCAGCTCGCTCATGCCAATCAACGCTCGGTCTGAGGGCGACCCTTCCGCAGATTCTGAAGCGCAAAGCGCTCGCGGGACAGCTTCTTCAAATGCCGCTTAACCGCCGCAGCCGCCTTACGCTTACGCTCTTCAGTCGGCTTTTCGTAAAATTCACGGCGACGAACCTCTGAGAGAGTTCCTGCCTTTTCACAGGCGCGCTTGAAACGGCGAATGGCAATTTCAAAGGGTTCGTTTTCTCTAATTTTGATTGAGGGCATGTAAGCTTTCCGAGTTTCCCAAGCAATTCAATGCGTTACAAAGCCGGGCAAACCCGGACCGAATAAAAGCCCATAATTATATCTAACTTAACGACAGAAGGCAAAAGTACTCGTGATCGTACTCGGCATAGAAACCTCTTGCGATGAGACTGGCGTCGCCCTTTATGACAGCCAAAAAGGACTACTGGGACACCAGATCCACAGCCAGATTGATCTCCACGCCGATTATGGTGGGGTCGTTCCGGAGCTGGCTTCAAGGGACCATATCCAGCGACTAACCCCCCTCACCCAGGCGGTGCTGAAGACGTCGCAGCTTGAACTTCGTCACCTTTCTGGGATCGCCTACACCAGTGGCCCCGGGCTAATGGGCGCCTTGATGGCTGGCGCCTCCTTTGCTATGAGCCTCGCCTTCAGCCTCAACATACCCGCCATCGGCATTCACCACATGGAAGGCCACCTTATGGCGCCTTTGCTGGAGGAAAACCCACCCGACTTCCCTTTTCTAGCCCTATTAGTCTCAGGAGGCCACACGCAACTGGTTTACGTTCATGAGATGGGCCGTTACGATATCCTCGGAGAGTCGATAGATGATGCCGCCGGTGAGGCCTTCGACAAGACCGCCAAAATGCTTGGCCTTGGCTATCCCGGAGGACCCGAAATCGCCCGATGGGCCCAAGACGGGGACGCTAACCGCTTCCGCTTTCCAAAACCCATGACCGATCGTCCGGGACTTGATTTCAGCTTTAGTGGCCTCAAGACGCACACCCTGACAACCTTCGAATCTACCGCAAAGACAGCCAAGGACCGACACGATGTTGCCGCAGGCTTTCAGCAGGCGGTCGTCGACACTCTGATGATCAAAACCCGAAGGGCGCTAGAAGAAACCGGTCTCAGACGCCTGGTCGTTGCCGGCGGCGTAAGCGCGAATCAGTTGATGCGTGAAAAGCTCCGGCTGATGACTGAAAAGGTTGGTTGCGATGTTTTCTTCCCCCGCCTTGAGTTCTGCGGCGATAATGGGGCCATGATTGCCTTTGCGGGCATGCGGCGGCTTCTGGCTGGTCAACGTAATGGGCTGGGGTTTGCGGCCCGACCGCGGTGGCCGCTTTCAGAACTAAAGGCACCTTCAGCCCTTTGAAGACTCGGATTTCTTCTTCAAACCGATCCGACTTTCCTCACCCTTGAGAAGCCGCTCAATGTTGCCGCGGTGACGTGAAATGAGTAGAAACGCCATCGCAAGACCCGCACCAGCCAAGACCTCCGAATGCAGAATCAACCAAAGATAAAGGGGCGAGAGAGCGGCCGCAATGAGGGCCGCTAAGGATGAAATCCGAAAGATAAACGCCATCAATAACCAGGTCGCCAAGACCGCAAGGCCGACCCAGATTGAGAATCCACTCAATACACCCAGCGCCGTAGCCACCCCCTTCCCGCCCTTGAACCCAAAGAACATGGGAAATAGATGTCCAAGGAATGCCGCTAGACCTACAGCGGCCAGCAGCTCAAGGGGCACCTCAAGATGTTGAGCGATCAGCACCGGAACAAGCCCTTTGAGCGCATCTCCAATCAGAGTGATTGCCGCCGCTTTCTTGCCGCCAAGACGAAGGACATTGGTCGCTCCCGGATTCTTGGAGCCTTCCTGCCGCGGATCAGGCAAACCAAACAGCTTGCTCACGATCACGGCCGTAGACAGAGAGCCCATAACATAGGCCATAGGGATCAGGGACCAGATGATGCTCGACATGGAAGTGTCCGGAGTTGTCAGAAGGAATCAAGATATGTTACCAAGACCTTTGAAAACTCACATTAAAGAAAACGTTATGGATATCATTTTTCTGAAAGGACTGAACATCGAGACGGTTATCGGCATCTTCGACTGGGAACGAAATATTCGGCAAACCGTCTTAATTGATCTTGAGATGGGCACCGATATTCGGCAGGCCGCAGCCACTGACGATATTGCTCACACCCTCGACTATAGTGCCGTTTCGCAACGCGTCATCACCTTTGTTGAGGACAGCGACTTCTTTCTGGTAGAGACACTCGCCGAACGAATAACAGGCATTCTCATGGATGAATTCAGCGTGCCCTGGGTACGTTTAACACTCAACAAAAAGGGCGCCATCAGCGGTGCCAGCGATGTCGGCATCCAGATTGAGCGCGGATCTAAAACCGGGGCTGGCTGAATTTCCTAGGTATCGGGAGCAACAGATGTCGACCTCGCGATTGACCAGGCGCAACATCGAGGGATCCCCTGAACGGACCGCCTTGAAATGCCTAAGATTCGCTTGATCATCTAAGGACTGTCAGTGCGGCCATTTATCGTTTTAAATTGAGCAAACCACTGCCCTGCCCCATTAGATCCAGCCTGATCGTAGAAAAGCGTCACCAGCTTCAAATGACCAAAGGGACCAAGGACAGGGCCAGGAACCAAGGTCCTGAAGGCCTCGCCTCCCATTAATTGATGGGTGATCGTTTGAAACAAAACGGCCAGACAAGATTCGCGCGTCATTGTCTCCAGCATCTGGGGGCCAGCGATCAGATAAAGGGTTCTATAACCCCTATCGCCGAGCGCCCGGGTCAATAGATCACCATCCACCAGCGCCCCTCGACCGACAACTAACACCTCGATACCTTGCTTACGCCAGAAACTCAATCGAGCCTCCGGCGCATCTGCTCCGGTTGCAATATAAACCTTTTGATCATGAGCCTTGAGAGATTCAGGCAGGGGAAAATCGAGGCTCGCACTCGCTATAACCACGGCTGGCTGAGCCGAGAGTCCTTGTTGGCGCCGCCATTCAGGGAGATCCATCCCAGCCGTATGGGTGCCGACTTGTAGAATACTCCCGAGACGGCCAGCGTCCAGCGCCCTCAGATATCCGCCATGAGTGATCAAGCAATCAGCCTGGGCCTGAAGCTCCAAAAACAAACGAAAATCATCTGATGTCGTCAGTGAGGAGGGGGTATAAGCCATACCCTTATCGTCTTCAAGGGCGATTCGGCCATCAAGGCTCGTCAAAAAATTGCCGTAGACAAATGGGCGTTCAAAGGTTCCCCGGCGGAAAAGGGCTTCTTTGAGATAAAGACCCTCCAAAGAAACTTCGCCTCCTGGCAGCGGAAAAAGTTGAATCAGCGTTTTAGACACCATGCAATCTCTGCAAAGCGGACGCCTTTTCAAGGGCCTCCATGTTGAAAAAAGCGTCCGAGCTTAAGCCGATCGAGCAGGTTAGAATTCAACAGCAACGGCATGTAACCGATTAGGACGTCCCATGAAAAAAATCACGCTAGCGCCCCTCGCTTTTGGACTAATAACGCTTCAAGGTTGCTACAGCTATTTCCCGGTCGGTTCGCTGACGCCAACGCCAACCACGCCCACTCATCAACAACAGCCAAAGGGACAAACGCCGCCCACGGAAATGGGTCCTCCCAAGCCAAAGCCCGAGAACCCAGCCGTTGCCTCTCCGCCAACCCCACCGACACCCAAAACTCTACCATCAAGTGACGGCAAGCCCACTATCTCGCCGGAAGTCCAGCAGCAGATTGCGACTCAGCAAGCCCAATGTCTATCGAGAATCCCGGATACTCAAGGTCGACGGAGCGAGCTGGTCCATTGTATGGTCGAATCCACGGATGCGATTCTGAACCAGGCGGACCCCGGAACGATGAAGGATCGTCACGCCATTGGTGAGTTTGCAATCCAACTGGCCGACCAAGAAGACAAAGGAGAAATCACCCGAGAAGAGGCTGAAGCACGCTACCAGCGGTTTGTCGAAGCAAATACCCCGAGGCCATCGGCTCCGTGAAAAAAACCAGTAGCTCACCTGGAGGGGGTTCAAATAAACCGAAACAGCGGACACCTCATAACCCGAGCCCCAACACGGGCACGCGTCCCATCCCGAGACAGGCACCTTGGAACATTTTATGCTCGGGATCATAGTGATGCATCAGGGACATTGGAGGAATAACCCCAATCTGAAGCTCTCATCGTGAAGACACCCATGAAAAATGCTTTAAGAAAATCCATTACTTTCGCTGTCATCCTGCTGCTTTCAGGATGTGCAACTTATGGCCAGGGACCGATGTATGGCTATGGCTATGGAGCCCCGCCACCCTACTACTATGGCCTTTATGGCTACCCCTACGCCGCTTTTGGTTACAGTGGGTTCCCGTATGCCGTGCCTTACTATGGCTATGGATACGGCTTCGGTTATGGCTACTACGGCAGGCCCTATTATGCCCATCACTGGTACGGCGGAAACCCTTGGGGCTATCGCCACTGGGGCGGCCCTCGCTGGTCCGGCCGAGGTTGGGGCGGCCTCGGAGGGCATGGGAATGGCCATGGTGGCTTTTCTGGCCGCGGGGGATTCGGCGGTCATGGCCATAGATAAAACGCACCGGAAAACTCAATCTCTAGGCAAAAGCCCACCGCCATGGGATAATCATAGGTTCTAAGAACATCAATGATGCATGGCCTTCATTCGGGCCAACTCTTTGAATTACCTTTTCGGGGTGTGGCGCAGCCTGGTAGCGCACCTGCATGGGGTGCAGGGGGTCGCAGGTTCGAATCCTGTCACCCCGACCATTTAAAACAGAGACTTAGGTCTCAAGGCCGTGGCCCCATACACGGCCTTTTTATTTTGTGTCCCCTTTTGTGTCCCCTCACAAGGATTGCTAGCCA
>QYQA01000050.1 GCA_007280285.1 Methylococcus sp. | reverse complement strand
TCCCCGGACTTTTCCCACTTCCGTAGAGTGTCAACGGACACCACGAGGAGGGCCGCGGCTTCACCAATCTTTGTTAATCGCTTTTCCATAATCAAAGATTAGCAAAGGTTTTCAGAGATTACAAGCAACAGTTACTTACCCCTTAAACCTTGAAAGCCAGCAGATGCTGGCTTTCAAGGGACCGACAGGGCTTACCTTTTACTCGGCCGGGAAGGCCTTGTTGGCATAAGCTGGAAGCCGTGGCATCTCGATCTTTGGAAATTCGCCGGTGAGGCTATTCAAGAAGGCAGCGATATCCGCGACTTGAGACTCCGTTAGATCCTTATTGAGCTGCAACTTACCCATCACCTTCACGGCCTCTTCTAAGGTCGTCACTTTACCGTTGTGGAAATAGGGAGCGGTCAACGCAATGTTGCGGAGGGTAGGCACTTTAAACAAATGCTTGTCAGCCTGATCCTTCGTGGCCTCATAACGCCCTAAATCGGCCGAGAAGCCGTATTTGGCTTCAAATACACCATTGTCTATGGCCGGGAATTTCTGGTAGAACCCGGTGCCTTCTGGAAGTGCTGGGCCATTGAATGCAGCACCTGAATGACAGCCAACACAGCCCACTTCAGCAAACGTCGCCATGCCGCTAACCTGTTGCTCATTAAGCGCCGATTTATCGCCCTTAACGTACTTATCATAGGCACTGTTTGGGGTAATCAAGGTCCTTTCATAGGCCGCGATCGCCTTCGCCGCATGGTCAGCGGTCACACTGTCTTCAGAACCAAAGGCCAATGCAAAGGCCGTGGCATATTCGGGCATGGCTTTCAGGCGCGCCACCACTTCATCCCAGCTTTTCATGCCCATTTCACTCGGATTGGTCACCGGGCCTTTGGCTTGTTCTTCAAGACTGGGCGCACGCCCATCCCAAAACTGAACCGAACTGAAGGCCGAATTCCATACCGTTGGGGCACTCCGACCACCAACTTGATTCTTGACGCCGATGGATCCTGCGCGGTTGTCATCACCGCCCCCCATGACGTTATGGCAAGAATTACAGGAAAGGACGCCATTCGAGGAGATGCGAACCTCGTGATAGAGCATCTTTCCGAGTTCAACCTTGGCCGGGGTGGAAGGGTTATTAGGCGGCTCAGGGGCTTTCATCGGCAGTGCCTGCCATTCTACAGCCTGGGCCGATAGCGATAAGGCCCCAAGGGCCAACGCACCGATCAAACGGTTCAATTCGAGCATTCCGAAAGTCCTCCTCAAAAAAGTCAGTGATCAGGGTTTAGAATCTTTTTTCGACACGGGCGTGTTAGGCTGAACCTTATAGAGAAACAACTGACTCTTTGCAACCTGCCTATCAGCGCGCAGTGCACCCATGTCGAGCCTGTCACAGAAAAAAAGACCCGCCAGTTGACGGGTCAAAAAAAGAAGAAGAACCGCTTTTAAGACCGGATTCATGAGGGGTAGTTCACTCATCCATGCCTCAAGAAGGCAAGCGGGCCCATCCTTGCCGCCACCTTGGCTCAAACCATCCAAGATATAAAGTCGCATTATCGTTATAGCCATGCCCGTCATTGATCAAGATCGCCTTAAACAATTGGCCCTTGAGGCCCACGAGAGCCCCCGTCTCCGCAAGAACCTCAACCTCCACCCAAATCTTGAGGCGGCCGTTCAACGTCTGTTTAACGCCATGGAGCCTGGGACTTACATCCGCCCCCACCGACATAACCGGGATAATGGCTGGGAACTCATGCTAGCGACCCATGGGGCATTCTCCATTGTGCTGTTCAGTGAAGAGGGCACCGTCACCGAGCGGGTGACCTTATCGCCTTCAAAAGGGCCCCTTGCCTTTGAAATTCCACCAAGAACGTTGCATACCGTGGTCAGCCATGAGCGCGGGACGATGATGTTTGAAATCAAGGAAGGCCCCTATCGGCCCCTAGATCCGGAGGATCTTGCGCCATGGGCGCCCGCTGAAGGTGACCCTTTTGTCGCTGCCTTCATGGCGTGGATCCTTCAAGCTGAACCCGGCGATCAAGTCCCTACCCGGCCGTTTTGAGCTCCCTCACCTAAGCTCCATTTGGCAAGAATTACGGGGGCTTGCTACACTCCTGTCACGCGCAGTTCGCCTATCTTTGGGCAAACTGCAAAAAAGCTGCATCCACACAGGGCCACAGAACCTATGCGTCGAAGATATCCACTCTATGGTGGCCTGACCTTGTTGCTGACCCTTTGCCTTGGCGCCGGTTGTGCTTCGAAATCAAAATCCACCTTGAAGACCCGTCTTCCAGAAGACAGTGCCTCTACGTCCAGCCCAGAAGATCGTGATCAGCGTCTGAGCGCCAGGGTTCAGGCGATCAGCCGGAAGAACCGGATCCTGACCCTTAAATTTCCCGATGAAAAGGTCGCAAAAATCAAAGTGGCTAACGAAGTTAGAAATTTTGATGACATCGGCGTCGGCGATACGATTAAGGCTCGTTTCAAGACCCTGGTTGAGGTGTTCCCCGTCACCCCGACCGGAAAACCCTTGTGGCCTGAGATCCAAGAGATCAAAAAAGCCCCAAAAGGAACGAAGCCAGGAACAGCCATCCTTCGACCTTACGAGTTTCAGGGGGTGGTGACGTCAGTTGATCTTGGCACTCGGGCCGTCGGCCTCAAAGGGCCTGCCGGAAAACGTGTCGAAGTCACGGGGAGGCCGGATCTGGCCCGCTTCAATGAGATCAAGCCAGGAGACACCGTGGTGGCCCGATTTGTTGAAGCCACAGCGATCGACATCTCGCCTGCTGCCCGTCCGAGCACGATCATCAGAGGATCGAGGCGCCGTTAACCGCTGCTACAAGAGGTTCTTGATCGTTGAAAACGCTTTGAGCGCGGCCTCCCGGCTTCCCTTGAGATCAACCACCGGCCTTGGATAGTGCGTACCGAGTAACACGCCGGCACCCTCGAGAATCTCTGAAGGCGCCTCCCAGGGTTTATGAATAAATCGATCGGGGAGTCCTTTAAGCTCCGGGCACCACGTCCTGACATAGCGGCCTTCAGGATCAAACTTCTCACCCTGTAGAATCGGATTGAAAATCCTAAAATAGGGCGCGGCATCGGCGCCGCAGCCGGCGGTCCACTGCCAACCAAGGCTATTGCTCGCAAGATCCGCATCCACCAGCGTATCCCAAAACCAATGGGCACCTTGACGCCAGTCGATGAGCAAGTTCTTACAAAGGAGTGATGCGACGATCATTCGAACGCGGTTATGCATCCAGCCGGTGTGCCAGAGTTCTCGCATCCCGGCATCGACGATCGGAAAACCGGTTTGGCCTCGTTGCCAAGCCTTCAGCTGCAGGCCCTGGTCATCCTCGCGCCAGGGAAACCCATTGAATCGTTGATCAAGTGGCTGATCAGAAGTCTCTGGAAAATGATAGAGCAGATGAATGCCAAACTCCCGCCAACCGACCTCACGCTGAAAGCAGAGGGGCCCTTGATGCAACGACAAGGGCCCCTGTGAGAGCATCTCAATGATCTGCCGAGGTGAAATTTCGCCAAAGTGAAGATGGGGTGAGAGCCGCGACGTTCCTTCCACAGAGGGAACATTCCGTCCGGCCTGATAACCACTGACAGCGCCCTTGATAAAGGTCGTCAACCGCCTCATAGCGGCCTGCTCCCCTACCGGCCACCTTGGATAAAAGCCCTGATCCCACCCTATCTTCGGCAACAACTTGAGAGACGACAAAGGCTCGGTAGCTATGGATGAAAGCACCTTCGGAAGATGATCTGGGGCCGGCTCGGTAAAACCATGAAGGCCTTTGGCTATGACCGCCTTCCAGAACGGGGTAAATACCTTGTAAGGCCCCCCTTGAGGTCGCGCGATCTCCCAAGGCTCATACAAGAGGGCGCTATTGAAGCTGAGAACCTCGACTTCTTTTGCACTTAATGTGGCCTTGATCAGGCGATCCCGCGCCATCTCATAAGGGGTATAAAGTCGATTCCAGAAGACCCGGGTCGCACCCGTTTCGCGGATGATCTCTTCAAGCACCTCCAAAGGCTGCCCCCGTCTGATAATCAACCGCGAACCCAGCGCTAAAAGCGCGTCGTCGAGGGCCTTTAAGCTCTGATGGAGCCACCAGCGACTCGCGCTCCCCATCGCCCAGGGGTTGTCTTCTGCCCAATCGTCAATGTAAAGCGGGACCAGCTGTTGACTGGTGTCCAAGGCTTTGGCGAGTGCGGGCTGATCAGCTAACCGAAGATCCTTACGGAACCAGACGATGGCAACCGTCACGGACCCTCAGTGGACGGCGGGAGCCCACAAGTCCCTGTGGCGCAACGGCGCTTGAAATGCCATGCAGCAAAGCGAACATAAATCCCTTCAAGCCATGGCAACGTGCCCGTTGCTAGAATCACTTTGGCCAACCAGCGGTAATAAGGTAATGCCGACCACAGGGTCACAAAAGCGCTGGCACCAGCCTTCATCGGGCCTGATACAGGGATCACATGAAAAGAGCGAAGCGCTGCTTCAACGGTAAGGCCGTAGGGGGTGATATCGGTGGCCTCCTGAGTCACATCCAGCCAACGAATAGGGCGATCTCCAGCGATCCGCTGGTAGTGGAGGATCTCTCGACTACACATGGGGCAACCCCCGTCATAAAGAACAGTCAAAAGGGGTGAGGACATTGAAAAAATCTCCTGATTAAAAAGGGGGCACCACGTTCTTAGAGGGGACACCGTCACTTCGGTTCGATGCCGCACAAAAAAAGAGAGCACGGCAAAAAGCCCGAAGATCGTTACAATGAAAGGGCGTATCCCACCCTTCACCGCCCTCCCCTATGGCACCTCATCAATTGCACCGCCGGCAGTTCATCCCCTTGAGCCTCGAACAGGCCTGGTCGTTCTTTTCAACCCCCAGAAATCTTGAGGTCATTACCCCCGATTTTCTTCACTTCAGAATCCTCTCAGCCGTCCCTGATGACCTCTGTAATGGACTGATCATCGCCTACCGAATCGCTGCCGTTGGAGGGATTCCCATGACCTGGGTCACCGAAATCAAACACGTGATACCGCAGCGTCAATTTGTTGACGAACAGCGAATGGGGCCTTTTCGATTCTGGTTTCACGAACACCGGTTTGAACCCGTTGAAGGCGGTATTGAAATGATCGATACCGTTCATTATGTGATGCCCTGGGGCCCCCTTGGGGAGATCGTCCACGCGCTTTTCATCAAGCAACGCCTCACAAGGATCTTTGATTACCGGGCCTCGTTCATTCAGCAGCGATGGCCCAGCGGCCATTCATAAGGTCTGAGGCCTTATCAGGATGGGGCCTTCGAGGCGACCATCATGTAGTTAACAGCAGTACTTTTGATAAGGCTAAATCGACGCGTTAAAGGGTTAACAAAGACCCCTGTTGTTGCGATCACAGTGAAGCCTTCTGACCCCAAATAGCGCTCGATTTCTAGCGGCGAAACAAACTTCCGCCAGTGATGCGTGCCGCGGGGAAGCCAGCGTAAAATCACTTCGGCCCCGATAATCGCCGCGAGGTAGGACAGCACCGTCCGATTCAATGTTGCCACCACCATCATCCCGCCGGGACGCACGAGCCTTCCACAACTTTGCATAAATCCTTCAGGTTGGGCCACGTGTTCAACCACCTCGAGATTGAACACCACGTCGAAGGACACATCCCGCGCTAAAAGGTCCTCCGCGGTGGTGACTTCATAAGCGATAGTAAGCCCCGATGCTTTGGCATGGTTGTTGGCAATGCTAATATTTTTTGGGACCACGTCAATCCCCATCACCTCGCCACCGAGACGCGCAATCGCTTCACTCAAAATCCCCCCACCACAGCCGACATCGAGGCAACGAAGACCCTTGAAGGGAAGATTCAGGGCATCATCCCTCTTCTTGTAATAAGAGACCAGCTGCTCCCTGATGTAACGGACCCTAAGAGCATTCATGGCATGAAGTGGCCAAAAAGGTCCCCGAGGTTCCCACCAAAGTCGGGCTATTTTTTCAAAATGAGCCTTTTCTTTGGGATCAATACTGCTTTCAGTGTTCACGATAGGATCCTCTTCAACGGCGGTTAAATCACCTTAAACTCGGTGTTTTTAGGACGGAAAGATCATCATCAGCCATTTTATTGGCGCCATTGCGGTAAAATGCCCAATTTTTCAGCGGATAGAGCTATGGTACAAGTGGGTATCGTCATGGGCAGCACCAATGACTGGGAGGTCATGCAGCACGCTGCCCAACTACTGAAGGCTTTCGATATTGGCTTTGAAACCAAGGTCGTCTCGGCGCACCGAACCCCGGATCTGCTCTTCCAATACGCTGAAACTGCCAGAGAGCGGGGCCTTGCCTGCATTATCGCCGGCGCTGGAGGGGCTGCACATCTTCCTGGGATGCTGGCGGCGAAAACGCCCATCCCCATTCTAGGGGTTCCGGTTCCAAGTAAATACCTCAAAGGGAAAGACTCTCTCTTTTCCATCGTTCAAATGCCAAAAGGAATTCCTGTAGCGACCTTTGCAATTGGCGAAGCGGGTGCGGTCAATGCCGCCCTCTTTGCGGCTGCCCTCCTTGCTGGCGGGGATACCGCCATCCGCAAACGACTTGACGACTTTAGGACACAGCAGACCCAACAGGTCCTTGCTGCCACCCTGCCGGATGTCCCCTGATCTTTCCCTATCTTTGAGCGCTCGTGATGACACCGATCCTTCCTCCAGCAATGCTCGGCATCATCGGCGGTGGCCAATTGGGCCGCATGTTCACCATGGCAGCCCGCAGTATGGGCTACCGGGTCACGGTTCTAGAACCCGACAAAGACTGCCCTGCCGGAACCTTGGCAGATGTTCATCTTTGTGCACCCTACGATCATAGCCCCGCGCTCGATGAGCTGGCTGGGACCTGCCGCGCTGTCACCACCGAATTTGAGAATGTCTCAGCGCTTGGATTTCAGCGACTTGGCGAATCGGTCCGGGTCTCCCCTTCTGCTGCTGCGGTGTCCATTGCTCAGGACAGAATCCGCGAAAAAAACTTCATTCAACGAGCGGGGCTTGCCGTGGCGCCATTCGCCCCTCTCGAAACCCTCGCTGACCTTGATCAATCTCTAGCCCCCTTCCTGCCGGGCATTTTAAAGCTGGCTCAACTTGGCTATGACGGCAAGGGACAAATCCGCGTGGAGAGTGAAGAAGACGTCAGCAACGCTTTCTTCGCCTTGGGGGAGAAACCCTGTGTTCTTGAACAGCGACTTGAACTGGCGCTTGAACTGTCCGTCATCGTGGCAAGGACCACACCGTCCTTGGTCACCACCTTTCCCATCGCTGAAAATCAGCACGCGGGCGGCATCCTTGATATCAGTCTGGTCCCCGCCAGGGTTTCAGACAAAGTCGCTCAAAGGGCTTCCGAGATGGCTTTGCAAGTAGCCGAGGCGCTCGATTATGTCGGCGTTTTAGCGGTTGAATTTTTCTTACTCAAAGACCAGACACTGATCATCAATGAAATAGCGCCAAGACCCCATAACAGCGGTCATTTCAGCCTCGATGCGACGCTGACCAGTCAATTTGAACAGCAGGTCAGGACGCTGTGTGGCCTACCCCCCGGCGATACTCAGCTGCTGAGCCCGGTGGTGATGATCAATCTTCTTGGTGACCTTTGGGGCGACAAAGACCCAGACTGGTCCATTTTGCTTGAGCAACCCAACGTGCTGCTCCACCTCTACGGCAAGACTTCGGCAAGGCCCGGCCGAAAAATGGGGCACTTCAACGTGCTCGGGAACGATCTTGAAAGCGTGCTTAAAGAAGCCACCGACCTTCGCAATCAACTTCAATGCTGACAGCGGCCACACCAATAGGTCGCCCGCTGCTGCAGACGCGCCAGCCGAATAGGCTGACCACAGTGCCGGCAAGGCTCCCCCGCCAGATCATAGACATTGAGCGTCTGCTTGAAATAGCCAGGATGGCCGGATTCATTCACGAAATCACGAAGCGTGGTGCCGCCTTGCTCGATGGCCGCCTGAAGGACCTTCCGAATATCATCGGCCAATTGAACGTAGCGCCGATGGGAGACCTTTCCTGCCGCCCTTAAAGGGTGGATGCCCGCCCTGAATAAAGCCTCACTCGCATAGATATTACCGACGCCAACGACAATTCGACTGTCCATGATGAAGCATTTGATCGCCGCTTTGCGGCCTCTTGAGACAGCGTAAAGGTGATCACCCGAAAATTGATCGTCCAAAGGCTCCGGCCCCAAAGCCTTTAAGAGGGGATGTTCCATCAGGGGGCTTTGTTGCTCCGCCATCAAAAGGCAACCAAAGCGTCGCGGATCATGGAAGCGGAGACAGCCCCCATCGCTCAAGAGGAGATCATAATGATCATGCTTTCTTGGGGCCACTTGAGGATCGATCATCCTGAAACTCCCTGACATCCCAAGATGAGCAATGAGCGTCCCCTGATTCAGATTGATGAGAAGATACTTGCCGCGGCGGGTCAATCCTTCTATCTCAAGCCCCCGAAGCCGCTCCGAAAGCCCCTCCGGTATCGGCCAGCGCAAACGATGATCCCGGACAAGGAGATCACGAATGGCTCTCCCTTCAAGATAGGGCCGGACTCCCCGTAGGGTTGTCTCGACCTCGGGCAATTCAGGCATGACGAGTTGACGGCGAGACCTTAATCATCCAAAGGTGACTCAGCGCTTGGGTCCCGGGCGTTATTGTCGGTGTCTACCGCCTCCTCGCGCCCTTCTTTAGAAGAGGAGGAATCGCCCAGCAGTTCTTTTGAAGTTTCAGGCGTCATTAAGAAGGTCAAACCCAGATCCTTTCTTAAGAGGACCAGTTCAGGTGACTTTTGAACGATCACAAATTCCGTTGGAGCACCGTTTGAGAGTTCAAGGCGTATGGTTTCACCCATCATTTTTGGATCTCCCCGCTGGACCTCAATGGCTCTTGCGCTCTGCCACGCTGACAAGAGGTCTTTGGCATCGAGCGAAGACCGGGGCGGGGTCACCAAGAGACCCCCATCGGTCGTCTTCTCTATTTTTAACCCAGGAAGGGTGAGCGACTTAATCGAGAGCTCATCGGCAACCAGTTTCTTCTGGACGTAATCCGTCGCCTGAGCCGTCAGGTGGTGAGAGAAACCATCACTGACCAAATGCAGCGTATCGCCAACCACGACATAGCGCCTAAAACTTAAAGGATCCGTCCCGCCAAACGTCATCACCTGATCGTTGAGCTTCAAAATCGCAAGCGGCTTATCAAGGCCAAAGGGCGCGAGCTTAAGATCCTTCATGGGATACTGCGCTTCACTCTTCGTTTTGGTGATATCAAGCAGCTGTTCGATCCTTAAAGGATTGGCCGGGGCCTCCAACGGAGCTGTCAATAACCAGGTTCCCGCCTTTCGCTGAAAGAGGATCGCATCAGGCCTTAAGAGCTCAATCCGATCGATGCCGGAGGTCTCTATGTCAAGGAGGGTGACCGCCGGCAACCCTTTCGGCTTTCCGGGCCTAAAATGAGCCACCAGGGCTAACGCCACGATCAGGATCAACAGCACTAGATTCCGAGCGCTTCTGGGAGACATCTCAGCGGTTCCTGCGCTTGAACCAAACGAAGGCTCCGGTCCCAATGAGGAGGAGAGGAACCACGAAAAGGAAGCCAATGGCCATAGCGCCCGAAGCGAGCGATGACAGCTGGATCTTTCGGTCCGGAGCTTCGGCCTTCTGGATATTGATCATCGTATCGGACTGACTCAGCCATTGCAGGATATTGATGCCGAGCGCAAGATTTCCGCCATTACCAAGATAGGCGTTCGATAGGAAATCGCCGTCACCGACGACGACCAGACGCTGCTCTGAAGGCTTTGTTTCAACGCTAGACTCGGGCGCCGCCTCCTTCAGTGAGGCGGCGGCTTGAGGCTTCAGGCGAGTCAAGGCAATTCCAATATCAAGCGGACCCTTTTTTTCACCCAAAGAGGCATCAAAGGCGATCTTGCCTTCAAGGGGGGATGTTTCCGTCCAGGAGCGATCGAGGGTGACTAAGATCGGCTCTCGTTCAAATCCATTCTCTGTCTTGATCTCCATGGCGACCGATGAGGGGAACACGGTCATGTCCTGAAATCCTTGGGTGATGGCATGAGGCGGATATTCAGCCACCAGAGCAAAAGTCGGGTCATCAATACCGAGGAGCTGTGTCGAGGCATCGACCACCGTCCCCGGCAAGAACTGAATGCCAAGGTTTTCCGCCAGCGGCCGGAGGCTGCTGGGTTGGCCGGGATCACTTAGCCACCAAAGCGCCCCGCCCGCAGCCACATAATCTTGAATCAGCTTCACTTCGCCAGGCAATAAGGGGGACCGCGGACTCGCCATCACCAGGACCGCACGGTTGGTCGGCAGCTGAGGGGTCGTTGCGAAGTTCAAGGCCCTGACCTTGAATCCTTTTCGCTTGACTTCATCGGTGAACTGCTTGAGATCGTGGCTCGCTTCCCCTTCTGGCGCCCGTTCGCCATGCCCTGAGAGGAAAACAATCTCTCGATCCTCGGGCGCCGCCAGCCGTTGCAAGGCATTAGTCAGCGTCATCTCACGCGCCTCCTCGATCTTCTCGGTGCGCCCCTGATAGGTCAAAACTAATTCCCCATCCACCTTGACACCCCATTGCCGAACACGATCAGGCTGGGTATCCGGATTGATAAACTCGAGGGTCAGGTAGGAGCCGCCTTCGTTGTAGCGATCTACCAGTTCGCGAATGGGCTCGCGAACCGGTTGATTCTCTCGGGCGTAGGCGGTCACCATCACGGGCTCTTTGAAAAGATCCAGCACCTTGAGGCTATTAGACGACAGGGTGTGCTGGTGCGCCGCGGTCCAATCAAAACGCACGGAATATTCCCTACTCAACCAAGCCAATAGGCCAATAACGACCAAAAAAAGGGCACTGAACAAGAGGTTCTGAAGACGAATTTCGAGGTGAGTCTTACGATTGATCTTCATTTTTGGAGGCGATCGTGATCAAGGCGATGGACACTCAGCACCAAGAAAGTGGTGATGAACAGGACGAAGTAGAGGACATCGGTTGAACTGACCCATCCTCTAAGGAGGCCTTCATAATGTCTTAGGAGGGAGAGGTACTGGAGCACAGAGGCACCACCAGACCCTGACTGGGAGGACCAGTCGACGATCCAAAGCATTAACAAAACGCCAAAGGTGCTGACCGCAGCGACGGTAGGCTGCGACGTTAACGCCGACATATAAAGGCCCACCGCTGCAAAGCCCGCAAGAAGGAGCGAAAGCCCTAAGACACAGGCCGAAAGCTTACCCAGGTCCAGCGCGCCGCCGAACAGCAGGGACAAGGGCATGAAAAGAATCATCCCGACGATCAGCAAAAGGAAGCCCAAAACCCCGAGATATTTCCCAATAACAATTTCAGTCATAGAGACCGGGGCGGTAAACAAAAGGGTCAGTGTCTTGTTACGGCGCTCTTCGCTGATCAGCCGCATCGTCAACAAAGGCGTGACCAACATAAGAATAATGCCGGCATTGCCAAACAGCGGTGCGATGATCGAATCGGTCACGCCCGGGGCCTCTTCCATGCCGGCAATCCGTGGCTGGATCATCAGGTAATAATCGAGCTGGGCGAGAAACATAAAGGCCAGGATAAACTGGATAATGCCGAGCATCGTCCAGGCCAGCGGTGATAGAAAGAGGGTTCTAAACTCTCGCCCTGCAATGACCAATGCCATCATGGGGTGTGCTCCTCCGCCGGCATCGGCGGTCGGGTAATATCAATGAAAATCTGTTCCATACTGCATCGCTCAGGAATCAATTCCAACAGCCCCCAACCCGAACTCACCACCAGAGCGGCCAGAGATTCAGAAGGATTCTCTTTCGTATCATGAAAAATGCGGTAGTGATGATCCCCAAGATCATCAATATGCTGGATAGCAGCCACAGACGCCATGGTGAAAAGGTCAGCCGATCGGGCGGTCACCAGCAAAAGGCTTGAGGCCAGCATACGCTGCTCGAGCCCCTCGATACGGTCATTGAAGACCAATCGTCCCTGATGAATTATCTGCACCCTGGTGCAGGATTCCTGGACTTCTGAAAGGATATGCGTCGAGAGAATCACACCGTGCTCTTTGCCGAGATCCCGAATCAGCTCACGAATTTCCCGAATCTGGATGGGATCAAGACCGACGGTGGGTTCGTCAAGAATAATGACATCCGGCATATGCACAATCGCCTGAGCGATACCCACCCGCTGCTGATAGCCCTTTGAGAGGTTCCCAATAAGACGGTCGCCGACATCCTTAAGGCCGGTCCGCTCCCGTGCCTGATCTAACGCCGTTTGCCGACGCTCCGCTTTAATCCCATGCAGCCGGGCGCAATAGCCGAGGAATTCATCGACCGTTAGATCACGGTAGACCGGAGGAATTTCAGGGAGATACCCCAATACTCTCTTGGCTTCCTTCGGCTGATCCAGCATATCAATCCCATGGATTAAAATCTGCCCCGAAGTCGGCGCCAGATTTCCACAAATCATCTGCATGGTTGATGTCTTGCCGGCCCCATTGGGCCCTAAGAATCCCAGGATCTCGCCTTTCTCAAGGACAAAGGAGACGTTATTAACGGCGCAATGATCGCCGTAATAACGGGTGAGTTGTTCTACCTCGATAAGCTTTTGCATATTCTTTCGTCGAATGGGCGCGAAACCGTCAAAGTGCATCATGCACCTTTAATCTGCCGCATAGCTATTGACCGACTCAGTCAATTACATTACATAGGATGCGGTCTAGGAGGATAACCCATTTTCGGGGCCGTTCGAATAGGAGCGGTCGCGACGATCAACATCCCAAGGCGGCGATGGTTGATCCGTCAATATCCATAAAATACGGCGTAGTGAGAGCCTAAGGGCCCTCAAGACCCTTCATTATAACGAGGAGAAACGTGTATGCGTATTGGTGTTCCAAAAGAGCTACATCCCGGGGAAAAGCGGGTAGCCACCGTTCCCGAAGTGGCCGAAAAGCTCATCAAGCTCGGCTTTGCCGTGACCATCGAACAGGATGCCGGCGCTCAAGCCCACTTCACCGATGACGCCTACCAGGCGGTGGGCTGCGAGATCGCCGATCGCGACAGCGTGTGGTCGACGGCGGATATCATTCTCAAGGTCAGAGGACCCTCGAACTATCCAGACCTTCATCTCGATGAAACGCAATCTCTTCGAGCGGGTCAGCACCTGATCAGCTTCATCTGGCCGGCCCAGAATGCTCCTCTGATGGATCAGTTGGCAAGTCGCCAAGCGACCGTGATCGCCATGGATAGCGTCCCCCGCATCTCGCGGGCTCAAAAGCTCGATGCGCTGAGCTCCATGGCCAATATCGCCGGTTATCGGGCGGTCATTGAGGCGGCCCATGAATTCGGCCGATTCTTCACCGGCCAAATCACTGCGGCCGGCAAGGTCCCCCCGGCTAAGGTCTTCATTATCGGAGTCGGGGTCGCAGGCCTTGCGGCCATTGGGACGGCCAATGGTCTCGGCGCGATTGTCAGAGCCTCTGATACAAGACCCGAGGTCAAAGACCAGGTCAAATCGATGGGTGCTGAGTTTGTTGATGTGGATTACCAAGAGGAAGGCTCTACCGCCGGTGGCTATGCCAAGGTCATGAGCGATGGCTACCAAAAAGCCCAGATGGCCCTTTATGCGAATCAGGCCAAGGATGTCGACATCATCATCACCACCGCGCTGATTCCAGGAAAGCCAGCGCCTCGCTTGATTACCCGGGAGATGGTGGAATCGATGAAGCCTGGCAGCGTTATTGTGGACCTCGCTGCCGAACAGGGTGGTAATTGCGAGCTCACAGAACCCGGCCAAGTAGTCGTGAAGCATGGGGTCACCATTGTCGGTTACACGGATCTTCCTAGCCGACTGGCACGCCAGTCATCGACCCTTTACGCGACCAATCTCTTGCGCCTCCTTGAGGAACTCTGTAAGGAGAAAAACGGAGACATCACGGTCAACATGGACGATGAAATGATTCGGGGGGCCACCGTGATTAAGGATGGCACCATTACCTGGCCGCCACCCCCCATCGCCGTTTCCGCTGCCAAGCCGAAGGCGGAACCTTTAGCGCCTGTGGTCAAGGAGGTCAAGCCTCCCCTAATCCCGGCCTTTGCTCAAGGCGTTCTCAAATTCGCGCTTCTCGGGCTTCTCTTCTGGTGGGTCGGCGCCAACGCGCCGGCCGCCTTCATGGCTCACTTTACGGTGTTTGTCCTCGCCTGTTTTGTGGGCTATATGGTGATTTGGAATGTGACCCCAGCGCTTCATACCCCGCTGATGAGCGTCACCAACGCCATCTCTAGCATCATAGCGATCGGTGCCCTGGTACAGATTTCATCGCCTGAAATCGCCATCCTCGCCGGGATCGCCTTGGTTCTTACTTCCATCAACATGGCCGGCGGCTTCTGGGTGACCCAGCGCATGCTCAGCATGTTCAGAAAATAATTCAGCGGAGCCACCATCATGTTTTCTGAAGGTCTCGTTACTGTCTCCTACATCGCCTCGACCATCCTTTTTATCTTGAGTCTTGGCGGCCTTTCCACCCCAGAAACGGCCCGTAAGGGTAATTTCTACGGCATCCTCGGGATGAGCATTGCTATTTTGGCGACCATCGCTGGCCCGCATGTGACCGCCACCGGCTATCAGCCGCTGGTGATCGCCATCCTGATTGGGGCCAGCATCGGAATCTATGCCGCCAAGAAGGTCAAGATGACCGAAATGCCCGAACTGGTGGCACTGATGCATAGCCTGGTTGGGCTGGCTGCGGTCCTCGTGGGCTATGCCAATTACATGGACCCTGCCACCAGCCTCATGGGCGTAGAGAAAACCATCCATGAAGTGGAAATCTATATCGGCGTTCTGATTGGTGCGGTGACCTTTGCAGGCTCTGTGATTGCTTTTGGCAAGCTATCGGGAAAGATCACCGGTAAACCGATCACCCTGCCAGGCCGCCATCTCTTCAATCTCAGCTTGTTACTGACAGCGATCGGGGTTGGTCGCTGGTTCTTGGGTGTAGAAGGCCATGAGGGACTGCTGCCGCTTTACGTGATGACCGGCATTGCCGTTCTTTTTGGTATTCACATGGTCATGGCGATCGGCGGCGCCGATATGCCCGTTGTTGTTTCGATGCTAAACAGTTACTCGGGTTGGGCGGCTTCGGCGACGGGCTTCATGCTGAACAATGATCTTCTGATTGTGACAGGCGCACTGGTCGGATCATCAGGTGCCATCCTCTCCTTCATTATGTGCCGAGCGATGAACCGCCACTTCCTGTCCGTGATCGCCGGTGGCTTTGGGACCGGTGGCGGCACCTCGCCCGCCAGCAGCAGTGTCGTCCCAGAGGGTGAAGTCACCCCGATTGGTTCTGAAGAGACGGCTGAGCTTCTGCGGAATGCCAGCCACGTGGTGCTGGTCCCGGGCTACGGGATGGCAGTTGCTCAGGCACAGCATACGGTTCAGGAAATCACCAAGCTTCTAAGAGAAAGAGGCATCGATGTCCGTTTTGCGATTCACCCGGTCGCTGGCCGAATGCCGGGACACATGAATGTTCTGCTGGCAGAAGCGCGGGTTCCCTACGACATTGTTCTCGAAATGGACGAAATCAACGAGGATTTCCCCAAGACCGATGTCGTCATGGTGATTGGTGCCAACGATATCGTTAATCCCGGCGCGCAAGAAGATCCCAACAGCCCCATTGCCGGCATGCCGGTTCTCGAGGTCTGGAAGGCCAAGCACTCCATCGTGATGAAGCGCTCTATGGCCTCAGGGTATGCTGGCGTCGATAACCCTCTCTTCTATAAGGAAAACAACCGAATGCTCTTCGGCGACGCTAAGAAGATGCTCGATGAAGTGTTAAAACATCTTCAATCCTGAGCCGCCTTTTGAAGGTCCTGCCGCTTGGCAGGACCTCCCTTCTCTTTTTGAGGTCCTCCATGCATCACCTCTCCATCATTGTATTTTTGGCCGGCTTCCTTCAAGGTTGCGGGGCGACCTACACCAAGTTTGATACCCCTACAAGCGATAAGGTCACCTCGGTTGATGCGGAATGTCCAAATGGCATCAATTACAAAACCGGTCGCTGCCGCTGAGGACTCTTCAAGACCCATCGAAGGTTCGCTTTGACGTAGAATGGAACATCGTTCTTCTCTCCCTTCACGTTTTAGGAGTCAACCATGGCCTCTCGCGGCGTCAACAAAGTTATTCTTGTCGGCAATCTCGGCGCTGATCCTGAAGTCAGAACCTCACCCAATGGAAGCGTCATCGCGAACTTAAGGGTTGCGACGAGTGAAGCTTGGAAGGACCAACAGGGACAACTTCAAGAACGAACCGAATGGCACCGGGTCGTCGTCTTCGGGCGGACGGCAGAGATCGCTAGGGACTATCTTAGAAAGGGCAGCAAGCTCTATCTCGAAGGCCGCATTCAGACCAGAAAATGGCAAGATAAAAACGGCCAAGACCAATACACAACGGAAATTGTGGCGCAGGAATTCCAGATGCTGGACCGGGCAGGTGGGGGCGATAATGGCGCGCCACGGCAAAATGCTCCCGCTGAAGGGAGAAGCCAAGGCTTTGATGCAACGCCTAGGAATAATCAAGAATCAAACTACACCCCCACCTCCTCACCCGATCTTGATTTCGACGACGACATTCCTTTTTAAAGAAGGAGACTATTCGGCGATCGTTGCCTCCTGAAGGGAGGCGATCGCCGATCCTGATGGTTCTGATGTCACGTCTACAAAAACCCCTTTCCCTGTCCCCACTGGATCCCTTCAGCAGGGCCGCTGAGGATCTTCTGGCTTTGGCCGATACGTATCTTGGCAGCCTCTATCCGCCTGAGAGCAATCATCTGGAGAGCCCGGAAGGCCTTTCCATGCCGGATGTCTTTTTTTTAGGCCTACGCCTTGGCGATGAAGTCATTGGCTGCGGCGCTATCAAACTCTTTGCCGATCAAGAGCCGCCTTATGGGGACATCAAGCGGGTCTTTCTCCTTGAGCAATACCGCGGCCAGGGCTACTCAAAAGGGATCATTGCTGCTCTCGAACAGGCAGCACAACAGCGAGGGATCGATCTGATTCGACTTGAAACCGGGGTCCTACAAACCGAAGCCTTAGGGCTTTATCGGCGCCTGGGTTATCAAGAACGAGGGCCCTACGGCGACTACGAAACCGACCCCTTGAGTGTCTTTATGGAAAAGCGGCTTTCTTAGGTCAGTCGTTGTCTCGCGGTGATTGAGGGTCACCTTGAAGATTTTGCTGCGCAAGAATCATATCGATGGCATTTGAAAGTCCCTGCTGAGCCTAAAAAAAAATCTCTGAGCGACACCGTCGGATCCGGCACAGCGAAATGGCCATCAGACCCCTTGAATTGCGGGACTAATTCCATCAACCCCCCTTCACTATAGAGAAGGTGAGCTGTTTCTTGGGTCATAGGGGCCCTTTGAGCGACCGCGGAGTGCCCAAGCATCAACAGCAGGAAGAGATGATCCCACCTAGGACCTGATCATCGTATGGCTATAGAGAGGTCATCGGGAAACAAAAAGAGACTTTCAGGCGGCCTCCCGCCGCTACACGCCTAAGGCCTTAGAAAATACCTCGTCAATTTGGTGCTGGATCTTGATCGCTTCTTGCCGAGGATCAAGGGCATCTCGGATCGGCCGTCCGACCACGATATAATCCGCCCCATTCAAAAAGGCCTCTGGAACCGTGACCACGCGCTTTTGATCATCCGCTGGACGATTTTCAACGGGGCGAATCCCAGGGGAAACAACGATTAATTGATGATCTATGCTGGCGCGGAGCTTGGGTACTTCAAGCCCTGAAGAAATGACGCCATCGCAACCGGCTTCAAGCGCTCGCCGCGCCCTTGACAGCACCAGGCTCTCGACATCGCATTCAAAGCCAAGATCCTTGAGATCGCCCCGATCGATACTGGTGAGGACCGTCACTGCCAGCACCTTCAAATCGCCCTTGGCAGCGGCGGCCGCTTCCATGATGGCCTGATTGCCATGAATGGTCGCAAAATCAACCCCATGCTGGGAGAGAACGCGAATCGCCCGCGCCACCGTTTCAGGAACATCAAAGAATTTGAGATCGGCAAACACGTGTTTATCATGCGCATTCAGCCAATCAATCAGTTCGTAATAGTGTCCGGTCATAAAGAGTTCAAGACCAACCTTGTAGAAGCTGACCGAGTCTCCCAGCGTCTCTACCAGATGCTTAGCCTCCTCGATGCTTGGAACATCAAGCGCCATAATGAGCCTCTGGTGATTCGGAATGGGTTTCGTCGAAAGGAGATGACTCATGACTATGGGGTTTCCTAATGCGTGTGTTCGTAATGACGGATTAAATGGGGGAGTGGATCAGGCGATGGGCTCCACATGTTCCTGATACTCGGAAAAATGGGGGTACTGGTCTTCATCGGAATCCTCTGGCGTATTATAAAGCCCGACGGCCTCGATGCCGATCATACCCGGCGGGTCCTAGCGAGCGTGGTCTTCAGTCTCCTGCTTCCTGCCTTGTTTTTTCTGACATTGATGTCTCAGAACCTCGGTGTCGACGCTCTCAAAATGATGGCGTTTGGTTTTGGCATCATCCTTTTTGGAATCATTCTTGGCCTCGTCATAGGGAAAACCTTCAAGATCCCCCCGGCTAAGCTCGGCGGCGGGGTCCTTGGGGTCGGTTTTGCCAATATCACCTCCCTCGGACTGCCTCTTCTGGAGCATCCTTACGGCCCGATGGCACGCGCGATCATCGTTCATCTCGACATCTTTTCGAGCCTCCCCATGGTCCTCACCTTCGGTTTGAAGCCGTCGCCCCCCTCATGCTGATCACCCTCGGATTGTCTCTCAATGGGGGCCCTGCATGGGCACCACGTTCCCCTTGGGGTGGCTGTCATGACCGCCAAACTTATCATCGCACCGCTTTTTGGCCTGTGGTTGGGCTGGAATCTGGGGTTTCAGTATAAACTTCTCACCGCACTGGTGCGTGAATCGGCGATGCCCTCTATGATCTTCGGCGTGGTTTATGGTGATCGCTACCGGCTGGATGGCAGCTTTTATGCCTTTATTGTCTTGCTGACGACCCTCGGCGCGATCCTGACGCTTCCCCTCTGGCGAAAGGTCGTCACCCCGTTACCCCACCTCCTGACCCTGAGCTCCATCCCATGAAACAGCCCATCGCAGAAATTCTCTCCCAAGGGGATGAAGTCATCACCGGTGAAATTGCCGATACCAATGCCGCTTGGCTAGCCAGTGAATTGAGTTTGATGGGCTTCAAGGTGTCTCGCCACACCAGTGTCGGGGATCGTCTCGATGATCTCGTAGAACTATTCCGAGAAGTGAGCCGGCGCGCCGACGTGTGTCTATCCACCGGGGGGCTAGGCCCCACCTCCGATGACCTGACCGCCGAGGCCATCAGTCTCGCCTTCGATCGCCCCTTGACCTTTGACCCCATTGCGCTTGAACAGATTGAAGACTGGTATCGGCGCCTTGACCGACCCATGCCGGCTGTCAATCAAAAACAGGCGTATCTCCCAAAAGACGCCGAGCGCCTCGACAACCCGTGGGGCACCGCCCCAGGTTTTGGGATCGTCGAGAACGGGTGCCAGATGTGCTTTCTCCCTGGTGTGCCAAGAGAAATGAAAGCGTTGTTTGAGGCAAGAATCGAACCTAAACTCAAGGCAACCATGACCCTTCTTCCTGAACGCCGGGTCATCCTTCAGACCATCGGTATCGGAGAATCCCAGCTGCAGGAACTCATCGCACCCATCGTTCTCCCCCCTGAGGTCATTCTCGGCTTTCGTGCCGGGGGGCCTGAAAATCAAGTCAAATTGATGTTTCCCCAGGGCTTTGATGCTGATCATTCCGAAGCCATCATCATCTCACTTTGCCAGGTGATCGGTGAGGGTGTCACCGGGATAAGGCGTCACCGCCATCACCCCAAAAACCTAAAGGAACAGGTCTTAGCAGCTCTCACGCAGCAAGAGCTCCACATTTTTAGTGTCGAATCCTCAGCAGCTGGGCGACTGGCCCAGGGTTTAGGGGAGATCTCGACCTATCAGGGAGGGATGGTCTTTAAGGATGGATTAAGATGCCTAACCCGTTATGGCATGGCCACCGGCACCCTCACCGAAGAGAAGATCCACGAACTATTGGGTCGGATCAAGGAGAAGGAGGCGGTGAGCTCCCTTCTTCTTCTTAACCTGAGCGAAGAGTCCTTGACCGAGGAACAAACGATCGTCCCTTCATGGTTGGCCGTAGCCGGCCCCAAGGGCGTAACCATTGAAAAAAAGGCGCTTCGAGGGTCACCGCGGCGCCAATCAGAATGGGCGACGGCCTTTGCTTTTGATCTTTTAAGACGCTACCTCCATCTTCCCCTTGAAATATCGGACGGCGACTAGATCCAACCAAGACGCCGGAAATAGGCCAGCATACCGCTGGCAATGACAATACAAAAGATCCAGAAGACAGGATAAGTCCACTCCCAATCATTTTCAGGGATCGGCATGTTCATGCCATAGACACCCGCCACAAAGGTCAATGGGATAAAGATGGTACTGATAATGGTGAGCACCTTAACAATCTCGTTCATTCGATTCGAGACCACGGACATGTAGGTTTCCGTCAAGGAGAGGGCCACTTCATGGGCGGTTTCATTGAGATCAAGAATCTGCACGCAGTGGTCATAAACATCGCGGAAATAGGTCAGCGTCTCCTCCGAGAGACATTCATGACGGTCCCGCTGTAATTGTGAAATGACTTCCCGCATCGGCCAGATGGAACGTTTCAATAACAATAATCCCCGTTTGACGACGTGGGCACGTTGCAGCATGAAATGCTTTGGATCCTCTAAGAGATCCTCCTCAATCTCCCCGATGCAGCCTGAAAAGTGTTCGAGTACCGGAAAGTAGCTATCGACGATGGCGTCCATCAGTCCATGACAGAGAAAACCGGCGTCCTTGATCCTGATCCTTGAAACGGGGTGCTGAAGGCGTTTGATCAAGGAGTCAAAAACACCGGCGGGACCGTCCTGAAAACTGATCACCGTATTGCGACCGAGGAACAGGCTGATCTGGTGCGTTTCGAGATGGCCATTATCGATAGTTGCCACCCGGGTCACGATAAAAAGGCGGCCCGGTGCGCCTTTGATGGCAGGATAGTCTTCAACTTTTGGGCGCTGGTTCCCCATCATGATATCTTCGATGGCCAGGGGATGGAGGTGATACTTCTCAGCGAGGGTCTCTAGGGTCTCTGGTTGATGCGTGTTTTCGACGTGGATCCAGCGGACACTCGACCAGGACGGCCGGTGAGAATGGATGAAGACTGAAAAGTCGGTCACAACCTCTTGCTGAATCTGTTCATCAGAAAAGTCGATACAAGAGATCTTGGGCGGAGAAAGCGATGGGGATTGCCGCGCATCGACCCTTAGAACCTGCTGCACAGGAATTTGAACCGGGTAGCGAGGATCCACGTTACCGAGCTTTCCAAACCAACGCTGACGGGCCGATTGCGGCCCCTGAGGCCCCTTATTCATCCTTATGACCCTCCATCATAGGTACTCCCGTTCAAGGTGTCGAAGAATCCCCTGAGGTTCGGCAATGCCAAGAGCGACAATGGCATTCGCGCGTTCTGGATGATCAGCGACGGCATAGATCCGAAATTCATCGGCATTACCAGAAGCCCTGAGATGCGCCACATCACCATTCGTGAACTGGATTCTGAGGCCATCGGTCGCATTAATTCCATGGATCGAGGAAAAACCATCACTCGCCGTAAAGAAATCGCCCAATCGGTCCCTGATGACCCAAAAGGGTTGGGGATCACAGGGGGGCTGACCATGCCCCAACAAGACCTGATCTCGATCGAAAATGACTGTCTCCAAACCCTCAAGCGGCGGCGTCAACCGTTTAAGGATCCGCTGACTTTTAGCTCGATCAAAATTCCTCAGTAAGGCGGCTCGGCTATAACGGGCCGGCAATTCCGCTACCAGGTCGAGAAGCGTCTTTTGAGCTTCTCGCGCCGCGGTCAAGACAGCCACCATGGGCAAGACCGCATCCCGGGTCGGCAATGCCTTTAACCAAGCGCCTCCCCGAAAAAAAGGCGTTGCTGTTAGAAAGCCCCCATTCGCTTCAAAGCCACAGACGAATCGTTTCCCCTGCTCCACAGCGCGCATCATGCCCTGAATCACAAAGGGTGATCCGATGGCTGTTTTGGGTTCAAGCCGCGATTGAAGGTCGCCTCGGTCAATGGCATCGTTGCAGCTGATGGGAACCACCACGGCATCAGGTTGCAACCAGCGCGCAGTCAACATCCCAAGCACATCCCCACCAATAAACTGGGCTCTTTGTGTTGCAAGGTCAATCGCTAAGACCAAAGGACGGTCACTATCCCCATCAGTGGACAGCAGAACGTCGATGGGCCCTTCTGTTAGGCTGACCTCATCAATCAGTCGCTGCATCACCTCCATGAGCGCATCTTCGACATTCTCGGTATCAATCGGCACAAAGGTCTCACTGCGCCCCGCCTCGGTGACCCGGGCGCCGAGGGATCTTAGAATTTTCGCCAGGATGTCGCGACCCACGGCACAATGCTGATAGACCAGGACATGAAGGCCCTCAAGGGCGTTCTCTCCAAAAAAATCGACGTAGCGATCAATATAGACCTCGGTCGCCGAATCATCAGGTGGAGGAAGTGGTGGCAGTGTCTTTTTAAAGCGGCCGTCAGGACCAAACGGCGAGACCCTGGAGGCCTCCTCATAGCGTTGTCGCCGAACCCGCTCGACCTGCTGGCCAATGGGCGCCTCATGGTGCTTCATCAGCTCACCCAGGGCGGTATTCGTCTTGTAACCATTTCGGTCAAAGGGAATGTGGCTTCCGGTGACCATGATGCTGCCCTTCCCTTGATCGAGGGCATAGAGCGTCAAGGCCGGCGTGGGGATGGTTCCAAGGTACACCGGCAACAGACCCGCATCAGCCACCGCACAGAGAATGGTTTGCGCAAGCTCCCCACAACCATTTCCATCGAGCCGGGTCGATGAGGGACGGAGGTCCGCCGCCACCAAGAAACGATCGCCGGCTTTAATCCCGCCCGCTTCGGGCGGCAATTGCTTCAAGTACTCAAGTTCAGCAAAGGCATTGATATAGACCTCAAGAGGCGTCAAATCAACGAGGAGTCCCCGGCGCCCGCTGGTCCCAAAGCGGAGCGGTTGGGGCACATGATCCAATGATGCTTCGAGGGTCATCCGCGTCTCGCCATCAACCAACTTCGCCGGTAAATCGGCCATAGAGGTCCTCAAAACGGACAATGTCATCTTCACCGAGGTATTCGCCGCTTTGCACCTCAATCATGACCAGATCCAGAAGGCCCGGATTCTCCAGGCGATGCTGGTGACCTGCAGGGATATAAGTCGACTCATTGGTATTCACAAAGATCTCCCGATCACCATTGGTGACCCTGGCCATCCCACTCACAACGACCCAGTGTTCACTCCGATGATGATGAATCTGAAGGCTGAGACTGCGGCCTGGGCGGACTATAATGCGTTTAATCTTGAAGCGAGGACCTTCTTCAAGCACCGTATAGGTTCCCCAGGGCCTCGAGACCGTTCTTGGCAACCGATAAGCTTGATGATTGGCCTCTTTAAGGCGGCGCACGACTTCTTTGACGTCCTGGGACTGATCCGCTCTCGCCACCAGCAACGCGTCCGGTGTATCGACAATGATGAGATCTTCGGTGCCGACCGTCGCCACCAGCCGATCCTCAGTCTGCACAAAGGTATTGTGGCTGTTCAGGAAGAGGGCCTCCCCGGTCGTTCGATTACCATTTTGGTCGGGGGGTACAAGATCCCTCAAGGCATTCCAAGATCCAATATCGCTCCAGCCAACAGCTGAAGGAATGACCGCCACCTTATCGGAGCGCTCCATGACCGCGTAGTCGATGGAGATGTCAGGAAGGCTTCCAAACTCTCCCGCCGGAATTTCGGCCATGGATTCGTGGCCAAGTCCCAGCGCCATCATCTTTGCCCAACACTCTTCCGAAGCCTGGGCCACCATCGGCGCATGAATCTCGATTTCCTCCAAGAGGACGCCCGCCTTGAAACAGAACATCCCGGAGTTCCAAAAAAAATTCCCGGCAGCGACATATTCCTTCGCCGTATCAAGAGAGGGTTTCTCGACAAACCTGAGCACCCGATGTCCCTGATCAACATCCTCGCCGGCCTCAATATAACCAAAACCGGTTTCAGGCCCTGTTGGAACAATACCGAAGGTCACCAGCAGGTCCTGCGCCGCCAACGCTCTAGCCCTTTTGACTACTTCGGCAAATTGCGTTTCATCGGCGATCAGGTGATCGGCGGCAAGAATGAGGATCTGCGTCTCAGGACCGTATCGTTCAGCGACCCATCGAGCCGCCATCGCGATAGCCGGTGCCGTATTGCGCCCCATGGGTTCCAACAGAAAATGGGCCTGCCAGTGATCTCCAAGAGAAGCTTGATGAAATTCATCTCGGCTCATGAAGAAGGCATCGCGATGGGTGACCGTCAGGATGTCGGGGCCTACAGCGACCTTGGCAGCGCGCTTATAGGTTTTTAACAAGAGGCTTTCACCATCTTGGAGCTTCATGAACGGTTTAGGGCTTCCCTCGCGGGACACGGGCCAGAGGCGAGTGCCGGCGCCCCCTGAAAGAATGACAGGAATCAACATGCGGGCTGTTACTCGATAGGATAAGGATAAGGCTATATGCCCATGTCTTTTGCGTTCTCCTCACAGTATAAAATAAAGAACCCAAAGAGATGAGAATAAGGAGGCAAACGATGGCCTTCAAATATCCAAAGGTTCATGGATCACTCTCGGCACTTAAAGCGCTGAGGATCCCGTCTATTCGAAAAGCCGAAGGGACCCCCTCTTAAAAATCGCCCTGCTGCCCTCCCGATTCACTGCGCCGCAGAAAATAATTATCCATGCGATGGCTATTTCACACTCTGTTGCTGTATAATCAGGTTTCCTCAAACAAGTGATTGCATCACTTCCGACATCTGGCACCCCCTCGTGCCTACATCCCTGGTGTGAATTCCCTGTCCCGAAAGACAGTCGATGAGACCACCTTCCTTCCAGTCAATGACTGGAAATCCTGCGACCTGATCCACTGCGCTCCTTTACAGGAAGTCAGCACTTGGATGGTTGCGACCACGTTCCGGTAAGCGCTCACACATCGCACCGGCACAAACCTAGATCGAGGTAAATATGATCAAATTTTTTCTCATCCTGATTCCCATGCTGGTATCGACCGCCGCTTTTTCTTACGAAGCGAGAGGCCATGCCTCCTGGTACGGGCCAGGTTTCCACGGCCGCAAGACCGCATCAGGTGAACGCTTTAATCAACATGCCCTGACCGCAGCGCATAAGACCCTCCCCCTTCATAGCCGGGTCCTCGTCACCAATCTTGCCAACAACGAATCGGTCGTCGTCAAAATCAATGACCGTGGCCCCCATGCTCGGCACCGCCTGATTGATCTTTCGATGGCTGCTGCCAAGGCCATTGGCCTCAACGGGGTTGGCCAGGTCGAAATTACCGCTCTCGATTGATCACGATCTCGGCAAGGATCGAACCCCGTCGATGATCCGATTGATTGGCCCCCAGCGATTCGCCATAATGCCGCTGTAAGTGGAATGACCTTCCTCATAAGACGGCTATCAATGCCTCTCCTAATAAGGCCCCCGCTGAACCTTCGCTCCTCTTCGCTCGAACGGCGAACCGTCAAGGGGGGCAGCGGGGATCCTGATCGCAATATGGGTCCCAGATGAACCACAGCAATATGCCTGAGGCCTCGCCGGTTGGTGAACGCCCAAAATCAGCGGTCATGCGCCTGGTGCTCCCGGCCCTCGGAGTGGTCTTTGGGGATATCGGAACCAGCCCTCTCTATACCCTCCGCGAGTGTCTTCGCGCTGCCGAAGAAGCCCCTTCAGAGCCTCTGGTGCTGGGACTCTTATCGCTCATCTTCTGGACCATCGTCTTGGTCGTTGGCGTCAAGTATGTCGTATGCATCATGCGGGCGGACAATCAGGGAGAAGGCGGCATCATGGCCCTTCTGGCCCTCACCCTACATTCTGAGCATCTATCGCGATTCAGTCATCAAGCACTGGTCATCGCAGGATTGATTGGCGCGGCGCTTTTTTATGGCGACGGCGTTATTACACCGGCGATTTCGGTCCTAAGCGCCATCGAAGGGATTGAATTGGTCACCCCGACCGTCACCCCTTATGTCATCCCGCTGACCCTGATCATTCTGACCGCCCTGTTCATGTTGCAGCGTCAGGGAACCGCCATGGTCGGCGGCTTATTCGGCCCTATCATGCTGATGTGGTTTCTTTGCCTTGGCAGCATTGGGCTTTACAAGGTCATGGAAAATCCCATGATCTTGATGGCCATCAACCCGCTTCATGCGAGCCACTTCATCATCGCCCACGGCATGCAGTCCATCGTCGTTCTCGGGGCCGTGGTGTTGTCCGTCACAGGGGCCGAAGCCCTCTATGCCGACATGGGCCACTTTGGTGAAAAGCCGATCAAAAGAGCCTGGTTCTTTCTGGTGTTTCCCGCGCTGATCCTCAATTATATGGGCCAGGGTGCAACTGTGCTGAGCGATCCTGAGACCATCCGCAACCCTTTTTTCCTGATGTTTCCAGACTGGGCACTGATCCCCATGGTGGTCCTCTCAACACTGGCCACGGTGATTGCCTCACAAGCGGTCATCTCAGGCGCCTATTCCTTGACTCAACAGGCCTTCCTGCTGGGCTATCTTCCGCGAGTCCGCATCCAACATACCTCTGAAACAGAGCGGGGCCAGATCTATCTTCCGGGACTCAATACCCTGCTGTTGGTGGCCATCATCCTTTTAGTCCTGTCATTTAAAAGCTCCAGCGCACTGGCATCTGCCTACGGCATAGCGGTGACCGGCACGATGCTCATGACCACCATTCTCTTCAGCGTCGTGGCCCGTAAAGCTTGGGGATGGCCACGCCACCGACTGATTCCCTTGGTCCTCTTATTCCTTCTAGTGGATAGCGGCTTCCTCGGTGCGAACCTTCTGAAATTCATGGAGGGTGGCTGGGTCCCGGTCCTTCTTGGCCTCATCGTCTTTGTCGTGATGACCACCTGGATCAAGGGCCGGGACCTGATCAATCGAAGCCTGCTCCCGCGCAAAGGCAAACTCGAAGGATTCCTCGAAATGGCCCTGGATGCCACGCCGCTCAGGGTCAATGGGACTGCAGTCTATCTCTCAGCCCCAGGGGAAGGCATCCCCAATGGGCTGTTACAGAATTTCAGGCATAACAAGGTCCTTCATGAGACGGTGGTCATTCTCAGCATTATCACCACCGATCGCCCGCGGGAATTGGAGTCCTCCCGCTTCAGCCATGAATCACCCCATTCCGGCATCCATCTTCTCGCTGCCCGCTTTGGTTTCATGGAGCTTCCTGATATTCCAAAGATACTGGAGAAATCCAGCCGACTCTTTGAATTCAAGGGTGATCCAAGCGATATCTCTTATTTTGTCAGTCGCTTGCAACCGGTCGCCACCGATCGCCCTGGCATGGCCCTTTGGCGCGAAAGACTCTTCGCCGCCATGCTCCGAAATGCGGCTCAGGCCTCTGACTTCTATCGAATCCCCTCAGAGGATGTCATCGAGCTCCACATAAAAATTGATATCTAACTATATAAGACTGACATTCTCTCCACAGGCTAACACCGCCAGCCCGGCGGCTTTCATGTTGACTGCGGCATTGATGTCTCTATCCAAAGAGGTAGAGCAGGAAGGACAACTCCATGCCCTGTCATCCAATGCAAGCGCATTGTTCATGTACCCAGAAAAAGAGGCACTCGGGCGTCCTCCGACGCACTGACACCCAAGGCCCTGCCTGAGGCTTCCCGAGCCCACGCTCTGTCTCAGAGCGTTCCCCGATAGACTCGAAAGAACGATGACTGCCTCATCAGTTCAGCACGATCCCTCGCTTGGGTATAATCAGCCGTCTGACATTCCACCATCATCAAGGAGACCAGCCAGTGCCGTCATTTGTCCCGGGTCAACGCTGGATCAGTGAGACCGAACCGGAATTAGGCCTTGGGATTGTTCTGTCCGTGGAGGGCAATCGAGTCACCATACTTTACGTCGCTGCCAGCGACCGCCGAATGTATGCATCGCAGAACGCCCCCTTGGCGCGGGTGCGTTTCGTCAAGGGCGATCGCATCGAAGGTCAGGATGGCATCAAGATCCTGGTTCGTGTGGTGGAGGAAGATCAGGGCATTCTGACCTATAAAGGAACCGACGAAGATGGTGAGGAAGTGCAGCTCAAGGAAATGGATCTGAACCATTTTTTGGAGTTCAACAAACCCCAAGATCGTCTTTTTACCGGCCAGCTCGATTCCGCCGAACTCTTCAACCTTCGCCACGAAACGCTGGAACATCTCGCGCGCCTCGATCAGTCGGAGATTCGTGGATTTCTCGGAAGCAGGACCAGCCTGATTCCTCACCAGCTTTACATCGCCCATGAAGTCGCCAGCCGTGAGGCTCCAAGGGTGCTTCTAGCCGATGAGGTCGGCCTCGGCAAAACCATTGAAGCCGGCCTGATTCTTCACCACCAATTGATCACGGGCCGCGCTGAGCGGGTGCTGATTGTGGTTCCAGACCCCCTCCTCCATCAATGGTTGGTGGAAATGCGGCGCCGTTTTAATCTCAAGTTCAGCCTCTTTGACGCCGAACGAATGGTGGAATCCGATAGCCAAAATCCTTTTCAGGACGAACAGCTGGTTCTCGCCAGCATCGAGTTCTTTATGGAGGACCCTAAACGGGCGAGCGATGCCATCGCCGCCGGCTGGGATCTCTCTATCGTTGATGAGGCTCATCACTTAGGCTGGAGCCCATTAGGTTCAAGCCCTGAATACGCCTTTATCGAGGCGCTGGGCCTTAAGGTGAAGGGACTTTTGCTATTAACCGCAACCCCTGAACAGCTTGGGAAGGAAAGCCATTTTGCAAGGCTAAGGCTCCTTGATCCGAGTCGTTTTCATGATTACACCCAATTTCTTCATGAGGAAGCGGAATATGAAGGCCTGGCCGACGTTATTGAGCACCTCCTCGATGACGACGTCTTGGATCTCGGCTTGTTGCAACGCCTTGAAACCCTTCTAGCGCAGGACCTGGCTGACGACCTGATGGCCCGCCTTACTGATCCTATGGCCACAGCGGAAGCCCGGAAAGCGCTGATCCAGCTGCTGCTAGACCGACATGGCACCGGCCGAATCCTTTTTAGAAACACCCGATCAACCATCAAAGGTTTCCCAGGACGGGAATTGAAGGCCACCGCCCTTCCTGGCCCAAAGGGCGATGGCATCACTGATCAGCCGCTGGGTAACGCCCTGGACCTTCTCCTTCCCGAAGCCCAGATGACATCCGCCATTCAAGGTGAAGCATGGTGGCGTCTTGACCCACGGGTCGATTGGCTGATCAAAACGCTCAAATCGATTCGTCCCGCGAAAGCACTCGTCATTGCCGCCCACCAGGAAACGGTGATGGATCTTGAGGATGCTCTGCGTCAATCGGGGCTCCAATCCGCGCTATTTCATGAAGGCCTCAGCATTATTTCAAGGGACCGGGCCGCTGCGTGGTTTGCTGATGAAGAGGATGGGACTCAAGTTCTCATTTGCTCAGAAATCGGCAGTGAAGGGCGTAATTTTCAGTTCGCTCATCATCTGGTCCTCTTTGATCTCCCTCTCAATCCGGACCTTCTCGAGCAACGCATCGGACGCCTCGATCGCATTGGTCAACGGGAAATCATCAAGATTCATACCGCTTTTCTTGAAGGCACCGCCCAAGAAGTGCTCTTTCGTTGGTATGACGAGGGCCTTAATGCCTTTAGACAGCAGAACCCCGCGGCACAAACGGTCTTCACAGCGCTTGGAAACGACTTGATGAGCCTTTTGAAAGCGCCTCAGGAAGACCAGGTAGAACCTCTGATCGAGGCCGCGAAAAACCTCTCTCAGCAGACCCTTGAGATCTTGCATCAAGGGCGTGACCGCCTCCTTGAATTGAACTCCTGCCGCGAATCTGAAGCGGCTTACCTGGTCGATTCCATCGAAACCCAAGATCAAGACCAGGAACTTTGGCCTTACCTTGAACGTATATTTGATGCCTACGGCATTAATGTCGAAGAGCACTCCGCCCTGTGTCACATTCTTCGCCCCGGCGAACATATGCGACTCCAATTTCCGGAGCTTCCTGATGAGGGGGTCACCGTCACCTTTGACCGGAACACCGCCCTGGCCCGCGAGGATATTTTGTTCCTAAGCTTCGAACATCCGATGGTTCGAGGCGCCATGGACATTATTTTAAACGGCGAGCATGGCAACGCCGCCTTGAGCATTCTCAGTCATCCCGACCTTGATCCTGGGACCTTATTGATCGAGTGCTTCCACATCATGGATTGCGCTGCGCCTAAGCGACTCCAGATAGGCCGCTTCTTCGCTCCGGTCATGATGCGGACACTCATCGATGGCGACGGCAATGATCTTAGCCACCTGGCCCCAAAAAGCTTTGAGCACCACCCACGCCAGTTCGACCAGGAACATGCCCGCGAACTTCTGAGAACTCAGAGAAAACTGATTGAGCGGGCCATTAGATTGGCGGAGAAATCGACCAGAGCCTCTTTACCCGGGCTCATTGAAGCTTCGGGTAAAAAAATGTTGGATAGTATGACCTTGGAACTAAAACGTCTGGCTGCTCTTAGGACAGTGAATCCGAATGTCCGCAAGGAAGAACTGGATCAACTGAAGGCCAATGCGCTCGAAATGCATAGCAGCATTCAGACGGCACGGCATCGATTGGATGCCATTAGAGTCATTGTAACCAGTTAAATCAGAGTGTTAGAGGAATCAAAGAGATCCTAAAGCACAACGAGAAAGTGTTGAGAGAATAATTTTTTAGAATAGGCCGCGGCGGACGTCCGCCCAGGGATCATATTCATCACGCTGAGGAGTCATTCATGCACAAGCGATACGTCTATGCCTTTGCTGAGGGAGATGGGAAAAACAAACGCCTTCTTGGCGGAAAGGGGGCTAACCTCTGTGAAATGACCCAAATCGGACTCAACGTGCCGCCTGGTTTTGTGATCACCACGGAATCTTGCTTGGAGTATCTTGAGTCGGGAACCCTGCCTCATGAATTGATGAACCAGGTGCATCACAACATCCTGACCCTCGAAACACAGACCGGAAAGACCTTTGGGGATCAAAATAATCCCTTATTGGTTTCGGTTCGTTCAGGGTCCCAGCTTTCGATGCCTGGCATGATGGACACCATCCTCAATCTTGGACTCAACCAAATCACCCTTCAGGGTCTGGTCGATAGGACCCAAAACCTCCGCTTTGGCTACGATACCTATCGTCGTTTTATTCAGCTCTTTGGGAAGGTGGCGCTCGGGGTCAACGAAGCATACTTTGATGAAGAACTTCTCGCTATCAAGCAGGCTGCAGGAATCAAAAGCGATCTTGAACTGACCGCCGAACATCTTAGGGAAACCTGCGAGCGCTTTTTAGGGGTCGTTCTTCGGGAGACCGGAAAACCCTTCCCAGAGGATGTCTACCAGCAACTTGAGATTGCGATTCGCGCCGTGTTCAACTCCTGGATGGGAAAACGGGCGATCGATTATCGTCGTGAATTCAAGATTACCCCTGATATGGCTCTTGGCACCGCCGTCAACGTGGTCACCATGGTCTTTGGCAACATGGGGAATGATTGCGCGACGGGCGTTGGATTCACTCGAAATCCAGGCACCGGCGACAATGAGATGTATGGCGAGTATCTGATCAATGCCCAAGGCGAAGATGTGGTCGCTGGTATCAGAACCCCAAAAGCCGTCTCAAACATGGCGACTGAAATGCCAGACCTTTACAGTCAGCTGCTGGATCTTAGGAATCGATTGGAAGGCCATTACCGCGAAGTCCAGGATTTCGAATACACCATCGAAAAGGGCGTCCTCTTCTGCCTTCAAACCCGTCAGGGCAAAATGAATGCGGCGGCGATGGTGAAAACCTCGGTCGACCTTTACGTTGAGGGTTTGATCAGTAAGGATCAGGCCCTGCTTCGGATTAATCCCCTTGACCTTGAACAACTGCTGCATCCAAGGCTTGACCCAAGGCACGCGCAGCAACCTCTGGCTCAGGGGCTTCCCGCTTCGCCGGGAGCGGCCAGTGGACGCTGCGTGTTCGATGCCGATCTCGCCGAAACCCTGGGCCACACCGGTGAATCCATCATTTTGATTAGGGAAGACACCAAGCCTGAGGATATCCATGGCTTTTTTGCGGCTGCTGGCATTCTCACCAGCCGCGGCGGCAAAACCTCTCATGCAGCCGTCGTCGCAAGAGGCATGGGTAAGGCGTGTGTCGCCGGCGCCGAAGGCATCGTGGTGGATGCACGGCGACGGACGGCCTCTATCGGTGACGTCACCATCAAAGAAGGCGACATCATCACCATTGATGGATCCAATGGATCGGTCTATCTCGGCCCTATAGCAACGCTGCCGCCTGAGTTTTCTGAAGAACTGAATACTCTGCTGAGTTGGGCTGATGAAAAGGCTCGACTTAGGGTTATGGCGAATTGCGATACCCCTGAAATGGCCAGCGTCGCAGTCGGTTATGGGGCCAAAGGGATCGGACTTTGCCGAACCGAACGCATGTTCAATGCCAGCGAACGCCTCCCCGTCGTGGTCGACATGATCATGGCGCGAACTCTTGAGGATCGCGAAGCTGCTCTTTCAATGCTCCTTCCCATGCAGCGTCAGGATTTCGAGGAGATATTCAAGATTGTGGCCCCCCATCCGGTCACGATCCGACTCCTAGACCCTCCCATGCATGAATTCCTTCCGAGCGAACAGCAGATCATCGACGACATTGAGGCGCTACGGGAATACCGCCTTGTCGTTAAAGGTCGAACAGTGGCGCTTACTGCACTCCCTCTCAATAACCCCGCTGAGACCGAAGCCACCGAAGATCACGTCAACCGTATCATCGCCAAGAAGGAGGGCATGCTCCGAAAGGTCCGGGATCTGCATGAAATCAACCCTATGCTCGGACACCGAGGGGTTCGCATCGGAATGACTTATCCCGAAATCTACGACATGCAGATCCGGGCCATTCTTGAAGCCGAAGCGGCATGCCTTCAGGCGGGGATCACCGTTTGCCCTGAAATCATGGTGCCTCAGGTGATCACGGTGCAGGAACTAAAACGCGTCAAAGCCAGCGTTGACCAAATACGCCATGAGGTTGAGCAGCGCTTTGGGCTGAACCTGTCCTTCAAGTTCGGCACCATGATTGAAACGGTCAGAGCGTGCACCCGCGCCGCTGATCTTGCCCATTTAGCGGAGTTTTTTTCCTTCGGCACCAATGATTTGACACAGGCTACCTACTCATTCTCTCGTGAGGATGCCGAAAATAAATTCCTCCCTCTCTATACGGAGACGGGGATTCTTCATGACAACCCCTTCGAGACGATTGATTTAAAAGGGGTCGGCGTCCTCATGCAGATGAGTGTGGATTTAGGGCGTTCGATCAACCCCCATCTCAAGATCGGTATCTGTGGCGAACAAGGCGGGGATCCTGCATCCATCCGTTTCTGCCATGAAATCGGGATCAACTATGTTTCCTGCTCACCGCCCCGGGTTCCGGTAGCGCGTCTTGCCGCTGCCCAGGCGATGCTCAAGTCACGAGGCCTTTCAGAC
>QYQA01000018.1 GCA_007280285.1 Methylococcus sp. | reverse complement strand
TGTAGGCCCTGAGTTCGGCTTGGAGTTGAGTCTCACTCGCCACGCCGTGTTTTTTTTGAACCCAATCATCCTTGACTGAGGGTGCCACGTGGAATTTTATCCCCAACGCTTTTCCGAAAACAGCGAGATGCTCACCGAGGGTCTCCTCGGGATTTTTTAACGCTTCGTCACGGAGGGAAGGCGGCGGCGAAGGAACAGCGGCGATCATGGGTTTGGATGAAAGGCTGAGGAGGAAGGCCAAAAAGAGTGGCGTCCTCAGTGTCTTCATACTCCGATTCTTAGTGGTCATCTTCCGTGGAACTTATGGCTGAAGGGGCACGCCCGCATCAGGAGATAAATCCCCATCAGTCGCGCCGGCGGCTGATGGGGGATCATCCTTAACTGGCCGCGAGATGGATGACGGCACCCAGACCTTGCTGGAGCTCATGGAGCGAGATGAGGCCGTCATGGTCGTCATCCATGACATCAAAGATGGCATCAGCGCCGAGCCACTCCTCGCGGGAAATGATGCCATCGCCGTTGAGATCGTAGAGGCTGAACAGCTGATGGGTGGATTCAGCTATGGCGGTGCCGCCCTCGAGCTGACGGAGTCTTCGGGCGAGAAGCGCTTCGGTATTTTCCAGCGCCTTGGTGAAGCCCTGAATGCCTTCGGCTAACTTGTCGCTGGCCATCCGATCTTCCTGATGCATCCGATCAAACGTTGCCTTGTCCATCGCGATGGGGGTTTCCGCCGAGGCCGCGGCTGCGGTTGGATCGAGCTTTCGGGTGAGGGGGGCATCGCTACTCTCCAATTCCTTCAGGAGATTGGGCGAGATGGTGAGAAGGTCGCATCCGGCCAGCTCCATGATTTCACCGAGGTTTCTGAAGCTCGCGCCCATCACCTCAGTCCTGTGGCCAAATTTCTTGTAGTAGTTATAAATGCGCGTGACCGAGAGGACCCCCGGATCTTCCTGCGAGGTGTACTCTTTTCCGGTGTCTTTTTTGTACCAGTCAAGAATTCGGCCGACGAAGGGAGAAATGAGGGTGATCTTGGCTTCGGCACAGGCAATCGCCTGGTGGATCCCGAAAAGGAGCGTCAGGTTGCAGTGAATGCCTTCCTTTTCGAGGGTCTCGGCGGCGCGGATCCCTTCCCAGGTGGAGGCGATCTTGATCAGGACGCGCTGCCTTGCGATGCCCTTGCTTTCGTACTCGGCGATAATTTCTCGCCCCTTCTGGATCGTGGCTTCAGTGTCGAACGAGAGTCGTGCATCGACTTCTGTCGAGACGCGTCCCTTGATGATTTCGAGGATCCGAAGCCCAAAGGTGATCGCCAGCCGGTCAAAGGCGAGAGCGATTACTGCGGCGTCCTTGGCCGATGTCCCAAGGCTTTTGCGGGCCGACATCAGGGTCTCATCGACGACATCCTGGTATTCAGGCATTTGTGCGGCCGCGGCGATTAACGAGGGATTGGTCGTTGCATCGCGGGGGGTGAATTTACGAATGGCCTGAAAGTCGCCGGTATCAGCAACAACAACAGTCATTCCACGTAATTGGTCAAGGACGCTCTGAGTCATGGTCTCTCCGGAAAAAGGGCTTAATGGCAAAGATGATGGCTTGGAATTGTCCGGCTACCTGATGGCCGGCCGGACCCTGTGAGTGATTAGAACCAGTGATGGTGAAAAAACGTTCCCTCCGGCTTATCGACCCGCTCGAAAGTATGGGCACCAAAATAATCCCGCTGGGCCTGGAGGAGGTTGGCAGGCAAACGCTCGTTTCTATAGCTATCAAAGTAGGCGAGTGCCGCTGAAAAGGCGGGTGCCGCAACACCATATTGAATGGCCAGTTGAACGACCTTCCGCCAGTTCGCCTGTGTCCCGAGGATGATATCCCTGAAGTAGGGATCCAGAATCAAATTCTTAAGCGCCGGATCCTTGCGATAAGCCTCGGTAATGCGGTTTAAAAAGCGGGCTCTAATGATACAGCCACCCCGCCAGATAGCGGCGATGTCCCCATAGCTGAGTGACCAGCCATAAAGTTCCGATGCGACGCGAAGCTGCGCAAAACCCTGCGCGTAGCTGATGATCTTACTGGCATAAAGCGCATCGCGAACCGCGTCGATCAGTTCTTGACGATCGCCTTGCCATGCGGGAGTTTCAGGCCCGGTCAAGACCGTTGCGGCATGCACGCGCTCGGACTTAAGGGAACTGAGGATGCGGGCCTCGACGGCACTTGCGATCACCGAGAGCGGGACACTCATCTCAGTCGCATGCCCTACGGTCCATTTGCCTGTGCCTTTCTGTCCGGCCTTATCGACAATGACATCCACCATCGGAAGCCCTGTTTCAGGATCTTTCTGGGTAAAGATCTTCGAGGTCAATTCAATCAGGAAAGAATCAAGGTCGCCCTGATTCCAGGCTGAAAAGATCTCGGCAAATTCTTCGGCGCTAGGATGGATCGTCGCCTTGAGGATGGCATAGGCCTCACAGATCAACTGCATATCGCCGTATTCGATGCCGTTATGGACCATTTTCACATAATGTCCGGCGCCATCGGTCCCCATGTGTCGGCAGCAGGCCTCACCCTCGGCGATGGCGGCGATTTTGGTGTAGATCGGTGCAATGGCCCGCCAACCTTCCTCAGAACCGCCGGGCATGATGGAAGGTCCCTTGAGGGCGCCCTCTTCTCCGCCTGAAACACCCACGCCAAAGAAGTGAATTCCTTTTTCTTTAAGATATTTCTCCCGCCGTTGCGTATCGGTCCATAAGGAGTTGCCGCCATCGATGATGATGTCACCCGCATCGAGAAGGGGAATTAATTGCTCGATAACCGCATCTACGGGGCCGCCGGCCTTGACCATGATCTGGATCTTTCGTGGACTTGATAAAGCGCCAATAAAATCCTCAAGGCTGTTGCAGGGGGTGATGTTTTTTCCTTTGGCACGGCCTTCAGCAAAAGCGCGGGTTACTTCCGTGGTCCTGTTGTAGACAGCGACATGGAATCCTTTTGATTCCATGTTCAACACAAGATTCTCACCCATTACGGCAAGGCCAATTAGGCCGATATCACACTGACTCATGGTGTCTCCTTTGGGGGATGGGTTGATGACGTTAAAGGGTGAGGCTCAAGGCGCCCTGATCGTGCCACCACGGGATTATTTGTTATCTTTGTTATCAATGTACCGCTTCAATAGGCCCTCAGTGGATGCATCATGCGACTTGCTGAGGCTCCGTGCTTCAATTTCTTCCTGAATGGTCTTCGCCAGCTGTTTGCCGAGTTCGACGCCCATCTGATCAAAGGAGTTGATGTGCCAGACCGTTCCCTGAACGAAAATCTTGTGTTCGTAGAGGGCGATCAGACTCCCTAGAGTCCTGGGCGTTAATTTTTTATAAAGAAAAGAGTTCGAGGGGCGGTTGCCGGCGAAGGTTTTGGCGGCTGCGAGATCATCGAGGGCTTCACCTGTGAGCGTGGTTCCTTGAGCGATCAATTCAGCTTTTGCTTCGGCGGTGGTCTTCCCAAGCATCAAGGCTTCGGTTTGAGCGATGAAGTTGGAGATCAGCAGATCGTGATGCTCGGTGCGCTGGTTGTGACTTTCAATGGCGGCGAGGAAGTCGGATGGGACCAGGGCGCTTCCTTGATGCATCAATTGGTAGAAGGCGTGCTGACCATTGGTTCCTGGCTGACCGAAGATGATGGGTCCGGTGCTGTAGGACACCGGATCCCCATCAAGGTCAACGGTTTTGCCGTTGCTCTCCATGTCGCCCTGCTGCAGATAGGAGGACAGGAATTCAAGGTATTGGTCATAGGGAAGAATGGCGTAGGCGTCTGCTCTGAAAAAGTTGTCGTACCAGATGCCTAGGAGCCCCATCAGAACGGGAATGTTTTGTTCAAGCGGTGCCGTTCTGAAGTGTTGATCAACCTGATGCGCCCCTGCCAACATAGACTCAAAGGCATCCATGCCAATCCCCAAGGCAATGGGGAGACCAATGGATGACCAGATCGAATAGCGGCCACCGACCCAATCCCAGAATTCAAAGATATTTTTCTCGTCAATCCCGAAGGCAGAAACCTTTTGGATATTGGTCGAAATGGCCACGAAATGTTTCGCAATCGCGGCGGGATCTTTGAGTTTCGTCAACAACCAATCCTTAGCAGAATGGGCGTTGGTCATGGTTTCAAGGGTCGTAAAGGTTTTTGAAGCCACACAGAAAAGGGTGGTCTCAGGATCGAGGGGCCTTAAGGTTTCAACGAGATCGGCCTCATCAACATTGGAAATGAAATGGACCCTCAGGGTGGGATCGGTGTAAGGCGTCAGCGCCTTAACGACCATCCTCGGGCCAAGATCTGAGCCTCCAATCCCGATGTTGACCACATCGGTCACCTTTTTTCCGGTAAAACCAGTCCATTCACCAGAGCGCACTTTCTGGGTAAAAACTCGCATGCTGTCGAGGACCCGATTCACGTCGGGCATCACATCTTGACCATCGAGGAGGACTGGATGGTTGGAGCGATTTCTCAGCGCGGTATGCAGTACCGCGCGGTTTTCGGTCAGGTTGATCCGTTTCCCTAGAAACATGTCTTCGCGCTTCTCTTCAAGATGAGAAGCCTTCGCCAGTTCTAAAAGCAGGGCGAGTGTTTCATCGGTGATGCGGTTTTTTGAGTAGTCAAAAAGGATGTCGTCCAGCGTCACTGAGTAACGGTCAAATCGGCCTGGATCGGCCTTAAAGAGGTCCCGCATATGGGCATGAGCCATGAGCGAATGATGTTTGACAAGGGATTTCCAGACGGGCAGCTGATTCGGCTGATTCATGGTCAAGTTCTCGATGATGAAGTGGGTTCTGGTGGCATGTTGTCGGATGGTGTCGGCAAAAAAAAGGAACGCTATCGGTTCCTTTCTTTCTTCATGAGTCAGCCCTTATTGAGCCATTTTTTACCGTCCCCGCTTAAGAGTTGATCCGACGCTGCTGGACCAAAAGATCCGGAGGCATAGTTTGGGAAATCTCGCGGCTTCAAGGCATTCCAGACGTCAAGGATGGGCTGGATTAAGTTCCAGCTGGTTTCCACCATGTCGGCCCGTTGGAACAAGGTGGCGTCTCCCACCATACAGTCGAGCATCAGGCGTTCGTAGCCGGTATCTGGGGTCGCGCCGAAGGCATCGACATAGTTAAAGTCCATCTGGACCGAGCCAAGATTCATGATCGGTCCTGGCTTTTTGGCGCCAAACTGCATGGAGATGCCTTCATCCGGCTGAATGTGGATGACCAGTCGGTTTTCCTGAAGATGATCGATCGCGGTGTTCTTGAAAAGGACAAAGGGGGCCTTTCTGAAATTGATCACGATTTCAGTTGTGCGCGCGGCTAATCGCTTGCCGGTGCGAAGGTAAAACGGCACATCCGCCCAACGCCAATTGTCCATCATCAACTTCATGGCCACGAAGGTTTCGGTGCTTGAATCGGGTTCGATCTTTTCTTCGTCGCGATAGGCGATACAGCTTTCCCCGTTGATTTCGCCAGCACCATATTGGCCTCTGACGACGCGAGCTAGCACTTCCTCCGGGGTCAGCACCTGAATGGCACGCAAGGCTTTGGTCTGTTCATCACGAACCGCATTGGCCTCGAAAGAGACCGGCGGTTCCATGGTGGTCAGCGACAGCAACTGAAAGAGGTGATTCGGAACCATATCCCTCAAGGCGCCTGAGGTTTCATAGTAAGGGCCGCGTTGACCAACACCCACGATCTCAGATGCCGTGATCTGGACATTATCGATATAGCGCCGATTCCAGATGGGTTCAAAAATGCTGTTGGCAAAACGAAGCACCATCAGATTCTGAACGGTTTCCTTCCCAAGGTAGTGATCGATCCGAAAGATTTGCTTTTCCTTCAGAACGTTCTTCACCTCGATATTGAGCTCCATCGCAGAAGCCAAATCCCGCCCGAAAGGCTTCTCGATGATGACCCGGCGCCAGCTTTCGTTATCCTCTTTGGTCATCCCTGCAGCACCGAGCTTTTGAATAATGGATCCAAAGAAACTGGGAGCCGTCGCCAGATAGTAGAAATGGTTGTTGCTGATTCTCTTTTCGGTCTTAATCGATTGGCAATGGGCATCAAGACGGCCGTAGAGCCCGTCATCACCAAAATCGCCATTCACGTAGGTAATGCGGCTGCCAAACCAGTTGAGAATCTCAAGATCAACCTCATCTTTGGCGTACTCCCGAATGGCATCCAACATCTTTTCGTTGAAGGCCTCTTGCTCCATGGTCTTTGAACCAATCCCGACAATGGCAAAGTTGGGTGAGAGTAATCGGGCCTTGGCCAGATTGTAAAGAGCAGGGATCAGCTTTCGTCGGGTCAGATCGCCGGTGGCACCAAAGATAACCATCACGCAGGAATCGGAACCTCGATTAGCAACGCTTGGGTTGTTGTACTCTCTAGAACTCATATTGACTCCTGGTCAAGGCGTTAGGTGGAGGGACAGAGGATCTCCATCTCCATGCTAAAGAACTACTATTCCTTATCTTGTTAGCTCTGGCAACCCTAATAAAAACCGGGAAATCAGAGTCCTCTCTTGTTTTATTGATGACTTCAGTTGAGGGAAGTCTCGGCACTTAAAGTTCAGGGAAGATGATAAAGGCGCCATATGACAACCCTATGGCGTGGCTAGAGACCCTAAGGATTCCACTGGACATCCGTGTTGATGCAGAAAGAGTCGGCCGATCAGGCGAGCAGTCAGGGGTAGATTGGCGACCTTAAAACAGTTGAAACCTCGCCAAATACGCTGCCAGGCCGCCTGCGTGGCCTCGGGTCCTTCAACGGCTTGAAGGGTTTCAAGATAACGCTCGATCGCCCTCAGGGCGCGAGCCGAATGACCCGATGCGAGATTATCGATGCTGAGATGAAGGCCGACGATAGCTGGATTGATCTGATGATGACGGAGAATTTCGATGGCCCGGAGGTAATGTGTCCCAAGGCCGCTGGTTTCGATGGCAAGATTGAGACCCAGACATTCCGCCGGATAAATCGATTGGAGGGCGCCCATCGACAGGAGAGTGCATGGAAAATCGAAAGCGGCGTTCAATAGTCGTCGATCCTGTTGAAAGGCCGTGGCCCTAAAATCGCCTATCTCGATGCCTTCGCTGCTCAGGAGCTCTCGATAAATGTTGGGGTGATTCCACTCCGGTTGGCCCTCGCCTAATTCATCAAAGTGGATGCGGATCAGATCGCGATCCCAGGGCCTTAACGCCTCTGAGGGTTTCTGGAGACCCCATAGCCAGGCGCCGTCGACCAGAATGGCGGGCGACAACTGTAAGAGAATCCAGTGACAGAAGGTTTTGTCGACGGTGATCGGTTTTGGGGAGCTTGGATGACGATCGACGGCCTTGCGGTGTTGCCCCCGTACCCATTGATCCAAGGATGCCGGATGGTAGGGTTGCGCTTTGGGCAAGAGGCCGATGCGGGTCCAGCTGTCGGTTCTGGACAAAATCGCTCGAAGCCAGGCGGCTGCTGTATCCGGTACTTCAAGCGGCGACTCCGTTTGAAGGAGCGCTCCATAGAGCTCCCGAGCCCCCAGGCGGTCTTCCCTCATGGGTGCGGCGGTGGATCGTCGATGGACCGGCTCAGGGTCTCGCTGGCCGGTTCGGCAAGGTGTCTTTGGGACCAGGGTTTGAGGGTTCTTCATCCAGCGTGAGGCGATATCGCGCTCACCTTGGGTAAAGACGCCATACATGGGGCCGCCGAAGTTCATCGCTTGCAGCAATCGGTGGGCGACCGGGCACTGCCTTTGGCTCTCCTCAGGGGCCTCTAGAGCCTCAACGATCGCTTCGGCCGCGGGAGGCCCTTGCCTGAACCAGTCATCGAGTGACTGTCCTTTCAGCATCACCCCCCCATGGTAGCCGATGGCTTCAGGCATTTTGCCTTGAATGATTCGACTCATCGCCGTTGTGGCGGGTTCGAACGCGCCTTCGGCCGCGGCATGGGGGGGTCCTGATAAGGCGTTGAAGGAGGCCCTGTAGAGGGCTTCTCCGATCAGCAAGCGATTTGCTTCTTGATCATTGAAAGCGGCTTCTTGAAGCGCCTGTTCGGCCAAGATCCGGTGTTGGCTTCGACGCTTCAGTTGAATCTCATTTTCAAAATCCTCAGGCGGTCTTTTGAGGTGGGTGAGGGTGAATCCGATGATTTCTGGAAAGTAGCGGATCGGTGAATGCTGAAACACGAGGATGATGAGAACCATCGCGCAGCCTTCAAGATTCAAGTCATCGATAAAAAGAGCGGGATATTCAAGGCGGTGAAAATGGTCGCCTTGACGCGCATGATAGGCTCTGAAAGCCTCTCCCGATGAATGTTTGGGGGTCCCAAGCCCGAGGCTGTCCATAAAGATGGGGTGCAGCCGGCATCTTGAAGACAGATGTCCGGTGGCGGGTGCGAAAAGCCCTGCCAGCCACAGTCCATCCATCAAAAAGAGAGGGGCCAGTCGGGCGCTCTTGGAACCTGAAAGCCGATTCAACAGGAGGGGTGGCGGCGATTGGCTGATCTTGAGGCGCTGGCCTTCAAACCATTGCCTCGCGGCGTGAAGGGCCTTGAGCGTCGCGGGATCTCCCGGGAGCCCCATCAGTAATTGCCGGCAAAGGTGGGCAAGACCGCTCATCAAATGCCCCGATTTTTTTTGAACAGAGTGTGGCCGATAACGAGGCCATCAAGCCCTGAACCCAGGAAGACGCCAAAAGCATCTTCGACCGAATGCACCATGGGTTTTCCCATGACGTTAAAGCTGGTGTTGAGGAGGATCGGAATGCCGGTCTTGGTATAGAAGGCTTCGATCAGGGGATAAAACTCTGGATTTCTGATTTTGGTGACCGACTGGAGTCGGCCGCTGCCATCGACATGGACGACCGCAGGCACCCGCTCCCTCACTTCAGGCCGGAACCTGAGGGTCCGCTCCATGTAGGGCGTATCCTGGTAATCCTCGAAATAATCAGGACCATATTCGTGAAGAATCGAGGGGGCATAAGGCCTGAATCGCTCGCGGAATTTCACGCATGCGTTGATTTTGTCCATCATCTGCCGGGGTCGTGGATCGGCCAGTATGGATCGATGGCCGAGGGCTCTTGGGCCAAATTCAGCCGCGCCCTGAACCCAGCCGATGATAGCCCCCTCGGCGAGGAGATCGGCCGTTTTTTGATAGAGCATGGATCCAGGGAGATCCTCGTGGTCCAGGCCTGAAAAAGCCTTGAATCGTTCGAGGGCATCCTGATCAATATGACTTCCGAGGAAGGGGGTCAAGGCGCTCTTTTGCGGCGGGTGATCTTGATGATCTTCTCTGTAGGCCAGCAAAGCGGCGCCGAGCGCAGTGCCGTCATCGGCGGGCGCTGAAGGGACATGCAGTGATTCGAAGGGGGTCGCGCTTAAGATGCGGCCGTTCATGACCGAATTGAGTGCGCAGCCACCGGCGAGGGTCAATTGTTTGACGCCTGAGCGCCCGGCGAGCGCATGGAGCTGGCTCTTATACAAATCT
>QYQA01000001.1 GCA_007280285.1 Methylococcus sp. | reverse complement strand
TCGCCCTAGAGATGGGGGCGGACATGGAAGATATTTCTCTGACGATTCATCCCCATCCGACCCTTTCAGAAACCTTCCCATTAGCCGCTGAAATGATTGAAGGGACCATTACGGATCTTTATATCAAGAAATAATCGGTCTAGTTTCACCTGTCACGGTGATGCTCTATAAGCCCCTAAATACAGGGGCTTTTGTTTGTATAGCACCCCATAAAATCACATAGCATCTTGCTGAGTAACGAGTAACTTGAGTAAGATTGTGAGTAACGCAGGCATGGTGCTTGTAGAGCAGTGAGTAACGGGGGTGATGAGCTATGGCAGGATTAACGGACGGCAAGATCAAAGGGCTAAAGGCTAAGGACAAGGTCTACAGGGTTTCGGATGGAGACGGTCTCGTTCTTGAGGTGCGTCCATCTGGGGATAAGTTCTGGCGCTATCGATACACGTTGAACGGCAAGGCCTCAATGATGAGCCTCGGGCAGTATTTGGGAAAAGACAAAGGCGGTAAGGTTCAGGGAATCACGCTGAAGAAGGCTCGGGAACAACGCGATATCGAAAAGAGCCGGGTGGTGAGCGGGGTTAACCCCGTTACGCACCGAGAGGTGAGTAAGCTGAACACCTTTGGGGCGGTTGCACTGGCGTTTTGCGAGGAGAAGCTGAGTAAGGGCGGTTGGACGGCAAGCACCCACAAGAGGAGTCTGGTGGCTTTAAGGGCGCGGGCGTTCCCTATGCTTGGCGACCGGCCAATTGCTGACATTACATCAGGGGAAATTCTCAAGGCTCTTAAAGAAGGTGATAAGTCGGGCAAGTCCATTAGGCGGGAACTTCAAATTCTCATAGGGCAGGTATGCCGCTATTCGGTGTTCAATCAGTTGGCAAAGAGCGACCCTACTCAGGTCTTCAAAAAAGGTTTTGTCTCCGAGGCAACCAAACACTCAAAGCCGATGAGTCCTGATGAGGTGCTGGCGTTCTTTAAGGGGCTTGAGAACCTAGCATCTCACCCCGCGTTGGTCCGAGGTTCGGAGCTAATTTGGCTGACTACGGTGAGGCGAGACGAGCTGACTCAGGCACGGTGGGAAGAGTTTGACCTCGATGATGAGCATGACGGGCGCGATGCGGTGTGGGTCATCCCATGGGAAAAGATGAAGATGAAGGCCGAGCACCGTATACCGTTGGTGCCTCGTGCAGTTGAGTTGCTCCGCGAAATAAAAAAAATTTCTCGGACTTCAGCATGGGTATTCCCCGGGCGCGATGATGCATGCAAGCCCATAGGTCGAGGGGGCTTTTATCGGGCGTTCAAAATAATTTCCGGGAAGGAGTTCAGTCCTCACAGCGCGCGTGCGACATTCAGCACTTGGGTGCGCGAAGAAGATCGGGGCTTCAGCGATCTGGCGATTGAAAAGCAACTGGCTCACAAGGATAAAAACCGGGCCCGAGCTTCCTACGATGGCTCCCATCAGCTATCTGAACGCCGGAGGATGTTGCTTGCGTGGCATCGGCACATCGAGAGCCTGACAGCAGACACGGTGGAGAAACGGAAGGTCGTCAGTATCAGGTAGTCTCAAGCCGACTCTTAGCCTCGGCAACAAATGCTTTCAGCTCAACCAAGACATCAACTTCAATATCATCAGTTTCAGCGGCTGCGGCGAACCTACTCCAAATCGCTCGCAATAGCGGCGGGTCGAAGGCAAAACCGGGGGCGTCATCCTTAGGCGATATAGCTCCTAAGTCCTCCAGCAAAGATAGCGTGCGAAGCTCCGACAAATTCATAATGTCCGGTCCCGTCTCAGCCAGCGCAACCACGCGAGAGTAGGGTGCGAGGGCTTTCTGTTTTAGCGCATTCTCAAGCACTCGGGCGTCATCCGGGGCTGTTAATTTCAACTCCGCGATACGAGACAGAATGTGATTCTCGATGGCGCATGCGGCCGTCGCCGTTACGCTCTGGTTTCCAATCCTGCTCAAGATCTCCAACGCCCAGCGGATTTCGGGACTCAATCGAACCGTCATCGTCTCAGTACGCGCCATATAACCCCCTAAATAAACTGATTTGTGTTTCTTGGCTTGACAGATGATAACACTGCTGGATATGATTCATTCCGTGTTTTTTTGAACACGCAAACTTCAAGGAGATTACGATGATCGAACAGGAATTTTTAAGGTTGGAGGATATTTCCCCACGGCGGGGGCGGAAGAATGGCGGTATAGGGTTCCTGCCAATGTCGCGTAGCGCCTTCTTGATGCAGGTGCGAAACGGTGTGTTGCCGCAACCGATTTATCTTAGCCCGGGGTGCCCGATGTGGAAAAGGTCAGAGCTGCTTGCAGCAATCGAGAAACTTTCGGCGCAGCGTCAGGCTGCGTGAATTAAGCCGCAGAGCTTCTGTTATCAGCGGAGTTTTTGAGATGACGTGATCATATTAGCCGCGAACCTTGTCAGCGGCGAATAGCAAAATGTGCAAGAGAGCAGCCGAGGCATCGGCGACCTTATTAATGCGCGGAACCATCGCGTCATTCCAGCCACAACTTTGGAGGATCCACAGTGGCTTATAAAGATCAAATACTTTCTCAAAACGCGCCTGAATCGGGCGACATTATACCATATCCATCAGCAAACGCTGATATTCAATCTGCGGTTAAAAACCTTAAAACAGAAGACATTCTGCCCATAGGCGACGGGCATTTCTGTGTGTCGGGTGTGTTCTTCTCTAACCATGAGGTGGCGCTAAAGCGCATTGAAACCAAAGCCAACTGCTTCGTTAATGGTGCCGTCTATTCACGAAAAGAGGAAAAACCCCAGTTCATAACTCATTGGAAGGCCTTCAGCCTCCGGTTCGCCAATAAGGTCGCATTTGAAAATAGCCTCAGGCTTCTGAAAAAACTGCCGCAAGGAGCCGGGATTCCTGACGGCAAGGGTGCCATGCACCTGACTTGGTTCTTCGACAAAACCTACGCTTCTGAAGAATGCGAGACCGTTTTGAATGAACTCAGGGAGGCCTTTGAAGGGCGCGCCACCTTAACACCCAGAATTCCGCTCAATGCTGAATCGCGAAAGGCCAAACTACACGGCACCACATTGCTTGCTGACATTCGGGACGGTCTTGATGAGGCGCTTGCCGCACTCGCCGGGGGCAAACCCAAGGCAAAGACAATCTCAGACGATATCGTGACGCCAGCGGCCTCTGAGGATGATTGGGATGCCCTAAAGGAGCAGTTGACCAACAAAAAACCGATGCGTGATTTCAGAAGCGACATCAGCGCCGATGAGGTTCAGGTCAACCTGTGTCATTACGATGGTTTCTTTAATCCAATACCGACTGAGCTGAATGACTTGAGCGTAGATCAAGCATTTGATTTTGTAACCAACGGCGGAAAACCTTTCATTACAAATGATAAGAACGTCGGGCCTTATATGACCGGACCGATGAAAGTCGCACCTTGGGTTTGCAAAACAAAAGAAAAAATGGACGCCGCGCGCGAGCTTGACCCCACCGTCCCGTTTGAGGGGGTTCAAAGGTCAGCCAGTCATAGCACGGGCGGGTCAGTGTTCAAGTTCGACCTGGATAATATTGAGGAGGCTGATCTGGAAAAGGCCCGGGAGCGTATCAAGGCGTCAGGTCTCGCCGCACGAATGTTCACCACTCATAGCCACCGGGCTCCGAATAAAGGCAACCGTTACAGGGTCGCGATGATCCCCGACAGGCAGGCATCCGTGGGTGATTTCCAAAGGGCCTCTGAATACCTTGGGCGCGAGTTGTTTGGTCGAAGCTATGACCAGAGTGAACACGACCCGTATCAACAGGCGGGGGTTTGGATGGCGCACCCTGACCGCGAACATCTTGCGACTTGCGAATCATTTGAAGGTGCGTTGGTCAGTCTGGGTAAGGTATTGGCGCAAGCGCCAGCAAAAGCCACCGAGACGCCCACCAAGACCCGATTGCATGGAGGTGTAGATGCCCTAACAGAAAGCCTTATGGGGCCGTCAAAGGAAAGTAAGGACCCTTTGCCCGTATGGGATGACCGGGCGGATGAAACTATCAGGCAGATTTTGACCCATCCACAGATTCACGATATAGCCAGTCCTGATTTCAATGAGAACCAAGGCCGTGTTCTGGCGGCGCTCAAAAGGTCAGTGGAATGGAGCCCACAGGAATATGCGGGTATTGCGGAAGAACGGTGCCGTGAACTCTATATTTCCTATGCAACGAGTAACCGACGGGGTTATGACATTAAAACTGCGGAGCAAGATTGGGGTGGTAATGCGACTGGTGGATTCACGCAGATTAGTCCGTTCTTTATCGTTAGTATCGGTCAGAAGCTCGGGGTTGATTGTGATGCCGTCACCGGAAAGGGGCGCACCAGTAAGGTCGAGCCTAGGGTTATGGCGGGAGGATTCAATCTGGCTCAATTCAATATCGCGCGGGATAGCGAGCAGATGGAACGCCAGATGCTCGATGATAAGTATGTTCTGGATGGCTTAGCTCTTCTAGGTCAGTTCACGGTTTTCTTCGCGCCACCAAACGCAGGCAAAACCCTCATTACAATAAAACTTCTCATGGACGCACTGAAGGGGGGACGCCTGAACGGCGAGGATATTTTTTATATTAACGCCGACGACAACTTTAAAGGGCTTGCACAGAAGGCTCGACTGTTCGACCAGTACAACCTAAATCTTCTTGCTCCGGGGCTCAGGGAGTTCCACAAGGACGCATTCTTTCTAGCCATCAAAGGCGGTATCGAGCGCGACGAAGTGCGTGGCAAAGTAATCATTCTCGACACTGTGAAAAAATTCACCGACCTGATGGACAAAAAGGTCGTTTCGAATTTTAACGAGCTGATGCGGCAGTTCACCGCCAAGGGCGGCACTATCATTGGTCTGGCTCACGTTAACAAGCACAAGGGGCAAGATGGAAAAAATATTAAATCAGGGACAACGGACCTAAGCGATGATGCGGATTGCTGTTATATCGTAAACGTATTAAGTGATGACCCTAATGGTTTCCAAACGGTGCTATTTGAAAATGACAAGAACCGTGGGGATGCCGAGTTATCTATAGCCTATAAATTCGACAAGCAGACTGATACTCCCTATTTAGAAAAACTGGATAGTGTCGTGAAGGTCGATGATGAAACCAGAGACAAACTACGTACCTATGGAAAAAGGATAGAGTTTAGAGAAAAGCACGACGGGTTAATTGAGACCATCATAATATATCTATCAAAAGGGCCATCAAACCAAAAAGATATAGTCCATTTTGTGAAGAACGAAAACGGCGCAGGCAGGAACTTGGTTATCGATGCACTTCGAATCTTTAGGGGGGTCAATGTAGGCCAAAGCGAACTTTGGACAGAAACAAGAGAGTCCTTCAACGCTGCCACCTATCGACTCAACCCGGGGGTGATGATCTAAATTTTAGGGGAACCCCCCCCTGTCCGGGAAACTAGGGAAACTAGGGAAACTGATTTGGGGGGTATGAGAGGGGGATGGAAACCCCCCTCGGTGGGGGGAAAGACAAGCATGTGTTTGCTCTGTAACCCTTCATTCTATTGAGTTTCCCTAGTTTCCCTAGTTTCCCTAGTTTCCCTAGTTTCCCTAGTTATTTAGGTTTCCCAGTTGTTTAGGTTTCCCAGTTGTTTAAGAAGAGTACACAAGACTGCTTGTTTATAGAGAGACCCCACCCCCCAACCAGCTGACACTTTGAACAGTTTGGCAAGATTAGAAAGAGGCTTCTGTTATCAAAGATAGAACTAAAAAAGTGCTTGGTCAGCACGCAATCTTTAATATACTTCGACCATGTTTAAACCTATTTCAATGAGGATATTAAATGCTTAAGATCACACCTTTATCAAAAAACACTCTCAACCTTTTAGAAAATCAGTATGGAAATGCTTGGCGATGCCCAAATGGTCGACACGTTCCGAAGTTTATTAAGGAACTAAATGCTAAACCTATTACCCTAAATGAAGCGGACCGTCACGGGCTTTGTAGCTATCTCTGGGTCTGGGCACATCCCAAGGCTGGTGAGTATTTAGCTGCTTTAAAGTTTATTAATATTCTCATCCTGCGTGATACCAAAACCCCAACGGGTCAGCACCGAGCGTACTGGCTTAATCCAGAAAATCCTAAGCATCATAAAGCCATAGACTTCTTTGAAACCCACGAACTTGAAAACTGCGCGCATATACATTTTCCCGAGGATTTGCCCAGAGAGTTGTTTAACTTTGATGATGAAGATTTGCTCACGCCAGAGCAAAGAGAGGTGCTCGGCCTTGAAGGTTTTGAGTGGCTTAAATATGACTGCACGCTTCCTCCGCAACACGGGAAGATTTCAGAGCTTAGGCAGGTGGCTCTAGACTTTGTTAATAAAGTCCAAAACAAAACGCGACGCCTTAGGCGGGAGCTGCATGATACTTTGGTAGAGCTTGAAAATCAGATGAAGCTGGTC
>QYQA01000025.1 GCA_007280285.1 Methylococcus sp. | reverse complement strand
TTCTTGGGGAGATCGAAATTGTTCGGGGGGGAGCTCGAGCGCCGGGATACACCGAAGAAGCAGGGTCCATCGTCATGGCCCAAGAGGAAATTTTGGTTCGGGTGCGGCTTGGACGGGGAGAGAGTGCTGCGACGGTGGTGACCTGCGATTTCTCCTATGATTATGTTCGGATTAACGCTGAATATCGGACCTGAGGGCGGCTTTTTTTTGATGCCCTGGGGGCTAGGAATGGCCCATCGCCGAGGCATTGTGTGAAGGTTTTGGAGGTGGCGGTCGGGGTCGTCTTCAATAGGGCTGGCGAGGTTCTGATTTCCCAACGCCCGGAGCATGTGCATCTGGGGGGGCTTTGGGAGTTTCCGGGTGGTAAGGTGGAGGCTGATGAAGACGTTGATCAGGCGCTCCGGCGAGAGCTTTTAGAGGAAGTCGGTGTCGATGCGGCCTCATCAACGCCCCTGATCTGCCTCCGTCATGATTATCCTGAGCGCTCGGTCAGACTTCATGTGCGAATCGTTCACTCTTTTAAGGGGGAAGCGCAAGGTCTTGAGGGGCAGCCGGTTCGTTGGGTGCCCTTGTCGGACTTGGATCGGTACCCCTTTCCTGCCGCTAATCTTTCGATTATTCATGCTCTGAGGCTCCCTTCTTGCTACGCCATCATGAATCTGGAGGCGGGTGGCGGCCTTCATCTTGATGAGAAACTTGAAGCCCTGGCTGCCCTCGGGATTCAACTCGTGAGGCTAAGACCTTTGGGGTGTGAGCCAGCGGATTATCAGCGCCATGCGGCTCGACTGGTTCGCCGAGGAGAGCGGTTGAACGTTCAGCTTTTGGTGAGCGGTGACCCAACGTTGCTTGATCAGACGGGGGCTGCTGGACTTCATCTTCGATCCACTCAGCTGTCATCCTTCTCCTTAAGACCGACCCCTCGCGATCGATGGTTGGCGGCATCTTGTCATGATGCCGGCGAGCTTGCGCGTGCTTCGGGCTTGGGTGTCGACTTTGTGGTCCTTGGACCCGTCGAGCCAACCGCCAGTCATCCGGGCGCGATTCCCTTGGGGTGGCCTCGTTTTCAGGCGCTGGTCGAAGCGGTTGCATTGCCGGTGTATGCGCTAGGGGGCCTTGACCGGGGTGATCTTGATTATGCGCGACGTCATGGTGCGCATGGCGTCGCTGCGATTCGAGGGTTTCGGTGATCGCCGCACCTTGAGGGTGCGAAATTATCTAAAATGGTGTAGTTTGGCCGGCGGATCTAAGCTCAAAGCTTGGATGCTGGGCAAGGTTGGTCTTGGTACTGATCTTGCAAATAAAAAATGAATGTCATTCGTCCCCACTGATTTTTGAACACCGCGAGGAGACCCCTGATGAGTCCAAAAGACGTTCTCAAGATGATCAAGGAAAATGAAGTCCGTTATGTGGATCTTCGTTTTTGCGATACCAAAGGCAAAGAACAACATGTCACGATTCCGGCGAGCACGGTGGATGAGGATATGTTTGAAGAAGGCAAGATGTTCGATGGCTCATCCATTGCGGGTTGGAAGCACATCAACGAATCCGACATGATTCTGATGCCGGATGCCTCGACGGCGGTCCTCGATCCATTCTTTGAGGATGTCACCCTGATTCTTCGTTGTGACATCATCGAGCCTGCTGATATGCAAGGGTATGAGCGGGATCCACGCTCTATTGCAAAACGGGCTGAAGCCTACATGAAGTCAACGGGTATCGCCGATAGCGCACTTTTTGGACCTGAAAACGAATTCTTTGTTTTCGACGATATCCGCTGGGGCACCAGCATGCAGGGGTCGTTCTACAAGGTCGACTCTGAAGAGGCCGGTTGGAACTCTGAGAAGGTCTATGAAGACGGTAACGTGGGCCATCGTCCAGGCACCAAGGGGGGGTATTTCCCAGTGCCGCCCGTCGACTCTCTCCAGGATCTCCGTGGTGCTATGTGTAACACCCTTGAAGACATGGGTCTGGTTGTCGAAGTCCATCACCACGAAGTCGCGACCGCAGGTCAGTGTGAAATCGGCGTGAAGTTCGGTACCCTGGTGAAGAAGGCTGACGAAGTACTGATCTTGAAGTACGTCGTGCAGAACGTCGCCCACGCCTTCGGCAAGACCGCAACCTTTATGCCAAAGCCTCTCGTTGGCGATAACGGCAGTGGGATGCATGTCCACCAGTCGCTGGTGAAAGATGGAAAGAATCTCTTCACGGGTGATCTCTACGGCGGCCTTTCTGAAACCGCGTTGTACTACATCGGCGGTATCATCAAGCACGCGAAGGCGCTAAACGCCTTCTGTAATTCATCCACCAACAGCTACAAGCGGCTGGTTCCAGGCTTTGAAGCACCCGTCATGCTGGCCTACTCTGCACGTAACCGTTCTGCCTCGATTCGTGTTCCTTACGTCATCAATCCTAAGGCGCGTCGGATCGAAGTCCGTTTTCCAGACTCCACAGCGAACCCTTACCTCGCATTTGCTGCGATGCTGATGGCGGGGCTTGATGGGATCCAGAATAAAATCCATCCAGGCGATGCCATGGACAAGGATCTTTATGATCTCCCACCAGAAGAAGAAAAGGCCATTCCACAGGTCTGCCATTCCTTCGATATGGCGTTGGAAGCCCTTGAAGCCGATCGTGAGTTCCTGACCCGCGGTGGTGTATTCACCAACGATACGATTGATGCCTACATCAGCCTCAAGATGGAAGAAGTGACGCGTCTTCGGATGAGCACCCATCCGGTTGAGTACGATATGTACTATAGCCTCTGATGGCTGATTGCCTGTCAGAGTGATGCAGTAAGACGCATCACACCCCTGAAAGCCTCGCCAGTCGGGGCTTTCTTGTGTCTGCATGATGCCTTTGATGCGGCGTCAATCATGTTTCTGGAGTATCTGCAGGGGTGCCTTTTCGAAAGGATCCATAAAAAAGATACACCTAAAGTCCTCTAAGCCTTGGTTTATGTGGTCTGTGGCGATTTGTCACTAGCCCTTTCAGGTGGGAGCCATGCCAATCAACAATGCCGCCAACAATAGCCTGCTGAGAAAGGCTAAGGCAGCGGCCAAGAATGGAAAGCCGGTATCCGATGAGACTGCGTATTCCACTGAATTTGGACCGTCATTCCATCTGAAGCTGAACACTCAGTCCACGGCAAACTGGACAGTCGGAGCGGAGCGACGCTAGGGAGTTTTCTTTTTACTCGGGATCAAGTTCTGCCGTCAATTTTGGCTTTAATTTCCTCAGTGATTCGCCGGCCACATTGAGATGCTGCGCATGGTGTACAATCGATCCAAGATCGCATCAGCAATCGTTGAATCCCCCAAGGAGTCATGCCAATGACTGCCCGGTCATTGGCTCGTAATGATCGAGGAGCGAACTTGATAGCGTTCATCCAATATCTCCAGAAGATCTCTTCTTCGCGCATCATCAATAAGGGCTAGCCCCCAGTCATCCAGAATCAATACAGCGACTTTAGCCAGGTTCGCCATGACTTTGACTGCAGGGATGTATTTCGAGAGCAAGTCGAAATACTAGCCAATATGAAAACCAAACAGTGCCGCGAGGCTAAAAGGAACTTTGCAATTGCATTCTATTTGTCGAGGCCCAGCCGCTTATATCCTGGAATTAATATCCCAAATTCAGCGCCGATCCCGAGTGGTCGCTGGCTATGTCGCAGAACTTTTGTGCTGAATTACTTGGTATCGTTTATGACGCAGCCTGCCAATAGCTTCCCAGTCACAGAAACCCCGACCCATCCCATGACCAGACCAGTCACCCAATTCGGCCCGGACTTTCCATTTGCATATGATGACTGGATTGCGCACGCGCAGGGTCTGGGGCAGTTGCCTTCAGCGCAGCACGGTGCCGAGGTGGCAATCGTTGGCGCTGGCATGGCCGGGATGGTTGCCGCCTACGAGTTGATGAAGCTGGGCCTAAAGCCGGTGATTTATGAGGCCGCGCGCATGGGAGGGCGGCTGCGTTCGCAGCGTTTTGAAGGCACCCGCCATGTGGTGGCAGAGCTTGGCGGGATGCGCTTTCCGATCGCAGGCACCGCCTTTTTTCATTATGTTGATTTGCTGGGGCTGCAGACCCGCCCATTTCCTAACCCACTCACACAGGCCGCCGGCAGCACCGTGGTGGATCTCGAAGGCGTAAGCCACTTCGCCCGCAGCCTGGCCGATTTACCGCCGCTGTTTGCCGAAGTTGCGCAGGCCTGGGCGCAAGCGCTGGAGCAGGACGCGCGCTTTAGCGAGATACAAAACGCCATCCGCACGCGCGACGTGCCCAAGCTCAAGCGGTTGTGGAACGCGCTGATACCCCTGTGGGACGACCGTACCTTTTATGAATTCATTGTGCAGTCCAGCGCGTTTTCCAAGCTCTCTTTTCGTCACCGCGAGGTCTTTGGCCAGGTGGGTTTTGGCACGGGCGGCTGGGACTCGGACTTTCCCAACTCCATGCTCGAAATCTTTCGCGTGGTGATGACCAACTGCAACGAAGAGCAGCGCCTGATCGTTGGCGGCGCCGACCAGGTTCCCTGCGGGTTGTGGCGCCATGCTCCGGCCGAGTGCGCACATTGGCGCAAAGGCACCACGCTAGCTAGTCTGCATAACGGGTCCACCCGGGCCGGAGTGACGGCCATCACCCGCGCGCCGGATGGCCAGCTGGAAGTGACCGACACCGGGGGTAACCAGTGCCGTTACAGCGCTGTTCTAACAACATGCCAGAGTTGGCTGCTGACCACCCAGATACATTGCGAAGAGTCGCTGTTTTCCCAAAAGATGTGGATGGCGCTGAACCGCACAAGCTACATGCAAGCGAGCAAAACCTTTGTGATGGTGGACCGCCCGTTCTGGAAGGACATCGACCCCAAAACTGGCCGCGAAGTCATGAGCATGACCCTGACTGACCGGCTCACCCGTGGCACTTATCTGTTTGATAACGGCCCGGACCAACCCGGTGTGATCTGCTTGTCCTACGCGTGGATGGGCGACGCCCTCAAGATGCTGCCGCAACCGGTTGAAAAGCGAGTCAAGCTCGCGCTTGATGCGCTGCAGAAAATTTATCCCGATGTGGACATTGCCAGCCACATCGTGGGTGACCCGGTGTGCGTGTCCTGGGAGGCTGACCCGCATTTTTTGGGAGCCTTCAAGGGCGCCTTGCCCGGCCATTACCGCTACAACTACCGCATGTTCGGGCACTTCATGCAAGCGCAGCATCTGCCACAGCAACAAGGCATCTTTATTGCCGGGGACGACGTGTCTTGGACGCCGGCCTGGGTTGAGGGCGCAGTGCAAACCTCACTCAATGCCGTGTGGGGCATCCTGCATCACCTCGGCGGCAGCACGCCAGCTACCAATCCAGGCCCTGGCGACGTGTATGCCGGCATCGCCCCGTTGGCGTTGGTCGACTAAGGCATGGCGGGGCGAACCCCATTGACACTTGCCGTGCTGCAATGCGCGCCCCTGTCGGAGCAATGGCAGGCTAATCTGCAGCGGCTCGATGCGGCTGCTGCACGCGCCCATGCGGCAGGTGCGCACCTTCTGCTCACACCAGAAATGTTTATTACCGGCTACAACATAGGTGCTGGCGCCGTATACGCCCTGGCGCAGCCGCGCGACGGCGTATACGCCAAGGCGGTGTCAGACATCGCTCGGAACCATTCCATTGCCATCGTTTGGTCCTACCCGGAGCGCGGCGCACAAGGTGCCATCTACAACGCCGCACAGTGGACTTCAAGCAACGGCAGGCCAATGCTGCACTACCGCAAGTCGCACCTTTACGGCACGCTGGACCACAGCCAGTTCAGTGCGGGCACCCTGGGCGGAGACAACAGCGCGTTGGCACAAATCCATGGCTGGAGTATCGGGCTGCTAATTTGCTACGACGTGGAGTTCCCCGAAACCACCCGGAGTTTGGCATTGGCCGGGGCCGATTGCGTGCTGGTGCCCGCCGCCAATATGGACTGCTACGATATAGTTCCCACCACTCTGGTGAGCGCGCGCGCTTTTGAAAATCAGATGGTGCTGGCCTACGCCAACTACTGTGGCGCCGAGGGCGAATTGCACTACGGGGGGCTAAGCTCCGTGGTGGATGCGCTAGGTCAGCCGCTAGCCGCTGCCGCAAGAGACGACGCATTATTGATGGCCACACTCAAGCCGGAGGCGCTGGACGACGCCCGCATTCAGCAGACTCATTTGCGGGAATATGCGGAGCGGTTGGGTGAGCCATAACTGGACCGGATTCCAGGGGGCTCTCACCCGAAATTGGAGTCTTTCTTCGAATTTATTTCTGCGTTAAACCGACTCGTGGTGAGCGTATGCTGAATTCAAGGGATCGGGAATGTTTATAGCCTTTTCAGTTCCCAGTGCTCGAAATGGCGAAGAATTTCAAGTTCCTTCGTTTTTTGTTCTCCACTTGGTATGAAGTCATCCCTCAGCCAATTTGATGCTGCCGTTGGATCATCGTGCTTAATTGAAGCTCTAGCCTACCCATAGGCGTCCGTTTTTATGCTGTCTTCGGGGTTGATGCCCTTGAATCTTGGTGTATGCGCTGTAATATGTACTATAGCCTCGCTGATTGCCTGTCAGAGTGATGCAGTAAGCTGCATCACACCCCTGAAAGCCCCGCCATTCGGGGCTTTCTTGTGTCATGGCGGCCCTCATGCTCGTCACCGGTTCGTAACGAACATGTATTATCTTGTTCATAAATTCTTGATGAGTGGTTTCTTATGTTTCTGTTGAAGATGTTGGTGGGTTTGTGCTTTCTTTTGGCTGGTTTTTTAAGCCACGCCGCAGAGGTCTGGGGCGAGAAGGGTTACCATCATTTTGTCGAAGGTCTTCCGAAGGCCTCTCCAGAGGCCTTGGATCAGATCACCATGAATTACGACTCGGTTCTCATCGAGCGCCTGAAGATTCAGGAAGACAAGGTTCGTCTCGCCTCATTCAAAGACATTGATCCTGTTCTCCATCGTGCGGTTGAAGGCAAAATGGGGGTCCTTGATCTCTTTAGTCTTAAGGACCTCGCAGATCCAAGCGGCCATGCTCTTCTGCTGGACGCGGAGACCCTCAAAAGCATTGAGAGAAAATACAACCTCAATAGTATTTTTATGATTACCCCAAAATCGGCGTTGCCTCATCGGCCGTTGATGAGTATGCAGTACATGCTGGTCGGGCAAGGACGACTGATCATAGGTTACCCCTTCTCATCCCCGGTTGAGATTGTGGATGATGGAAAAACCATGGAGTACCGATACGAGCCACTGATTACCGCAAAGATTGTTCATTCGGGGGCGGCAAGGGGATTGTTCCAGGTCGAGACGCTGACCTCTCCCTTGGAGGGTTTCCAGCCTTTTCAGGGGCCAATGGGGGCGTCTATTAAGTCTTATGCGGTCAAGGGGGATCAGATTTTGGTGACCTACAGCCTGGTGATCGAGCAGGAAACTCAGGCGCCAAAAAAATCCATCGTGATGTGGCACAAGACGATGGCCCGTAACGAGAGTTCTGGGTCATCGACCCCGGGCACCAACGATTAACTTTTTCAGGTAAAACCCCCAGTCTTCTCCCTGATGGTGTTTTGAATGGTCTGGTCATTCGTCCACGGGTCAAAGTGTCTCAGGGCGGGCACGTGTAGGCTTTCAAAGTGGACTTTCCGTTGAATGAGCCAATCGACTGGGAGCTGACCCATTCCACGTGCGTGGCCCCGAGGTTGGTTGCTTTTTTTTCTGCGTCAGTTTTGGCGATGGGTTGCCAACTCATATTTTTTCCATAGCCGGAATCGCCGGTGACTTCTCCTAGAAGTTGGCAGGTGGCCTTATCTTGAGGCTTGATCTGGTTGAGCTTCGCGGGGACGTTTGCCGATAGAAAGAGGGCGAGCAAGAAGAGGTTGGGGTGCCCGGTATCTTTTGATTTCATCTTGCGATCCTCCAGGGATGCCAGAAAAAAGCATCATAACGGTGCAAAAACGCACCAATATGGATCTTACATTAAAATAGGTATCGCAACGATATTAATTTCGCTATGACCTTATAGCGTCACCTGACCTTGAATGACGACGCTTCTATCCACATCAGTTTGTGTTAAAGAACTCCTTAGGCGTTGAATATGCCTCGTTATGAGCCATGGATCTTGCTGGAACAGGTGGAGAGGGGACTGTCTCAAAGCTAGAAAGGCCTTGATTCCGTCGAACGGGTGGAATGCAGCCCACCGGTCGACCTCGTTGAAGCGGCAGAACGCTACAAAAATATTGGATCAGCCAAGAAAAATGGAGGTGTTTCCTACGGCTGCTGGATGGGGTGGCTGCCACATAGATGATCTTGAGCGCCCTGGCGCCCCAAGATAACGATGGAATCATGAGGCGTGAAGCCAAATTTTGATGGAATGAAACCGTGGTATCGGAATAGAATCAGGCTTGTGAAGCCTTGTTTGGCCCGAGTCACTGTTTACTTAACGATCGCGTGGACCACCCTTGATGAATCAGCTCCTTCCTTCTTCTTCCCCCCTAACCCGTTGCCCCTCTCTTTTCCTCGTGATCAGCTTTTGGATGGTGTCTTTTGCCAGCCAGGCGGGGACAGCGCTCCACGTCGGTTCCCCCCAGAAATTTTCATTTGACGATCTCATTGAGCGGGCCAGAGTCCTCTCCAAAGCCTCTTATGAGGCGCCCCCAAGACCGATGCCTTCTGTCGTTCAGAAGATCGACTATGAAGCGTGGGGTAATATCCGTTTTCGTCCAGAATCATCCCTCTTTGCCAATGGCCCTGGCATTTTTCCGGCCACGTTCTTTCACGTCGGCCAGTTCTTTCAGAAGTCCGTAAAAATGCATGTGGTCGAAGGCGGCCAGTCTCAGGAAATTCTCTACAGCAACGACTATTTTTCGATGCCAAAGAACAGCATCGCCAAAAAGCTTCCCGACAATACCGGCTTTGCTGGTTTTAGACTTCAAGAATCCCGCCAGCGTGAAGATTGGCGGACCCAAGATTGGCTCGCCTTCCTTGGCGCTGCTTATTTCAGGGCCATCGGGGAGCTCAATCAATATGGTCTTTCCGCGCGTGGCGTGACGATTGATTCTGCAGAACCTACCCCTGAGGAGTTTCCTGACTTTACCGAGTTCTTCATTGAAGGCGCAAAGAGTGATCAGGAGCCTGAAACGATTTATGCGCTGCTCAATGGCCCGAGTGTCACCGGTGCCTATAAGTTCTCCGTGCGAAGGACCAAAGGCGTGGTTCAGGATATTGATGCGGCCCTCTTTATGCGCAAGGACGTCGTCCGCTTAGGCCTGGCTCCGTTGACCTCGATGTACTGGTTCAGTGAAACCGAAAAGCGTCGTCTCGAGGACTGGCGCCCCGAAGTCCATGATTCAGATGGCCTTGCCATCTGGACCGGGGCGGGTGAACGTCTTTGGCGACCACTGATCAATCAGCCCTTTGCCGTCACCTCGAGTTTTATTGACCAGAGTCCCAGAGGATTTGGTCTTCTGCAGCGCGACCGGGTGTTTGAAAACTACCTCGATGGCGTTAATTATGAACGTCGGCCCAGTCTGTGGGTGGAGCCCCTCGAAGATTGGGGTAAGGGCGCGGTACAGTTGGTGGAGCTGCCGACGGATGATGAAATTCATGACAATATTGGGGCTTATTGGCGGCCAAACGCTCCCGCGAAGGCAGGGTCAAGCTTTCGTCTGAAATATCGTCTTCATTGGTTGGCTGAGGAGCCTTATCCTCAGAAGGTGGCGCAGTGTGTCGCCACCCGGATCGGTCGGGGTGGCCAGCCGGGGAAGCCTCGGCCGAAGGGCGTCTATAAGTTCAGTGTCGAATTTCAAGGTGCAGCCCTCGACCCTTTGTGGGGTAATACGGTGAAAGCGGAGCCGGTGATCACCGCCTCGCAAGGAACCCTTTCTGGCGTCTTTATGGAGCCTATTCCAGGCACGAAACGCTGGCGAGCGGTTTTCGACTTGACCCCGAAAACGGATGAACCGGTCGAGCTGAGGCTTTATATTCGAGGCAACGGCGATGCCTTGACCGAAACCTGGCTCTACCAGTTCCGCCCCGGAAGAAACTGAGGGCCGCCGCCGTGAGGCCGGTTTAAAGGAGATCGATCCTCAAGGCTTCCACAGGACCTTCGAGACGAATTTGGGTGAAGTCGCCGCGTTGCCGAATCCTTGCGGGTCCTAAGCTGGTGGCTCCCTTGGCCCCCTTGAGCAAAAGGTGTCCATGGGGCCCTGGGCTTCTGAGCGTGAATCCGGCCTCATCGATGCTGATCATTTCGGCCGTGCTGTAGATGACTTTCACCGGTCCGATAGAGAGGTCATGGGGGAGCATTAAACCGTCCCTTCCTCCGAGCGTGATGGATGCCCCACCTTGAATCCGCCGTCCGTTCAAACGAATCCTAAAGCGCTTTTCATAGCCATCAAGATTGAGGACATGAATCAGACGCTCCCCTTGTGGATTGACCGTTGAGGTCATGAAAAGTCCCGTGTCACCCGAATCCTGCTGGAGGCCGGCGGTCGCCCCGAGACGGGTGAGGGCTTCTTGGTAAAAAGGGATGTCGCACGCGAGGGCCGTCGCTATCACAATGGCTCGTCCTTGGCCTGCGAGGAGATCGACGGCGACCGGCTCGCCGCCCCCATGGAGCCTGAAAAGGACCGTGCTGCCGGGGGCTTCAAGGGTTTGGGCTTCATGCGTTCGCACCTGAGGTCTTGGCGCCGCCCAACTGTCAGCATGAAGGGACAATAAGACTTTCTCTGATCCTCTTAGGCTCTCTACCACGCGGAGCCCCAGGAGGTCAGCAAGCGTCGTACATGGCCTCCCTTCCATATCGAAAAGAGGAACTTCGCCATAGAGGAGGAGCCTCCCCCCTGCTTGAACGAAACGTCCCAGTTTCTCTTGCACCATGGGGTCCATGTAGCGCGCCGAAGGCAGTGCGATGACGGGATCGGTGATGGGGGTGATCACTTTCTTTTGAAGATCGATCGCTGGAAACCGGTAATTCGCCAGAAGCATCGCTCGAATAAAGCATTCCCAGGCCCCATACATCCGATGCCCTTCGAGGTTCACCGCGATCTCGCGCATCTTTTCGCTCCGAGGATAGCGCGCTTCGGTCATGAAATAGTCCGGAATGAATCCCAACCTTAAAGGGTCATGTTCCTCATCCATCTCGGCCAGGTGGGGGCCCCAGGCCGCCATCGTTTTAATGACCCGGGCCATCCGCGGCCAGGTGTAACTCAAAGAGCCGTCCCATTTGATCGGAGCGGCATTGCCATGCCGTTCTCCGTTGGTGGCCATGAGATCATCGCCATCGCCAGGTGGGGGGTCGTATGGCGTGTTGATGCCGCCTGCAAACAGATAATAATTAAGGAGACGATTACCTTGAGCTATGCTCATCCGGGTCTTTAGATCGACGGCAGAGGGGTCATAGCGATTGCCCTGGACGCCCCCATAGTCGCCATCACCACACTCAAATTCAGCAGAACAAAGCAGTTGACGATCACCCAGTGTGGCTTTGAGGTAGGCATTGCAGAGGAACAGATCCTGAAAGTTATCGGCCGTCAAATTGCCAAGATAAAGATCTGATCCCACCAGTGTGTCAGGCCCTTGCCACGTCTCAAGCAGCTGGCTGATGCCGATTGGAAACCCAAAGCCGCGTCCTCCCCCCGTGCCATGAACGTTGACCAGGAAAGGAATGCCGGTGACGCCCGCGGCTTCGGCATAGCCCCTTAAGGTGTTGACGTAACGAGCGTAGCGGCCTCTCTGATAATGCCCCAGATCCCTGAAGAGGGCGGCGGCATAAGATTCCTCAGGCGAACGCAGGGCCTTCCCTCGTTCCTGAGGCTGATCAAGATCGAAGGGATAACGCGCCTTAAGGTCTTTGTAAGGATAGCGGCCTTTGAGCCACTGACCAAAGTCCTCGAGCGTGACTTCCGTTAGATCCGGAATATTGGTGACCCAGGACAGCATCCCGATTTCATTGTCGAGTTGGAGGGCCACGACATTGCCGCCTTTGGATTCAAGCCTTGGGCTGATGATCGACAGGACTTGATCGTACCAGCGCCTGGCTTCTTCTAGGAATAGCGGTGAAAGGTAATCCACCGTGGGGGTGGTAGCCTTGGTTCCATCCCAGCCGGAGGGAATGATCTCTGGATGCTTTTGATACAGCCAGTAAGGAAGCCCCTCGTTCTTCATTTCGGCCATGGTGAAGGGGCCGGGTCGTGCAATAAACCCAAGGCCAAACTCTTTCGCAAGATCGATGAAGGCTCCGATGTCGAGCTCTGGACGCGTGTGCCCTACAAGGTCTAGTTGACCCTCGAGGGGTTCATGGCAAATCCAAGGAATATAGGACGAGAGGGTGTCGCAGCCTGCTGACTTTAGTTTTGAAAGTCGGTCTGCCCATTCGTTTCTCGGCAGTCTGAAATAGTGGATTTCGCCGGCAAGGATCAGTTGGGCTCGCCCATTGACCAGAAGACGTTGTTGCTTGAGTTCGATCATCAGGGCCTCCGCCCCTTCATGGGGGATATTGGGTATTGAAGGATGACGCCTTCGTATCCTGCGAGAGTCAACGGGCTATCAAGGGATGCTGCAATCGATCTTGGATGCGTTGAAAGACGGAGTTTCAAGGGTATTTCCGGATCCTGAAGGGGAACTGTGACCGGGGTGCCCCCAAAATGGAGAATGATCAGGAAACGCTGATCAGCAAAGGATCGTTCGTAGGCCATGATGTCGTCATGGTCGATGGCGATCTCTCGATAGTCCCCCTTCATGAGGGCAGCTTCTGATTGCCGGAGTGCCGAAAGCGATCTAAAGAAATGGAGAAAAGAAGAAAGGTCGCGGCTTTGGGTCTCGATGCTCGGAGTTGCCGTCTCGTCGCCAACCGGTAGCCAAGGATCAGCGCCAGGGGGGGCAAAACCTCTGTTGGGACCTTTTGTCCAGGGAAGGGGGGTGCGCTGGGGATCGCGACCGATCCACTCGCCGACCTCTGGCTGGTTAATCGCTTGTGGGTCTTTGATCCGCTCCTTTGGGATCGAGCCATTGAGCATCCCCAGTTCATCCCCGTAGTAACAGGTCGGCGTGCCCCGAAGCGTCAATAAAAGCAGCTGGGCCAGTCGTGCCTTAGGTGCACCTATTCGGGTGGCAAGACGAGGACGATCGTGGTTTCCGAGCACCCAGTTCGGCCAGGCGCCAGCGGGCAGTCGTGCTTCATAATCGCGCACTGTTTGCCGAAGGATCTGGGCTTCAAAGGGGGTATGAATAAGGCTGAAGTTGAAGGGCAACTGACACTCATCACCGGCCAATCCATAGTAGGCCATCAGGTTTTCGGGTGGGAGATCTATTTCACCGACGATCAGTCGTTCGCCATATTGGTCAAAGAGCGCCCGAAACGATCGGATGATCTGGTGAACTTCAGGTTGGTCAGCGGTATAGATGTGGAGCAGCTGTTCATGTGGGTTACTTCCATCCCAGTTGGGATTTAGAGGTTCATCCCGTAGCCATGCATCTTTGATCAGAAGCCAGATCACATCGATACGAAAGCCATCGACGCCGCGTTCGAGCCAGAAGCGGATGTTGTCCAGCATGGCCTCAAGAACCGCGGGGTGGCGATAATTAAGTTCCGGCTGAGTCGAATCAAACTGGTGAAGGTAGTACTGTCCGCTGGCGCTATCGAGGGTCCAAGCCGGGCCGCCAAAGAAGCTGAGCCAGTTGTTGGGCGGCGCGCCCGCCATCCCGGGGTCCCGCCAGACATACCAGTCGCGCTTGTCATGATCGCGATCGCTTCGGCTTTCGATGAACCAAGGATGCTGATCCGAGGTGTGGTTCGGTACCAGATCTAAAATCAGTTTCATTCCAAGCTGGTGGGTAGCGGTCAAGAGCGTATCGAAGTCCTCGAGGGTTCCAAAGAGGGGGTCGATCCCTTCATAGTCCTTCACATCGTAGCCAAAGTCACGCATGGGTGATGGAAAGACCGGAGAAAGCCAGAGGCAGCCCACATGAAGGCTTTTTAAGTAGTCGAGCCCTTCCAAGATGCCCCGAAGGTCCCCAACGCCATCCCCATTGGTGTCTTTGAACGAGCGGGGATAGATTTGATAGACAATAGCCGACTCCCACCAGGGCTTAGGGTCTTTAGGGGAATCCTTAAGGGCGTTCAGCGCCATAGTGCCTGGCCATCACTGTCGATGACCTCTCGATAGAAGAGGGCGCTGTCTTTGAGGGTGCGGGTCTGGGTGTCGTAGTCGACATGAATCAATCCAAAGCGTTTGGCGTAGCCATAAGCCCATTCGAAATTATCCAAAAGCGACCAGGCAAAATAGCCCCGAAGATCAACGCCTGCCGCCATCGCTTCTCGGGCAGCCAGCAAATGGCTTCTAAGGTAGTCAATCCGGCGGGGGTCCCTCACACGCTCATCGATGGGTGCGCCATCATCGAAGGCCGCTCCATTCTCGGTGATGTAAAGCGGTATGTCGCCATAGCGTTCTTTGACCCACAAGAGGCAGTGCTTGAGCCCATCAGGATAGATTTCCCAGTCCATGTCGGTATGTGGAGCGGTCTCCTGAGGAATTCGGTCGGCATGAAAGGGGGCCAAACCTGGCGCATCACGGACCACGGATCGACTGTAGTAGTTGATTCCGAGATAGTCGATGGGCTCTTGGATCAGCACGTAATCCGCTTCTGGATAGGGAGGGAGCCCTGCGCCATGGATCTCCTCGAGTTCGAGGGGATCGTGTCCAAGAAAGAGAGGGTCGAGGAATTGGCGGTTCATCCAGGCATCCATGCGGGCAGTCGCTGCAAGATCTTCCGGCCGCTCTGATCCTTTGTATTTGGGTTCAAGATTGATGACGATGCCCATCTGCCCACGGCCCTCAGCGCGAAAGGCCTGGACCGCCAGCCCATGTCCTCGAAGGAGGTTGTGAGCGGCATCACGCGCCTTCAGGACATCACTGATTCCGGGAGGGTGGGCGCCTTCGATATAGCCCGCATGAACGATGACCCAAGGTTCATTAAAGGTGGCCCAGTGGGTCACCCGATCCCCGAGTTGGGTCAGCGTCGCTGCGGCATAGTCACTGAACCAGTGAGCCGAGTCGCGGTGGGCCCAACCACCCAGATGATCAATAGCGAGTGGCATGTCCCAATGATGAAGGGTCACGTAGGGAACAATGCCGGCGCGGTTCAGCTGATCCAAAAGACGCTTATAAAAGTCGAGGCCTTTTGAATTTATGGGACCGCGCCCTTCCGGCATAATTCGGCTCCAGGCGAGGCTCAAGCGATAGGCCTTGAGCCCCATGGTTTGCATGTGGGCGACATCTTCTGGAAAGCGATGAAAATGATCACAGGCCTTATCCCCTGTGTCATCATTCAAAATCTTGCCATTTTGAAGGTGGGTGAAGTGGTGCCAGTTGCTGATGCCGGCGCCATCGGCGAGCGGGGAGCCTTCAATTTGGTATGCGGACGTAGCGGCACCCCAGACAAAATCGCGAGGAAACGAGGCTGGGTTATTCATGGTGTTGCGAACTTTACTTCACGAGGATTAAGGCTCGATACTATCAGGTGGATGTGATGTCATGCATCCTCTTCCTAAAGACACGCGTCATTGGACGCGCGGACCCCGGATGCGGTGGTATTCTCTCTCCCTTATGGGCTCTTCCTGGATGAGGGTGAAGGATTTGATAGGCGCCAAGCCGCTATGTTCGGTGTGCCGAGGGCTCTTTTTTCAGGGGCTCCTGGTGGGATTCGCGGCGGGCCTTTTGATGAGCTGCGCCACTACGCCCCCGAGTCATCCTCAAAATATCTGCGACATTTTTGAGGAGAAGGCGGCGTGGTACCCCGCGACACTTGAAGCCGAATCGAAATGGGGTGTTCCGGTAGAGGTCCAGATGGCCATTGTTCGGCATGAGTCGTCGTTCGTTGCGGATGCAAAGCCGCCAAGGCAGTGGTTTTTGGGATTTATTCCGCTGTCGCGTCCCTCCACCGCCTATGGGTATTCCCAGGCACTGGATGGCACCTGGGAACGTTATCAGAACAGCACCGATCAAGGCGGGGCTGAACGGGATGATTTTGCTGATGCCGTTGATTTTATCGGCTGGTACAGTCACGAGACCCAGAAAGAGCTGGGCATTCCACCCTCCGATGCCTACCGCCTTTACTTGGCCTACCACGAGGGACAAGCCGGTTACCGGCGTGGAAGTTATCGCGCCAAACCCTGGTTGCTGGGGGTAGCGCAGTCGGTAGATAAAACCGCCAGAAGATACCAGCATCAGCTGAAGGACTGTCCTCCTGATTAAGGTCGACCGTCCCTAGCGACCACTCACCGTTATTTGACATCAGGATGCCGATGGAATTGTTTGCTACCGCCCCCTTGGGGATAGAGCTGTTACTGGCGGATGAGCTTCGTCTTTTAGGGGTTCAAAACCCCATTTCTGGACGCGCCGGGGTTGCCTTTCAAGGCTCTCTCGAGACGGCCTATCGGGTGTGTCTTTGGAGCCGTTTGGCCAATCGGGTGTTATGGCCGATTCATCGATTTGAGGCGGCGACGGTTGAGGCGCTCTACAACGGCATCAGGGCGATTGATTGGGGTGAGCAGATGGACCCTGAATCGTCCTTGGCGGTCGATTTTGCCTCCAGTCGTTCAGCCATCACGCACACCCTGTTTGGCGCCCAAAAGGTCAAGGATGGGATCGTTGACTATTTCAGGGATAGCATCGGTAGTAGGCCCTCGGTGGATCTCGTTCAGCCGGATCTTCGGGTCAATGTCTATCTGGATCTTGATCAGGCCACTGTCAGTATCGATCTCTCAGGGGATAGTCTTCATAAGCGGGGCTACCGGATCGAGGGCGGTAAAGCGCCGCTTAAGGAAAATCTGGCGGCGGCCCTTCTCTTGAGGGCAGGATGGCCCAAGATGGCAGCCGCCGGCGGCGCCTTCTTGGATCCTATGTGTGGTTCAGGGACCCTGCCGATTGAGGCGGCTATGATGGCCTCGGATCGGGCGCCGGGGCTGCGTCGGCTGTGGTTTGGGTTTATGGGTTGGCGAGGTCATCGGGCCGATCTTTGGACCGATCTCTGTGTGGAAGCTGAGACCCGCGCCGAGCTGGGGCTTGCGGTACTTCCTGAGATCAGGGGTTACGATCTTGACCGGCGGGCGGTGGCCAATGCCTGTGGCAACTTAGCCCGAGCCGGTCTTGAGGATCATGTCACGATTCGTCTTGGTGACCTGACCGAGGCTAGGCCATCGGGTCCCCGTGGATTGGTCGTCGCCAACCCGCCTTATGGGGAGCGGCTTGGGGAGGAGGAAACGCTGGTCCCCTTATACCACTCGTTGGGCAAAACCTTGAGAACTCATTTTGATGGGTGGCAGGCGAGCATTTTTACCGGTAACTCCGAACTGTCCTTCAAGGTTGGCATTAGGGCCACGAAGCAGTATGCCCTTTTCAATGGCGCGCTCCCCTCGAAGCTGTTTAACTTTGACATTACCGAGGCCCGTTTTTTTGTGCCACGCGAAGGGGAACCGCCGAGTGAGGCTTCGCGGCAGCAAAATCAATGGCTCCGAAAAGCCCGACACGTCGATGTGAATGCTGGCGGTGCGGTCATGTTGGCCAATCGTCTTAGAAAGAATCTGAAATTACTGGGGCGTTGGGCCCGACAAAATGCGGTGTCCTGCTATCGTCTTTATGATGCCGACCTCCCAGAATATGCCGTCGCTATTGACCTTTACCCTAGCGAGGGCAAGCTTTGGGCGCATGTTCAGGAATATGAAGCGCCATTGACGGTCGATCCACAGAAGGCTGAAACGCGCCTGATAGAGGCGCTGGCGGTTATTCCTTCCGTCCTTGACATTCCCCAAGACCAAGTCGTCCTCAAGGTTCGGCGCCGACAGAAAGGCGCCGCCCAGTATGAAAAGCAGGCAGAGTCAGGGGTCTTCCATCGGGTGGAGGAGGGGGGGCTTAAATTCCGAGTGAATTTCGAGGACTATTTCGATACTGGACTGTTTCTCGATCATCGCCTGACCCGGGAGATGGTTCGGCAAAAAGCCCGAGGCAAAAGCTTTCTCAATTTATTTGCCTACACGGGAACGGCCACGGTTTATGCGGCGGATGGAGGGGCGACTTCGACCACCACCGTCGATATGTCAAGGACTTATCTCGAATGGGCGCAGGCGAATTTGGCGCTGAACCTCATCAAGGCCGGCGATCAGCACCAGTTTATTCAGGCGGATTGTCTTGAATGGCTTAGGGACGCTTTACTTGGGCCTTGGCGCTACGATCTCATTTTCCTCGATCCGCCGACCTTTTCAACGTCCAAAAGGATGCAAGATACCCTCGATATCCAGCGTGATCATGTGGCCTTGATTCGCGATAGCCTTTCTTTGTTGACCGCTCAAGGGGAGCTGCTCTTCACCACCAACCACCGGAAGTTTCGGCTCGACAGGGAGGCCCTTGAAGACCTTTCCATCGAGGAGATTTCAAGGCAGACCTTGCCGAAGGACTTTGAGCGGAATCCTCGAATTCACTACGGCTGGCGGATTCAAAAGGCCCTGCAAGGTGCCATCGGGGTTCCTCAGAACGTCTCTTGATGTCATGAAAAAGGCGATCCATGTCCTCGTCGAGGGGCGTGTCCAGGGTGTGTTCTATCGGGTTAGCGCGCGCGAGAAGGCCTTGGCGTTAGGTGTTGAAGGGTGGGTCAGACATCGCCAAGAAGGACAGGTAGAGATCATGGCCTTAGGGCCTGAAGCCGCTCTTTCAGACTTCCTGGCTTGGTGCCGGGAAGGACCTCAAGGAACCCTAGTGATCGGTCTTACTCTCCATGAGGTCCCTCAAGAGGGTCTCGGCCCCGGGTTCAAAATCCTCGACTAAAAGAGCGTCTTGGCGATGACCTCTTTGACGCGCTCAAGATCGGCTGGCGTATCGACGCCAGCGGGGGGGGCATGGTCGACCACAAGGACCTTGAGGGGGTCGCCCTGATAAAGGATTCTTAGCTGCTCGAGGGCCTCCACCCGTTCGAGATTGGCGCTCGGCCAGGACACATAACGGCGAAGAAAGCCTCCGGTATAGGCATAAATGCCAATATGGCGAAACCACAGCGAGGCGTCCGGTAGGGTATCCCTTGTCGCCGAGAAGGTCTGTCGATCCCAGGGAATCGGCGCCCGACTGAAGTAAAGCGCGTAGCCTTGATGATCCATCACCACCTTAACGGCGTTGGGATCAAAGATCTCCTCCACTCGATGAATCGGCGCGGCCAGTGTCGCGACCTCCGCGCGTGTCTGGCTTTTAAGCGCTGCGGCCAGTTGGCGGATCAGATCCGGCTGGATCAAGGGTTCATCGCCCTGAAGGTTGACGATCACTGCCTGGTCAGGCCAACCGAGTTGTTCTGCCACCTCGCTGATCCGTTCGGTCCCACTTTGATGGTCCGCGCGGGTTATCAGCGCTGTCACTCTAAGGCTCTCTACGGCTCGAATGATCCGCTCATCATCGGTTGCAACAAAGACCTCGCCACCAGACTCTAGGGCACGCTCACAGACATGGACGATCATGGGTTTTCCCACAATATCTAGCAGCGGCTTTCCTGGGAGTCGACTGGAACCGAGTCGTGCGGGTATGACGATTTTGAAGGACATGGGGACCTCAGTCGACCAGGGGTGTCCTTTTGGGGAGACTATCGAGCTCTTCAAGGCTGATGCGCCGGGCTTCCCCTTCCAGCATCACCGGAATGCCGTCGCGAATGGCGTAGGCCAGACGATCCGCTCGGCAAATCAGTTCCTGCGCCTCTTTTTGAAAGATCAGGTCACTTTTACAGACCGGACAGACCAGGATGTCGAGGAGTTTTTTGTCCATGAGGGTCCTTTTGAACAGAGGGTTGAGGGAGAACAAACGACAGATCGTAGCCTTTCATTCTATCATCAGGGGGGGGGCTAAGATCGTCTCGGCGCCCCATGGCAGCATGTTCTGCTTGGGCTTTTGGATTAGAATGGGCTCTCTTTTTTTGATTGAATTGACCCCGTATGATCATTCAACACCGCTGGCTCTTACTGTGGGCCCTTGCGTTTTTTTTACCGGCCTGCGGCCAGAAAGGTCCGCTGTTCAAGGAAGGCCAAGATCCTCGCTCAAGAGGCGGTGGACAGCCGGTCCAAAAGGCCCCTGAACAGAAGGCACCCATCGTCGAACCCTCGGCACCGAACTAAATGGACCACTTTCAATATCGGGGGCCTTCATTATGGGCTGAGGAGGTCCCCTTGACGGCCATCGCGGCGTCTTACGGGACGCCTTGCTATGTCTATTCGCGGGCGACCTTGGAGCGTCATTTTAGGGCGTTTGATGAGGCCTTGTCGGGGCATCATCATGTGATCTGCTATGCGGTGAAAGCGAACTCGAATCTCGCGGTCCTCAGCGTGCTGGCGCGCCTTGGGTCCGGTTTTGATATTGTCTCGCTTGGCGAATTGGAGCGCGTGCTCGTGGCTGGAGGCGATCCTACGAAGATCGTTTTCTCCGGGGTCGGGAAGCGTGAGGATGAAATGCGCCGGGCGCTTCAGGTGGGGATTCGTTGCTTTAATGTTGAAGTGCCGGGAGAACTTGATCGGCTTAATCATCTGGCCGGAGAAATCGGCGTCAAGGCCCCCATTTCCTTGCGCGTCAATCCGGATGTGGATGCGGGGACACATCCCTATATTTCAACCGGGCTCCGCGAGAATAAGTTTGGTATCGCCCAAGAGGAGGCGATCAATGAATATCGGCGTGCCAAGGCGATGCCGCACCTTGAAGTGATCGGTATCGATTGTCATATTGGTTCACAGCTGACGTCCCTCGCGCCGTTCGAGGATGCCTTGGACCGTTTGCTGGTGATTATCGGAAGACTGCAGGACGAGGGGATTTCGCTCCGCCATATTGACGTTGGCGGTGGACTCGGGATCCGTTACAACGACGAGACGCCCCCGGAACCTGCGCAGTATGCGAAGATCCTGACCGATCGTCTGGCGGATCAACCCTACGAGATTTTTGTGGAGCCTGGTCGAGCGATTGTTGGCAATGCCGGCGTGCTATTAACCCGAGTGGAATATTTGAAATCGAATGCGGATAAGCATTTCGCCATCGTTGATGCAGCCATGAACGATTTGATTCGGCCCTCACTCTATCAGGCCTATCAGGAGATTATTCCGGTCACCCTGCCAGAGCATCCGAAACCCTGCCGTTATGATGTGGTCGGTCCCGTCTGCGAAACCGGTGATTTTTTGGGGAAGGACCGGGAGCTCGCGATTGCCCCGGGTGATCTGCTGGCGGTTCGTTCTGCCGGCGCCTATGGCTTTTGTATGAGCTCCAATTACAACTCACGTCCCCGGGTGGCGGAAGTGCTGGTCGATGGTGACCGCCATTTTCTCGCCAGAAGGCGAGAAACTATTAGCGATCTGTTCGCCCTTGAATCCCTGGCGCCAATCTGATCATGCGTCTCAAGTTCACTAAGATGCAGGGGCTTGGTAATGATTTCGTGGTCATTGATGGTGTCCGCCAGAAAGTTCTTCTGAGTCCTGAAAAAATTCGATGGATGGCTGATCGCCATTTTGGAATCGGCTGCGATCAGGTGCTTCTGGTCGAGTCGGCGCATGATGCGCATGCTGATTTTCGCTACCGTATCTTCAACGCGGATGGCAGTGAGGTCGCACAATGTGGCAATGGCGCGCGCTGTTTTGCGCGCTTTGTTCGCGATCAGGGTCTTTGCCTTAAGGATGAAATTCAGGTCGATACCGATGCCGGTCGACTGATTCTGCGTTTGGTGGAACAAGATCAGGTCATCGTCAATATGGGCGTGCCCCGCCATTTACCCTCGGAGATTCCCATGCAGGGGGACGTCGAACACGTGGTTTACCCTCTGGATCTTGAGGGTGAGAGGGTTCAGTTTGGTGCTGTCTCAATGGGTAATCCGCACGCTATAGTCGTCTGCGATAACATCGATACCGCACCGGTCGAGCGTTTGGGGCCCACGCTGGAGAGGCATCCCCTTTTTCCAGAGCGGGTGAACGTTGGATTTATCCAGATCCTCAGCCGCGAGGAGGTTCGCCTCCGGGTCTTTGAGCGGGGTTCTGGCGAGACTTTGGCGTGTGGAAGCGGTGCCTGCGCTGCGGTTGTCCATGGGATCATCCGGGGTCAGCTCGACCCTGTGGTCAGGGTTCATCTTCCCGGTGGCGATTTGACGATCAGTTGGGCGGGCCGGGGCAGTCCCGTGATGATGCAAGGGCCTGCGGCCTCTGTTTTTGAAGGAGTCATAATCATTTGAACGTTGTTGTTTCACCGGATTCTGGGTCGCTGTCCGCCATCGAGGTTGCCGATTACCTCAAGCAGCACCCTGGTTTTTTTGAGGAACACCTTGGGCTCCTTGAGCATCTGAGGCTGCCGCATCAAAGCGGCGAGGCGGTTTCGCTGGTGGCCCGTCAGTTGGATCTCCTAAGAGATCGCAACCAACGCTCGGTGAAGCAGTTAGATCAGTTGGTTGAGATTGCCCGCGAGAATGATGCGCTCTACCAAAGAGTCCATCAATTAACGCTCACCCTTCTCGATGCCAAAAGCCTTGAGGATGTTCTGGCGAGCCTCGATTGGGGTCTCCATCAGTTTTTCCAGGCTGATTTCGTGGTGGTTCGGATTCTTAAGCCCCCGCTTGATAGTGCGGTGCAACATCTTTTTGTCGCCGAAGATGCGCCAGAGGCCGATTGGCTTCGGGGCGTCATCGCGCGAGCCAAGCCCTTGTGTGGGCGACCTGACCCTGATACGGCCGGCATGCTGTTCGGAAAGGATGCCCCAGAGGTGGCCTCACAAGCCGTGCTTAAATTAGATCATGCGGGTCTTCGAGGGGTGTTTGCTATTGGCAGTCGGGACAGTACGCGTCTTCGTGCTGACATGGGCGTGGTGTTCCTGACCCAAATGAGCGAGATTTTGGCAGCGCGCCTGGCGGCCTTGCTTTATTCCACGGTCTGATGCCATGAACGCGGCTGCGGCGGGTCACGTCTTGGCATACCTCGAGCGGCTCAACATCCAGCAGCGGGTTTCCCCCCACACCCTCGAAGCCTATCGCCGTGACCTTGGGCAATTGGTGCTTTTTTGTGACAGTCGTTCGATTGAGAGCTGGTCGGCGGTGGGGGTGCGGGAGCTTCGGGAGCACCTTGCCGAGCGCCATCGAACGAGGCTCGGCAGCCGCAGTCTGCAGCGGGCTCTGTCGGCGATCCGTGGGTTCTTTGATGATCTGATTCGGTCATCGATCTTGGCGCTTAATCCGGCTCAGGGCCTTAGGGCCCCTAAAGCGCCGAAAAAGCTTCCGAAGCTGCTGGATGTCGATCAGATCAAGGGGCTATTGGATGCGCCTCCTGAAGATGCCCTTGAGATTCGGGATTTGGCGATGTGGGAGTTGTTCTATTCCTCGGGGCTGAGACTTTCAGAGTTGGTGAATCTTGACCTCGTGGATCTTGACGGCCGCGCTGGAACGGTCCTCATTCAGAGAGGCAAGGGCGGTAAGACGCGATTGGTGCCGGTTGGAAAAAAGGCCATCGCCGCCCTTGAGCGATGGTTCCCGCTGCGAGAAGTGTTGGCGGGAGCCGAGGAGACCGCGGTTTTCTTGAGTCGCCGAGGGGGCAGACTCGCGGCCCGCAGCGTCCAGGCTCGACTGGTCCACTGGCAGCAGCGGCAAGGCGTTTCTGAGTCGCTGCATCCACACATGCTCAGACATTCCTTTGCGAGCCATCTGCTGGAATCGAGCGGGGATCTGCGAGCGGTTCAAGAGCTTCTCGGGCACGCCAATCTCAGCACCACTCAGATCTACACCCATCTTGACTTCCAACATCTGGCGAGCGTCTATGATCAATCCCATCCAAGGGCGAGGCGAGGCGCCCTGAAGAATAAGACCTAAGGCTTGGTGGGGCCTTCGGTCCGGTGATTAGGGCGTTGTTGTATACTGATGTCCATATGCGAATGGCTACAGGATTGCCCCATGTCAGAACCTGATCAGAACATCCCAGATCCTATCGATTCAGAGGATGATGTTGCGCCCAAAGGGCGACCTAGCCTGAAATCGCTGGGTCAAAGCAAAAGCTTCAAAAAGGCGCTGTGGGTCTCCGCGGGTGTGGGACTCATTATGATTGGTTTGGCCGAGTACTGGAGTCTCGAACCCGAGCCTTTCGATGTGGTGGAGGTGGCCGCAGAGGCTGCTCATGTCGAGAATCCCAAGGAGTTACCGCTGGGTTTCACCTATACCTCGACCTTGATTGAAATTGCAGATACCTTGCTCCATAAGCCGGGTGGTTTTCTACTCAACGACGTTTTCCCCCCCAGCGTTCTTCTAGATAATATCCCTAACTGGGAAATCGGGGCGCTGATTGCCCTCCGCGATGCGACAACGGCCCTCCGTAACAACATTGCGCGATCCCAGACGCAGTCACAGGAAGATCCGGATCTCTCTAAGGGTGAACCCTTTCTTTACTTTGACTACAGGTCCTGGCAGTTACCTGCTTCTGAATCAGAATACGAAAAAGGCATTGAATCGTTGGTCGCCTATCGGGAGCGGCTCAGAAAAAGGGATGCCAACTTTTATGCCCGTGCGGATAACCTCCGCCAGTATCTCGAGGTGCTTGAAAAGCGACTCGGCGACTATTCCAACCGCCTGAGCGCGAGTACGGCCGACCGGGCTCCTGAGGGGGAAGAGCGCCATTCTGATTTGGGTCGAACCCCTTGGTTGAAGCTTGACGATCGCTTCTTTGAGGCGCGGGGTTACACCTGGGCCGCGATGTTGGTGTTGAAGGCGATCGAATGGGATTTCCGTGACATTCTGGGTAATAAGACGGCTCTGGTGTCCTTGCAGCAGATCGTTCGCGAACTTGAAAACAGTCAGGGGTCCCATCTGAGCCCGGTCATTCTCAACGGGAGCGGCTTTGGACTCTTTGCGAACTACTCCCTGACGCTGGCCAACTATATCGCTCGGGCAAACGCGGCGACGATCGATCTTCGAAGCCTGCTCGAACGCGGTTAAATTAAGAATCTGATGAACAACAAGGGCGCCTTTAGGCGCCCTTGTTGTTGGCAGGTGATCCGCACCTAAACGAGGTGCATTTTCCCGAGAAGCTTTACAAATCGATCGTAGCGTCCGCCTGCAATCGATCCTTCAGTGATGGCTTCTTTCACCGCACACCCTTTGTCTTTGAGGTGGCGACAATCGTTAAATTGGCAGTGTTCAAGGAATGGACGAAATTCCCGGTAGCCTTGCGCGAGATCCTGCGCTGTCATTTCTGCAAGACCAAAGACCGCAACACCCGGGCTATCGATCAGGCTGCCACCCTGCGGCAAATGATAGAGCATCGCCGAAGTCGTGGTGTGCCGTCCGAGACCGGCTTTTTCTGACAGTTCCCGGGTTTTTAGGTTTTTTCCGGGGAGCAGCGTGTTGGTGAGGGAGGATTTGCCCACGCCGGATTGTCCCGAGAGGATGCTGAGACGTCCTTTCAAGCTGGATTGAAGTTCATCAAGCCCCTCGCCCGTTTTGGCGCTAACCAGATGGCAGGGGTAGCCGATGTCCCGATAGGTTGCCAGCGTATCCTCGATGCTGGCGCGCTCACGGAGGCGGTCCACCTTGTTGATAACAATGATCACCGCAAGCGAGCGATGTTCTGCGGCTGCGGCATACTGATCGACCAGAAGCCAGTCGGGTTCAGGTTCAGGGGCTACCACCACCACCACCTGATCGAGGTTGGCCGCCACGGGGCGGATTCGGCCACCATGTGCGGGACGGGTCAAGAGACTGTGGCGAGGCAGGCGTTGTTCAACCCGGCCCTGATCTTCCTGCCTTGACCAGAGGACCCGATCGCCCACAGCAACGGGCCCCAATTGCCTTCGAGTGTGGCAGAGGATGATGGCGCCATCGACGCCTTCGATCGCGAGACCCTGGCCCAGATGACTCACGATCAAACCTTCCAGCAGATCCTCGGGGGGATTTGAAGGTCTCTCATTGGCCTGATGTCCTGGGTCCTCGGTCATGGTTGGGTCATGCCGGCTTCGTCCGTTCGTTGAGATGTTGGATGCGGATAGCGGCCGGTGGATGACTGTAGTGGAAGGCCGCGTAAAGCGGATCCGGTGTGAGGGTGCTCGCGTTCTCCCGGTACAGTTTCACGAGGGCGGTAATCAAATGCGCCGCCTGGGTATGCTCAGAGGCAAAGTCATCCGCTTCAAACTCAAAACCGCGCTGGAATTTCGCGATGATCGGTTTCAGGAACACGGTGAATACCGGGGCCGTCAGGATAAACAGAAGCAGAGCGGCTGCCGTTGAGGGGCCGTCAACCCCAAGGCCCTGATAGAACCAATCCTTCTGGCTGATCCACCCGAGAAGGGCAAAGCCGGTCAGTGTCAGGAATGCACTGGTAAAGAGCATTTTGATCACATGACGGCGCTTGAAATGACCGAGTTCGTGGGCCAGAACGGCCTCCAGTTCATCATGTTCCAGTGATTCAACGAGGGTGTCGTAGAAGACAATACGCTTACTGTCGCCGATCCCGGTGAAGTAGGCATTGCCGTGGCCGGAGCGGCGCGAGCCGTCCATCACAAAAATGCCCTGACTATGGAAGCCGCAGCGTTTAAGCAAGGCCTCGATACGGGCTCTGAGCGTGACGTCTGGAAGCGGGGTGAATTTATTGAAGAGGGGAGCAATCAGGGTCGGATAGGCCCAGCTCATCAGAATCGAGAAGCTCATCACAATCGCCCACGCCATCAGCCACCAGGTCGGGCCGGTGGATGTCATGACCCAGAGGATCAGGGCCAAGAGAGGACCGCCGAGCGCAAAGCTGACCCCTGTCTGGAGGACGAGATCCTTCAGGAATTGGCCGAGCGAGCTTCGATTGAAGCCGTAGCGTTGCTCGATGACGAAGGTCTGGTAAAGGCTGATCGGCAATTCGATGAGTTGAGCGATCAGAAGGACCGAGAGGATCAGGCCGATCCCAGAGATCAACGGCGACTGTCCAAGGCCATTCCAAAATGTTTGCAAGGACCCGATGCCGCCCCCGAGGGTAAACCCCAAAAGGACCAAGACCCCGACCACACGATCGATATCTGACAGCCGCGCTTTGTCAGCGGTGTAATCAGCCGCCTTTTGATGTGCCTCCAGCGTGATACTTTCTCTGAAGGCCTTGGGAACCTCGCCGCGATGCAGGAGGACATGGGCGGCTTGTCGTCGCGACAGCCAGAATTCAACGACAAAGGAGGCCGTTAGGGCGATAAGGAACAACACAGTAAAATCATTCATTCTTTCATCCTGGCAGGTTCTGCCGGTTCTTGTTGGTTTTCTCCTGACACGGGCGCCAGGACCTCCTCCACGTTTTTTTTCAAGGAACGCAGTATGTCACCCCATCCCCAAAACCTCATCTGGATCGATCTTGAAATGACCGGATTGAATCCTCTTAAGGATCGGATTATCGAGATCGCTACGCTGGTGACCGACAAGGATCTTAAGATCCTTGCTGAAGGCCCTGAGCTGGTTATCCACCAGCCGCAAGCGGTGCTTGACGGTATGGACGAGTGGAACCGGACTCATCATGGTCAATCTGGTCTGATGGCACGCGTTGTTGAGAGTTCCCTTAAGGCCCAGGAGGCTGAAAGGGAGACCCTCGACTTTCTCGCGCAATGGGTTCCTCAAGGGGCCTCGCCCATCTGTGGCAACAGTATCTGTCAGGATCGACGGTTTCTGGCCAGCGGGATGCCGCATCTTGAGGCCTATTTTCATTACCGGAACCTCGATGTCTCTACCTTGAAGGAGTTGACCTCCCGCTGGGCGCCTCATCTGATGGCCGGATTCACCAAGCGGGGAAACCACCGAGCACTGGACGATGTTCGGGAATCCATCGCTGAACTCCTTTATTACCGTCAGCACGTTCTGAAGATCTAAATGGGGCAAACCCTTTGCGGGCTGGCTTTAACCCCAGATCAGAGGCCGGCGATGATGGCGATGAGCAGCAGCAGGGTAATCACGCCGATGGTCACAAACATGGTGAACCAGCTCCACGACGCTTTGGGATTGGCTTCACCGGTCAAAGCGAGGCTATCACCGTCACCGATGTTTTCACCGCAGCCGCTGCAGACCACGGCCTTCTCCTTTACTTCACTTCCACAATGTCGGCAGAACATGGATCGTTTTCTCTGAATGGTTTAAGGGATCCCTGGCCTCTAAAGGGCCCGGCATAGGCCAAGAGGATAGCCGATGCGTGAACGGCTTGCCATGGTGAGGAGGTCTTGGGCCCCACCCTCCGAGTGGGGGAACCTTAGGGTCAGGGTTCACTCTGATCGTTTTATGCATAGAATGGGGGAGTGTGTGAGAATAGTCGCGCCTGTCACACAAAAAATAATGCGCATCATGACCCCATGCTTTGAGCGGCCCTTGTCATGGCCCTCAGCGTTTTGGGTTCAATCGATTTTGACCAACCGAGGAGACGATATGAATAAAAAAAGTTTTTCCGCTGTTTTGGGCGTCGCTGTAGCTTCCTCCTTTTCTGCCGGCGTGGCCGCGACGGAAAATCCCTTCGCCATGAAGGAATTGACTGGGGGGTATGTGCAAGTGGCTGAATATGTTCCGGTCCCCGATGCCGCGAAGGATACCAAGCAGACCAAGGAAATGGTTTGTGGTGAAGGAAAGTGCGGCGGCCAAATGATGAAAAACCCTGAAATGAATTGCGGGGCCATGATGGAACAGGCCAAGAAGTCGCCACAAGAAGAGAGCAAGGCGATGGAAGGGAAGTGCGCCGGCATGAAGATGGGGCAGCCAGCTGCGCCTCAGTAAGAGGTCTCTAGCTCCTCGCTATTGGCCATGCTGGGAGCCGTGCCATTGTCGCTGAAGGGGGTCGGTCTTGCTTTGCGGCGGATCCACCTCGATGCTCTTTGCAAGGCCATTCCTGAACCGATTCAGTTCCTCGAGATAGCCCCTGAGAACTGGATGCGTGTGGGTGGGCGATTGGGTCGCTTATTTCGGCGATTAACCGAATCCACCCCGTTCAGTGCCCATGGACTGTCGCTGTCCCTCGGCAGTACGGATCCCTTGGATCTTGCTTTCATTGGGGAACTCAAAACCTTCCTCGACGACCACGGCATTCTTGCTTATAGCGAACATCTCAGTTATTGCTCCGATCAGGGGCATCTTTATGATTTGATGCCGATTCCCTTTACTGAGGAGGCGGCCTTGCATGTGGCTCGCCGGATCACTCAGACTCAAGAGATCCTCGAGCGTCGGGTTGCGATCGAAAACGTCTCCTACTATGCAGCCCCGGGTCAGGACATGGAAGAGATTGACTTTCTCCTTGCGGTGCTTGACCTCGCTGACTGTGATCTTCTCCTTGACGTTAACAACGTCTATGTCAACAGCGTCAACCATCAATATTCCGCGGACGCCTTTTTGGCAAAGCTACCCGGTTTTAGGATATCAGGGCTCCACATCGCCGGACATTACGTCGAGGCGGATGACCTTTTGATTGATACCCATGGCGCTTCCCCGGTGGCGCCGGTCTGGGCTTTATTATCCTCAGCGTATGATCGCTTTGGGGTCCTTCCGACCCTGTTGGAGCGGGACTTCAATATTCCTCCCCTTCAGGATCTAAAGCCTGAACTGGAGCGGATTGATCAGATTCAGCACGGGACCATGCAAACAGCGGCGGTCGCGCATGGGTGAACAGCGACCGAACTTTAAGGCGCTTCAGGCCACCTTTGCTGCGCACCTTCGCGATCCTTTGAGGAATCCACCGCCAAAAGCGGTCGATGAGCGACGAATCAAGGTCTATCGTGAGCTTTTTTTTAACAATATGGAGAGTTTCATCGGGTGCGGTTTTCCGGTCTTGAAAAGCCTTTTCAGTGACCAAGACTGGGCGCAACTGATCCGGGATTTCTATCGTGAGCACGCTGCCCGAAGCCCGCTGTTTAATGAGATTGCCTCGGAGTTTGTTGATTATCTTGCGGTTGAGCGTCAGCCGCGATCACAGGATCCACCCTTTCTCTCGGCGCTTGCCCATTACGAATGGGTGGAATTAGCACTTCAGGTGGCCCGCTTTGAGCCGCCGCCGTGGGACCCTCAGTTTGCTGAGGGCCTCTCCAAGACCCCGCTGGTTTTTTCGAAAGTCGCCTTTCATCTCGCCTACGATTATCCGGTGCAGCAGATCGGCCCTCATTTTAGACCCGAGGGACCGCTTGACCATGCGCAACAGCTTTTGGTTTTTCGTGATCGTCACGATGAGGTCCGCTTCATCGAGTTGAGTCCATTTGCCTCTGATCTCCTTGCTGGGATAAAAGACGAGGCCGGGATTCCTGTTGGCCAGCTGCTGTCCGCCATGGCGCCTTCTCTGGCGGGGCTTTCAATGGCCGAGGTGACGGGCTTTGGCCTCGAGTTTCTCCAAAACCTCCACGAAAAAGGCGTGGTGGGGAAATGGGATCCCGCCATGGTACGTCCTTGATTCTGGTATGCCCCAACATGGGGCTTGATGTCGGCGCCGAAAGGCCCTAATTTGGTGCGTTTTTTCGGTTTCCTGGGTCGGCGGCACGCTGGCCAAAGGCTGGCCCCATAATTGCAGGGATGTCGCCATGAATCACGATACGGATCAACCCCATACGATCAGGATCCTTGACCACCTGACCAACGCGGTCCTGTTGTTCGATGCCAACTGTCGGTTGGTGTCGATCAATCTCGCGGGGGAAATGCTGCTCGCGGTCAGTGCTCGTCAGATCATAGGGCTCCGTGCGCGAGAGATTTTTCTGCTGGGTGATCGGGGTATTGAAGCGGATTTCAGACGTGCGCTGGAGTGGGGCGAAACCCTAAGCAAACGCAACATGACCCTGGGTCCCCCCTCACACCCGGTCACCGTGACGATCACGATGGTTCCGGTCCAAGAAAATAACCAAATTGATTGGCTGGTGGTGGAGATTGAGCAGGTCGATCGACACATCAGGATCTCGATGGAACAACAGATCCTGACCCAGCAGAATGCGGCCCGGATGTTGCTGCGGGGACTTGCGCATGAGATCAAGAATCCCTTGGGGGGAATTCGGGGAGCGGCCCAGCTGTTGCAAAGGGAGTTGTTTGACGAGGAGCTTCGCGAATACACGCAGATCATCATGGATGAATCGGATCGGCTGCAGTCCCTAGTGGACCGGATGCTGGGACCGAACAAACCGTTGACCATGGAGCCAACCAATATTCACAAGGTTCTCGAGCGGGTTCGTCAGTTGGTCCAGGTTGAAGTGCCCGCCGGTATCGTGATCGAGCGAGACTACGATCCCAGCATTCCTTTGGTGATGGGGGATGGTGATCTGCTCATTCAGGCTATTTTGAATATCGTGAGGAATGCCGCGCAGGCGCTTGGTCGGGAGGGCCTCATTATGATCAGGACGCGGGTGCATCGTCAGGTGACGATCGGACACAAACGCAATCGAATGGCGGTCAAGATCGACATTGAGGATAGCGGTCCTGGTATTCCGCCTGAATTAATGGGTCAGATTTTCTACCCGATGGTGACCGGGCGCGCGGAGGGCACGGGGCTTGGACTGTCGGTGGCCCAGTCCCTGATTAACCAGCACGGCGGCTTGATTGAGTGCACCAGCGAAGCCGGTGCCACCGTCTTTTCCGTATTTCTGCCTTTGGAGATGGAGCATGACGCACGCGGATGAAGTCTGGATTGTCGACGATGATCGGTCAATCCGTTGGGTGCTCGAAAAGGCCCTGCAAAAGGCGGGCATTAAAACACAGTGTTTCTCGAGCGCTGAGGGGATTATTGAGCGTCTCGATGAGGTTCAGCCGGATGCCATTCTGACCGATATCAGGATGCCTGGCCTTGATGGTCTGGGCCTTCTCAAGCGTCTTCAGGAGCGCTGCCCTGAGTTGCCGGTCATCATCATGACGGCGCATTCTGATCTTGAAAGCGCGGTCTCGGCCTTCCATGGCGGAGCCTTTGAGTACCTCCCGAAGCCTTTTGATGTGGATGAGGCGGTCGACCGAGTCAGTAGGGCCTGCGCACAGGTACGGCACGTCAGGGGCCAGCGGGAGCCAGTGGCCCCTTTTCCCGAGGTCACCCCAGAAATTATCGGTGCCGCGCCGGCGATGCAGGAAGTCTTTCGGGCCATTGCCCGACTGGCTCGTTCGCATATTACCGTCCTGATCAACGGTGAATCGGGCACCGGTAAGGAATTGGTGGCCAAGGCCTTGCATCGGCATAGTCCGAGAGCGGCGCAGCCCTTTATCGCGCTGAATATGGCGGCCATCCCGAGAGACCTTCTAGAGTCGGAGCTCTTTGGACATGAGCGCGGGGCGTTCACAGGCGCTCAGTCGCGACGGGCGGGACGTTTTGAACAGGCCGATGGCGGAACCTTGTTCCTTGATGAAATCGGCGATATGCCGGCTGAGCTTCAAACGCGGTTGTTGAGGGTCCTCGCCAATGGTGAGTTTTTTCCGGTGGGCGCCCATACCCCCGTTAAGGTTGACGTTAGGATTATTGCCGCCACCCATCAGAACCTTGAAACCCTGGTGTCGGAAGGGCGGTTTCGTGATGATTTGTTCCATCGTTTGAACGTGATTCGGATTCATTTGCCCCCCCTTCGGGACCGACGGCAAGATATTCCCTTGTTGCTTCGGCATTTTCTGCTGGAGGCCAGCCACGAGCTCAAGGTCGAAACCAAGGCATTAAAGCCGGAGGTTGAGGCGCTTCTTGGGACACTGGCTTGGCCCGGAAATGTTCGCCAGCTTGAAAATACCTGTCGCTGGATTACGGTCATGGCCGCCGGCAAGGATATCCATCTTGATGACCTTCCACCTGAACTGTTTAAGCCCCCTCGCGAGGTGGGTGGTCAGGAATCAGCTGGACTTGACTGGCAGGAAGCCCTCAAGGATTGGGTTGACCAAGAGCTCAAGTTGGGGCGCGTGAATATTGCCAAGGAGGCCATAGAGTCGGCGGAGGGGATTCTCATTACCCGCGCCCTTGGGGCGACCCGAGGACGGCGTCAGGAAGCTGCCAAACTGTTGGGTTATGGGCGTAACACGCTGACCCGGAAGATCACTGAGCTAGAACTCGATGTGTGATCTCGTGCCTTGGCCTATCGCGTCTCTTTGAAAGAGGTTTCTTGATGGAGTGTCGGTGCGATAATGCGCCTCGTGGCTGACCGATGGGTCGATAGCAGGGAGGGCTCCCCTTGTGTGTCGCCCGCCATCACCGGCCGCGAGCTCGAATGGGAGCCTCTTGCTGGATTCATGAAGGGGCCGTTCGCCGTTCTCTCTGCAACACAACCGACATCAGCATGCCCACTCGTCACTTCAAGTACAGTCAACCGACGCCCAAACTGACCGAAACAAAGCCTCTGGGTATGCAGCCAGCCGACCTTGCAAGGGATGTGGCTCAGCATTTCAACGTCACCCTCGGTCGCGACAAGTCCTGTCAGTCAACGCATTATTCTTACACCGCCGTGGCGCTCTCGATCCGCGATCGCTTGATGGAGCGATGGAAAGAGACGCAGGAAGCCTACCGGGCATCGGGCTGTAAACGGGCCTACTACCTGTCGCTTGAATTCCTGATGGGTCGAACCCTGAGTAATGCCATGCTCAATCTGGGCTTGGTCGACGCTGCCTCGTTAGCGCTTAAGGATCTTGGCTTGGTGCTGGAGGAGCTGGTAGAGAGCGAAGCCGATGCGGGGCTTGGGAATGGGGGGCTCGGACGGCTCGCGGCCTGCTTTGTCGATAGTTGCGCCACGCTTCAATTGCCGGTCACAGGCTATGGGATTCGCTATGAATATGGCATGTTTCGTCAGTTAATCGATCAAGGCTATCAGCTGGAGGAACCGGATCACTGGTTGATCAATGGCCTGGTCTTTGAGCTTGAACGTCCTGATCTTAAGACCCGTGTCCGGTTTGGTGGCGCCACTCGGGAGAGTTCCAAAGGCACCCTGGAATGGGTCGATACCCAAGACGTTCTTGCCGTTCCCTACGATGTTCCAGTCCCTGGTTATCAGAATGGCACGGTCAATACCTTAAGGCTCTGGAAGGCTGCCGCCACCGACGAATTCAGCCTCGCGGAATTTAATGCCGGGGACTACACCGAAGCGGTTCGTTCGAAGAACCTGGCTGAAAACATCACGATGGTGCTCTATCCCAATGATGCGAGCGAGAATGGTAAGGAGCTTCGACTTCGCCAGCAATATTTTCTCGCTTCAGCGAGTCTTCAGGACATTCTTCGCGAGTGGGTGGCGATCCATGGAGACTCGGTTGAACATTTTGCCGATAAGAATGTGTTTCAGCTCAACGACACGCATCCGACCATCGCCGTTGCCGAGTTGATGCGCCTGTTGTTGGATGAGCATGGTCTTTCCTGGGAGAGGGCCTGGCAGATCACCACCCGGACGATGGCTTATACCAATCACACCTTGCTGCCAGAGGCGCTCGAAAAATGGTCGGTTCGGCTCTTCCGGCAATTGTTGCCGCGCTTGTTGGAGATCATCTTTGAGATCAATGCGCGTTTCCTCAAGGAGGTCGAGGCCCGCTGGCCTGGTGATCAGGATCGCTTGGCCCGCATGTCGTTGATCGAGGAAGGCTTTGAGCAACAGGTAAGGATGGCCTATCTTGCTATTGTCGGAAGTTTCTCGGTCAATGGGGTCGCGGCCTTGCATTCCAATCTTCTGATCGAAGGCATGTTTAGGGATTTCTTCGAGCTGTGGCCAGAAAAATTCAATAACAAAACCAACGGCATTACCCCAAGGCGTTGGCTCGGCGGCTCGAATCCTCGGCTGAGCGCATTGATCACCAAAACCTTGGGTGATGGCTGGACCCGCGACCTCACCTTACTTAGAGGTCTGAAGCCTTTAGCGGATGATGCGGCCTTTAGGCAGCAATGGCGAGAGATCAAACGCGAAAACAAGGTGCGCCTTGCTGAGTATGTCCTCACTGAGGTCGGGATCGTGATCGAGCCGGATGCCCTCTTTGATACCCAAGTCAAACGTATCCATGAATATAAGCGCCAGCTTCTCAATGTTCTCCATGTGATCCATCTTTACGACCGGATTGTTCGCGGCGATAGGAAGGACTGGGCCCCTAGGGTGGTTTTTTTTGGGGGCAAGGCGGCGCCGGGTTACCAGATGGCCAAAAGGATCATCAAGCTGATCAACAACGTGGCAGCGGTGGTTAATCACGATCCCTTGGTCGGGAATCTTCTCAAGGTGATTTTTATCCCCAATTATCGGGTAACGGCCATGGAGATTATTTGCCCAGGAACCGATCTCTCGGAGCAAATATCCACCGCGGGCAAAGAAGCTTCTGGTACCGGCAATATGAAGTTTATGCTCAATGGTGCCTTAACCATCGGCACCCTGGATGGGGCCAATATTGAAATCCGCGAGGAGGTGGGGGAAGCGAACTTCTTTCTTTTTGGTCTCACCGCGGATGAGGTGGAGGCCCGAAAAAACGCTTATGATCCGGTGGCCATCATTTGCGGCGATCAGGACTTTTCAAGGGTGATGGCACGCCTCGAAGCCGGCTGCTTCAACGCCGGCGAGCCCGGCTTATTTGATCCGATTATCGAGGCGATCAAGAGCGTTGTGGATCCTTGGATGACCGCGGCCGACTTTGTGGCCTACCTCACTGCGCAGAAGTCCGTGTCGGTGGCTTTCAAGGATGAGGAGGCCTGGACGAGGATGAGTATTCTAAATACCGCGGCCGCCGGGAAATTCTCTTCTGATCGAACCATCGCGGAATACAATCGCGATATCTGGCGGTTGACTTCAGTGGCTCCCCATACGCCCTGAGATGTTTCAGGTCGTTCTTTATGAACCTGAAATCGCGCCGAATACGGGAAACATTATTCGGCTCTGCGCCAATGCGGGCGCTTCCTTGCATCTGATTCGGCCCTTGGGTTTTGAATTTGACGACAAAAGGCTCCGCAGGGCAGGGCTTGATTATCATGAATTTGCCAAAGTCGAGCTCCACGACGACTTTGAGACCTATCTTCACCGTGAGCAGCCCAGCCGGTTGTTCGCATTGTCGACTCGAGGCGAAGAGCCTTACTCGGAGGCGCGCTTTAGGCCAGAGGATGCGTTCCTATTTGGGCCTGAGACCCGCGGTCTGCCCAAGGCTTTGAGGCAGGCGCTGCCGTCAAATCAGCAATTGATCATCCCGATGCAACCTGGGAGCCGCAGTCTTAATCTGTCGAATGCGGTCGCCCTCGTTCTCTATGAAGCCTGGCGGCAACAGGGATTTTTAGGCCGAGCTTGAAGCTGCGCTGCGAAGAAGTGCATGGCTGCATGCCGGCCCCCTTAGGCGAAGAGTCAGTGCGCCTCGGGATGCCCCAAGGGCTTTTTCGTTATGTATGGGGCGGGTTTAATCCTTTAACTTTTGAGGGGGTTTGGGCTTCTCTGGTTAAGAACTTTTCTGGACTATCAGGGCGGCTAGTCCCTGACGGACGGTGTGTGACGACGACCCCTTTGCGCCGACCCGAAAGGCCAAAAAGCCATTGCGGCCATGTTGGGGAGGTGCCGCTCTCCGTCAAGGCATGGACGTGCCCCCTGTGGGTCACACCATGACCGAGACATCCATGCGGCCAAGGCAGTTCATGACCTTCTCTTTAACCTAAGGGGCGGGGTGAGAGAGCGTCTCCCAAGGCTCTTGGAGAAGGAGACCCCTAAGGTAAGGCGCTTTGGCGCCTTCGCCGAAGGATTTCTGTGAAGCGAGAGCCGAAACCCCCAGGCCCCCCCTTTAGGGAAGGTCATCTCGCCTGGGATCTTGGCGATCCGAGGGGGTCATGACAAGGCCGGATTCCAACCGGCCTATCCCCATAGGGGATAGGATCAAAGATAATGCTGGATCAGAATATCGGCGATTTGGATGCTGTTGAGTGCGGCGCCTTTAAGGATGTTATCCGAGACGACCCAGAGGTTAAGTCCTCGTGGGTGTGAGATATCCTCTCTGACCCGTCCGACGTACACCGGGTCGTGGCCGGCGCCTTCAGTTGCCGCGGTCGGATAGCCGCCGGCCACCCGCTCGTCTATGACCACGATGCCGGGGGATCGCTTCAAAAGATGCAGCGCTTCTTGGCTGGTGATTTTATCCCTTGTCTCGATATGAAGCGCTTCTGAGTGGCCATAAAAGACCGGGACCCTGACGGCTGTCGGATTGACTTCGATGCGGTCATCGGCCAAGATCTTCCGAGTTTCCCAGACCATTTTCATTTCTTCTTTGGTGTAGCCGTTGTCAAGGAAGATATCGATTTGAGGGAGCACGTTGAAGGCGATCTGTCGCGGGTAGACCTTGGAGGTCATCGGCTTGCCGCTGAGGTGCTGGGTTGTTTGCTCCACCAACTCCTGAATCGCCTGTTTGCCGGTGCCTGAAACCGCCTGGTAGGTGCAGACATTGATGCGCTCAATCCCGACGGCATCATAGAGGGGTTTCAGTGCCACCAACATCTGAATCGTCGAGCAATTCGGGTTGGCAATGATGCCTCGGCGCTTGTAGAGGGCGATCGCCTCAGGATTAACCTCAGGCACGACGAGAGGGATATCGTCGTCGTAGCGAAACCTCGAAGTGTTATCAATCACCACACAGCCGGCGGCTACGGCAATCTCGGCGTAGCGCTCAGAGACCGAGGCCCCGGCGGAAAATAATCCAATCTCGGCCTGGGTGAAGTCGAAGGTCTCGACATCGATGACCTTGAGATCCTGTCCCTTGAAGCGAATCATCTGACCTGCCGAGCGGCTGCTGGCTAAAGGAAAGACGTCATTGACAGGGAAATCACGCGACTCAAGGAGACTGAGCATGGTTTCGCCCACCGCTCCAGTAGCCCCCAGAACGGCGACGTTAAACGTTCTACTCATGGCGTAGCGGTTCCCTATCCTTGGGCCCGCAAGGCAGCAATGATGGCATCACCCATGTCCGCAGTGCCCGTTTTGAGGGTGCCTTGAGCGGCGATATCAGCGGTCCGGTAGCCAGCATCCAGTGCTGCTGTGACGGCCTTTTCAAGGCGATCCGCATTGAGCTCATCATTGAAGCTATAACGCAGCATCATCGCCACTGAGAGGATGGTCGCGATCGGATTAGCGACGCCCTGACCCGCGATATCGGGCGCTGATCCATGGATCGGTTCGAACATGCCCTTGCCGTTTTGATCGAGGGAGGCCGAGGGCAGCATGCCGATGGAACCGGTCAGCATGGCGGCGCAATCAGACAGAATATCGCCAAACATGTTTTCGGTGACCATGACATCAAACTGCTTTGGGGCACGGACCAGCTGCATCGCGGCGTTGTCGACGTACATATGGCTCAGCTCGACCTCAGGGTACTCCTTCGATACCTCGATCATGATTTCACGCCAGAGCTCCGTGCATTCAAGGACATTGGCTTTGTCGATTGAGCACAAACGACGGTTCCGTTTTTGTGCGGTTTGAAAAGCGATATGTCCGATGCGGCGAATTTCCGATTCCTTGTAGTAAAGGGTGTTGAAGCCTTCCCGTTCGCCATCCGCATGAATGGATCGTCCCCGGGGTTGACCGAAATAGATGCCCCCGGTTAATTCCCGGATGATCATGAGGTCGAGACCTGACACCACCTCGGCTTTTAGGGTTGAGGCGGCGACCAGCTGCGGGTAGAGAATGGCTGGACGAAGATTGGCAAACAGCTCTAGCTCTGCGCGAAGGCCGAGAAGACCGCGTTCAGGCCGCAGCGCATAGTCAAGTGGCTCCCACTTTGGGCCACCCACAGCGCCGAGGAGAACAGCATCCGCTGTCTGGCACAGTTTCAGGGTGGCTTCTGGAAACGGCGTGCCCGTCGCGTCATAGGCCGCGCCACCGATGAGGGCTTCTTCGGTTTCGATAGGCAGGCCAAAATCCTCACGGAGCACGTCGAGTACCTTGATCGCTTCAGTCACGATTTCGGTGCCGATGCCATCGCCAGGGAGTACAGCAATTTTTATGGTCATGTCGGTGGGTCGTTTCTTTCCCGGGTTAAATCATCAGGCGACGTCAGAAAACAGCCAAGGGGCTTCCTTTCGTCGTTTTGCTTCATAAGTGCGGATGGCGTCGGCGTGCTTTAAAGTCAGCGCAATGTCATCGAGACCATTCAGTAGGCGGTGCTTCCTGGTCGGTTCGACGTCAAAGTGGATCCGCTCACCAAACTTAGTCGTGATGCGCTGTTGTTCAAGATCGACTTCGAGCTGGTAACCAACGCCTTTGGCTTCATCAAACAGTCGATCGACGGTTTTGCTATCGAGCACGATCGGAAGCAGGCCATTCTTGAAGCAGTTGTTATAGAAGATATCCGCGAAACTAGGCGCGATCAGCACTCGAAAGCCGTAATCTTCAAGGGCCCAAGGTGCATGCTCTCGGGAGGATCCACAACCGAAATTTTCTCGCGTCAGTAAAATCCGGGCCCGATAGGCGGCCGGTTTATTGAGGACGAAGTCGGGGTTCAGTGGGCGCTGGGTGCAGTCCATATCGGGTTCACCGCGATCGAGATAGCGCCACTCGTCAAACAGGTAAACGCCGAAGCCGCTGCGCTTGATGGATTTCAGGAACTGCTTTGGAATGATGGCATCAGTGTCGACGTTGGCTCGATCGAGTGAGATGACTCTGGAATGAATGTAGCGAAAGGATTTCATGGGGTTGTCGTCCTCTTCCGGGGCGTGGTTGGAGCTTTCGTGGCCGCGGGCTTCTTCGTCGCCACCGGCTTTTGAGGGGTAGCCTCGCGAGGGGGGCTCACCGCTGCCTTCGCCTTCGTGGCCGCTGGCTTTGGCGTGGCTGGCTGAGGCTTTTTAGCGCGTGGCGCTGGGCTAGGCGCTGAGGCGTCCGTTGCCGTTGGCTTCGGCTCGGCTTTGGGGACTGCCTTTAGCGTTCTGACGTCTATGAAGTGACCGGCAATCGCCGCTGCAGCGGCCATTTGAGGGCTGACCAGATGGGTTCTGCCGCCAAAGCCCTGACGCCCTTCAAAATTTCGGTTTGAGGTGGAGGCGCAACGTTCACCAGACTCAAGGCGGTCGGCGTTCATCGCCAGGCACATCGAGCAACCCGGATCGCGCCATTCGAAACCTGCATCCCTAAAGATTCGGTCAAGCCCTTCCGATTCAGCCTGCTTCTTGACGAGTCCGGAGCCTGGAACCACCATCGCGAGCTTAATGTTGGTGGCCAGCTTGCGGCCTTCGGCGACCTTCGCTGCGGCCCGAAGATCCTCGATGCGGCCATTGGTGCAAGAACCGATGAAGATTTTGTCGAGGACAATCTCGGTGATCGGTGTACCCGCTTTGAGGCCCATATAGTTGAGCGCGCGTTCCATGCCATCTCGCTTCACCGCGTCCTTTTCATCGCTAGGATTCGGAACGTTGCCGTCAATCGCGACCACCATTTCTGGTGAAGTTCCCCAGCTCACCTGAGGCTTGATGACGGTCGCGTCGAGTTCGATGACCGCATCAAAAACAGCATCGGCATCGCTCGTGAAGTCCTTCCAGCTGATCCGGGCTTCATCCCAGTGTTTGCCGGTCGGGGCCATCGGGCGTCCCTTGAGATAAGTTGTCGTGGTGTCATCGACCGCGATCAGGCCTGCTCTGGCGCCGGCTTCAATGGCCATGTTGCACAGCGTCATTCGGCCTTCCATCGAGAGGGCCCTGACCGCTGACCCTGAAAATTCGATGGTGTAACCGGTGCCGCCGGCGGTTCCAATCTGGCCGATGATGGCGAGAATGATGTCCTTCGCGGTCACCCCCTCGCCGAGCGTGCCGTCGATCTTGATCAGCATGCTTTTGGATTTTCTCTGGACCAGGCACTGGGTCGCCAAGGCATGTTCGACTTCCGAGGTACCAATCCCAAACGCAAGGGCGCCAAAAGCGCCGTGGGTCGCCGTATGGGAATCGCCACAGACGATGGTCATCCCGGGGAGGGTCGCGCCCTGCTCCGGACCCATAACGTGCACGACCCCCTGGCGTTCATCGCCCATGGCGAATTCGGTGATGCCGTATTCGGCGCAGTTCCGATCAAGGGTCTCGATCTGGAGTCGTGCAATCGGATCGGTGATGCCTTTTTCTAATCCGGTCGTTGGCACGTTGTGATCGGCTGTCGCAAGGTTTGCGCCTTTTCGCCAGACCTCGCGACCACTCAGTCTCAAGCCTTCGAATGCCTGAGGGGAGGTCACTTCATGGAGGAGTTGGCGATCGATGTAGAGGAGTGCCGAACCATCGGATTCGGTACAGACGACATGCGATTCCCAAAGCTTGTCATAGAGAGTCTTGCCGGCCATAAGCGTTAGTCTCGAGTTAGGGGTGATCGGGAAAAAATAACCTTAAACATGAATGGGGGGTTAATGCAATACTTTTAAGAGCTGATCAGTGATGGCCTCGACCGGGCCGATGCCATGGATGCTGGCGAACTGAGGCGTACCTCGTTCGGCCTTTGCCTGGTAATAGCCCACGAGGGGCTTGGTTTGTTCATAGTAAACGGCCAGTCTTTTTCTGACGGTGGCTTCACAGTCATCATCCCGCTGGATCAAAGCCTCACCGGTCAAGTCATCCTTGCCTTCTTCGCGGGGGGGGTTGAAGATCAGATGGTAAGAGCGGCCGGACCCGAGATGAACGCGACGACCACTCATCCGCTTGACGATTTCTTCATCATCCACCATGAATTCGACCACGTGATCGATGGCGATACCCATGACGTCGAGGCCATCGGCTTGGGCTATGGTGCGGGGAAAGCCATCCAGCAAAAAACCGTTGCGGCAGTCATGGGCTTGAATCCGTTCCTTGATCAGCCCCAGGATGATGTCATCGGATACCAGAAGGCCGGCATCCATGATCTGCTTGGCGGCAAGTCCCAAAGGGGTCCCTTCGCGGACGGCTGCCCGCAGCATGTCGCCGGTAGAAATCTGGGGGATGCCAAATTGTTCGGTAATCGCTTGGGCTTGAGTGCCCTTGCCGGATCCTGGGGCACCCAGAAGGATGACTCGCATGACAACGTCTCCGCCTCAAAAAGGTGTTGATTCTGTCATAAAGCGGGTCCGATGCCCAGATCCACGACGCGCCAGCACCATGAAAGGGCGTTTTGGCCGCTGGACCCCGTGAGGGAGCTCGGAACAATTCGGTGATCTGATGACCGTTGTCACCCTCCTGCTGGTTCGGGGCGGGGCGGTATCAAAGGAGGAGCGTGTTAAAGGTCTCGAGCAAGGCATTGACCGTCACCCAGGGCGGCACACGCCTCCCCCTCTCCGCTTGAGGCCTTGGGTTTCTGGGGGAAAGTTCGTTTTCAAGAGGCCTTGCCATGCCGTATAGTCGAAAACGGTCCTCTCTTTATTAACCTCTAGCCTCGGGGAATCTTCCATGAAAGCGTCTGTTGGCCTCCTCTCATTCCTGTTATTGGCAAGCTTCTGGGTCGCGGCTGCTGAATCCGGCAAGACCAAGATTCCCATCAAGGTTTATCGCAGTCCGACCTGCAGCTGTTGTGGCAAGTGGGTGACCCACCTGAAAGATCATGGTTTTGTGGTGGAGGACATCACCAGCGAGGAGATGACGTCTATCAAGAACCAGTATCGGGTCCCTGCGGCACTGAGATCCTGCCATACCGCTCTTGTGGGTGGTCACGTGATCGAAGGGCATGTGCCAGCTGAAGAGATCCGAGAGTTGATGGGCATGAAGTCGGGTCCCTTAGGGCTTGCGGTTCCAGGCATGCCGGTGGGGTCGCCGGGCATGGAAATGGGGGCCTCGAAGGATCCTTATCAGGTGATGAGCTTTGACCAGAGCGGGTCCTCTAAAGTGTTTAAAGACCATCCACAGTGAGGCGATAGGATTGAGCCTTCATCGAAGGCTGTCTGGGTTAGGGGTTTTTCAGAGCGTCTCCGACAGGGCCCGATTGCTGGGTGGTCTCAGCGGCTTTTTTAGCCGGCATGGGGCTCCCTGGCGCGGCCAGGCGGGCGACTTCGGCTATAATCACCATCGTTTCCTTTCGCTTAATCTGGAGTGGTTTGCGTGTCCCAGCAGCAACGCGATGTCTCAACGTTTCAGGGCCTGATCTTAGCGCTTCAGGAATTTTGGGCGGCTCAGGGCTGCCTTATTCTGCAGCCTTTGGATCTCGAAGTCGGTGCAGGGACCTTTCACCCAGCGACATTTCTTCGCGCCATTGGCCCAGAGCCTTGGAATACGGCCTATGTCCAGCCTTCAAGGCGTCCGACCGATGGCCGATATGGCGAGAACCCTAATCGCTTGCAGCACTACTATCAGTTCCAGGTGATCATGAAACCTTCCCCGAAGGATTTTCAGGACCTTTACCTTAAGTCTCTTGAAACCTTGGGTTTTGATCTGAAGGAGCATGACGTTCGTTTTGTCGAGGACAACTGGGAGTCGCCGACGCTTGGCGCCTGGGGTCTTGGTTGGGAAGTCTGGCTCAATGGCATGGAGGTCACCCAGTTCACGTATTTCCAGCAGGTCGGGGGAATCGATTGCCGGCCCGTCAGCGGTGAAATCACCTACGGTCTTGAGCGCATTGCGATGTACCTCCAGACCTGTGAGAGCGTCTTTGATCTGGTTTGGGCGCGGGGCCCACAGGGTGTCGTGACCTACGGAGACGTTTACCATCAAAACGAGGTTGAGATGTCGGCCTACAATTTCGAGCACGCCGATACAACCTTCCTGTTCGGCGCTTTTGATACCTACGAGAGTGAGTCTAAACGGTTAATTGGCCTTGATCTGCCGTTGCCGGCCTACGAAATGGTCCTCAAGGCGTCCCATGCCTTCAATCTTCTGGATGCCCGAAAGGCGATTTCGGTCACTGAGCGGCAACGTTTTATCCTCAGGGTGCGCGAATTGGCCCGCTCGGTCGCGGCAGCCTATTACCATCGCCGGGAGTCCCTCGGGTTTCCCATGCTGAATCAGAAGGATGCCGTCCATGAGTGAAACCCGTGATGTGCTGTTTGAATTAGGGACAGAGGAATTGCCTCCAAAGTCCCTTCTTACCCTCAGCCGTGCCCTCACCCAAGGGGTTTCTGATGGCCTCAAACGGGCTGGGGTGAGCTTTAAGTCGATCACCCCCTATGCGACCCCCCGGCGGTTAGCGGTGGTTATTGAGGCGGTGAGGGTGGCGCAGCCGGATCAGGACATCGAGCGTCGGGGTCCGGCGCTCAATGCCGCCTTCGCGGCCGATGGGAGCCCCAGTAAGGCGCTTGAAGGGTTTCTTCGAAGTGCGAACGCCACCCGAGATCAGCTGATCACCCTTGAAACAGACAAGGGGGCCTGGGTTGCTTTACGTCAGCGGATGAACGGGGTGGCGACGGCGGAGCTTCTTCCCGGCATCCTAGAGCAGGCCCTGCAAGCCTTGCCCATTGCTAAACGGATGCGCTGGGGTGCGGGGACGGCCGAATTTGTGCGACCGGTGCACTGGGTGGTGCTTTTGATGGGTGAGGCCGTGGTGCCTGCTGACATTCTGGGGATTGCCGCCGATCGCCTGACCCGGGGGCACCGGTTTCATGGGGTCGGCTCGATCTCACTCAAGTCCCCGGGCGATTATGCCCGAAGCCTCCTCGATCAAGGGGTCGTGATGGCGGATTTTAATGAGCGTCAAGTGAAAATTACGGCTCTAGCAGAGGAGGCCGCGGCCTCGGTCGGTGGCGTGGCGGTCATTGACCCTGAGCTGCTGGATGAAGTCACCGCGCTCGTGGAGTGGCCGGTGGCGATCCTTGGAAGTTTTGAGTCTCGTTTTCTCGCTCTTCCGGCTGAAGTATTGATCACCACGATGCAGGCCAATCAAAAGTATTTTCCGGTTCGGGGGGTAGCGGGTGAGCTGCTGCCTTACTTTATTACCTTCAGTAACATCGACAGCACCCGGATTGAAACGGTTCGGGAAGGGAATGAACGGGTGGTTCGGCCGCGACTTTCCGACGCCGAATTTTTCTGGAATCAGGACCGCAAAAGAACCTTGCTGAGCCGTGTTGAAGATTTAGGTCAGGTGACCTTCCAAAAAAACCTGGGCTCAGTCCTTGAAAAGACGGCGCGGGTGGTCGCTCTGGCCCGCGCTATGGCCGAAGATCTCGGTCAAGATGGTGCCCTCGTCGCTCGTGCTGCAAGGCTTGCCAAGGCGGATCTGCTCACCACGATGGTCGGCGAGTTTCCCGAGCTTCAGGGCATTATGGGGCGATATTACGCGCTCGCCGAAGGTGAGCGAAGAGAGGTTGCCGAAGCGATCGAAGAACAGTACCTCCCTAAAGTCTCGGGGGGTCATTTGCCGTTATCGCCCTTGGGTCAGATCCTCGCCTTGGCCGATAAGATCGATACCCTGACCGGTATTTTTAGCGCGGGATTGATCCCGACCGGTGACAAGGATCCTTATGCCTTAAGGCGCGCGGCGTTGGGGGTCATCAGGCTCTCTATCGAATCCGGCATCGATCTTCCTTTACGGCCACTGCTGAGTTCGGCCCTGAGCTCCTTGACCCATGACTTTGATCATAAGAAGACGTTGGATCTGGTGGAAACCTTCATTCTCGAGCGACTCCGGGGCTACTGCCTTGACCAAGGGGCTCGTCCTGATGAATTTGAGGCGGTGCTCGCGGTCAGGCCATCGAGTCTGCCGGACTTTATGAAGCGTGTGGATGCGGTTAAGGCCTTTCGCCATCTTCCCGAGGCAGAAAGCCTTGCTGCCGCCAACAAACGGATCCGAAATCTGCTTAAAAGAAACGAATCTCAAGACGTTGCGGCATCGGTCGATGCCGGAGGCCTTGTTGAAGCGCCTGAGCGAGAGCTTTTGGCGGCGGCGCGTGAGGCGCGACAATCCATTGATGCCTTCCTAAAGGTGGCGAACTATGAGGAGGCCCTGAGATCGCTGGCAAGCCTCAAAGCACCCGTCGATGTGTTCTTTGATGGGGTGATGGTGATGGCAGAGGATCCCCTGGTCCGGCAAAACCGGTTGGGGCTGTTGGCGATGATTGAAGGTCTCTTCCTCGATATCGCAGATATTTCAAGGCTTCAGGACTAGACCGTTGCCCACCAGACCGATGAAGTGGGTGATTCTCGACCGTGATGGGGTCATCAATGAGGACTCCGATGCCTACATCAAATCGCCAGAAGAATGGGAGGCGATTCCGGGGAGTCTCGAGGCGATCGAACTATTGACCCGACACGGCTACCGACTGGTGGTGATCACCAACCAGTCTGGGATTGCGCGGGGGTATTTCAATGAAGAGGTGCTCGCGAAGATCCATGCCAAGATGGTTCGGGAGGTTGCGGCTCTGGGTGGTCGGATCGACGCCATTTATCATTGCCCCCACGGGCCAGAAGACGGGTGCGAATGTCGGAAGCCTAAGGCCGGGCTCTATCGACGGATGGCAGAAGACTTCGCCGTGAATCTTCAGGGGGTTCCTGCCATCGGTGATTCGTTTCGGGATCTTGAGGCCGCGCAATCGGTGGGTGCGGCCCCAATGCTGGTGGCTACTGGGAAGGGGATGGGAACCTTGACGCTGCATCCGAATCTAGACCTCCCGATCTTCAGCAATCTTTATGAAGCCGCCTTGGCGATTCTCCATGATGATGACTAAGCCACTCATCGCCGTCCGTTCCCTGGTCTATCTTTTGGGGCAGACGCTTTCGACCTTGATTCTTGGGCCGGTGATGCTGGTCTTGTGGCCTGCCCCCTTTAGGATTCGTTATGGTGCAGCCAATCTTTGGGTGCGCTTTAATCTTTGGGTGCTTCGAACGGTCTGCAGGCTCCGCTATTCGATCAGGGGCGTGGAGCATATTCCACGCGATCACAGTGGCCTCATTTTGTGTAAGCACCAGTCGGCGTTTGAAACCCTGGCGCTCCAGGTCATCTTTCCCCCGGTGGTCTTTATTCTCAAAGAGGAATTACTGCGGATCCCCTTCTGGGGTTGGGCGATGGCAACCCTCGAGCCGATTGCCATTGACCGGGCAGCCAAGACTCAGGCGTTGAAGCAGATTATCCGGGTCGGAGAGGCGCGCATTCAGGATGGGCGCTGGGTGGTCTTATTCCCGGAGGGCACTCGGGTTCCTCCCGGGTCCCGGGGGCGCTATGGTTCGAGTGGTGGCCTGTTGGCTCAACGAGCGGCTTGCCCAGTGATCCCTGTGGCCCATAACGCGGGAGAATATTGGGCCAAGGACGGTTTTATGAAGTATCCCGGGGAGATCGAGATAGTGGTCGGGCCTCCGCTTGATGGAGCGAGCCTCCCCGCAGCACAGATCAACCAGCAAGCCGAAGAATGGATCGAGCGGGAAATGGTGGCTATTACCCAGCGCTCCAGGGGGGGCGGCTCCCACGAATCGATGCACCACGAGTGACTCGTTACCGCCCTCGGGACAACAATAGACGCGCTGAGTTCCTATGTGAACGAAAAAAAACTAGACAGGAATGTTTTTTTTATTAGACTACGCACAGCGCCCGAGGTTGATCTCGCCGTGCTAAAGCCAGGAAGGAGGAGAAAGCCTTTTGGCACATAATAATAACGATGGTGCCGAGGTGACCGCGCCTAAACGCAAAGTCGCCCTAATAACTAAAAGAAGAATAAAAAACGCCTGCGATTCAGCAGGCTTTTTTTGGCAAAAAAAGCGACCTGACGGTCGCTGAAGGAGGAGAACTGCCGAAGGAGGTTCAGAGAACTGAGCTTTATCTCGGGGTTCTGTTGAGATTGATGATAAGTTTTGCACGAAAATACAAGTAAATATAATCAGTTTTACTGATGGTAACGATACCGTAAAGGTGATGGTGGGTTGGCGAAAGAGCCGCGACTTTCAAGCAGGGTTCGACTTTCAACCGGCATCGAATTATCATAGCTGAACTGCTCTTCGAGCCTGGGCCTTCACGACATCGACCAGACCCGACATGGAACCATCTCTTTCTGACTTCCTGCTTCCAGGCCTCAAGCTGATGATCATCGGCATGGGCATTGTCTATCTGTTTCTAGCACTTCTGGTATGGATCATCGGCGTCACCGCGAGATTGGTGGGTACGATGGCTCCAGAACCCACTCAAATCGCCAAACGGTCCAGCCTTGAGGTGGAAAAGGAAGAAGCCGAATTGGTCGCGGTCATTGCGACTGCCGTGGAGCGTCACTCCCGTTAGTTGAACTTACATAACGCCCATAATGGGGTAAGAGAACATTCAAAAGGAACTGACCATATGGCCAAACTGGGTATTACCGATGTGGTGTTGCGAGATGCGCACCAGTCCTTGCTGGCAACCCGCCTTCGCATTGATGACATGCTGCCCATCTGTGAGAAGTTGGACGCGGTTGGTTTTTGGTCCCTTGAGAGTTGGGGTGGGGCAACCTTTGATGCGTGTATTCGTTATCTCGGTGAGGATCCTTGGGATCGGCTGAGGCTTTTGAAGCAGGCGCTGCCCAAGACGCCCCTTCAGATGCTGCTTCGAGCGCAGAATCTCCTCGGCTATCGCCATTACGCCGATGACGTTGTTGACAAGTTTGTCGAGCGATCGGCCGTTCATGGCGTCGACGTGTTCCGAATTTTCGATGCGCTCAACGATCCTCGCAACTTTGAGCGTGCTATCAAGGCCACCATTGCGAACGGCAAGCATGCCCAGGGAACGATTTCCTATACCGTCAGCCCCGTCCATACCATCGAAATGTGGGTTGATCTTGCCAAAAGGCTGGAGGACATGGGTTCCCATTCCATCGCCATCAAGGATATGGCGGGTCTCTTGAAGCCTTATGAGGCCTTTGAACTGGTCTCTCGCTTGAAGAAGGCCGTGGCGGTGCCGATCCATATGCAGTGTCATGCCACCACGGGCCTGAGTACGGCGACGATTATCAAGGCTGCTGAGGCGGGTGTCGACAATGTCGATACGGCGATATCCTCGATGAGCATGACCTATGGCCACAGTGCTACCGAGGCCGTGGTGGCAGCGCTTGAGGGCCAGACACGCCAGACGGGCCTCAACCTCAAAAAGTTGGAGGAGATTGCGACCTATTTTCGTGAGATCCGCAAAAAGTACACCGCGTTTGAGGGCAGTCTTAGGGGGGTCGACAGTCGTATCCTGGTCGCTCAAGTCCCAGGCGGCATGCTGACCAATATGGAAAGCCAGCTCAAGGAGCAGGGCGCGCTGGATCAGTTTGATGCCGTTCTCAAAGAAATACCCAAGGTTAGGAAGGATCTTGGGTATATTCCCTTGGTGACCCCGACCTCCCAGATTGTGGGGAGTCAGGCGGTAATTAATGTGTTGATGGGGGAGCGCTATAAGTCGATTACCAAGGAGACTCAGGGTGTCCTTCGAGGCGAATACGGTGCGACCCCGGCCGCTGTTAATCAGCGCTTGCAGAAAAAGGTTCTGGGCGCCGGCGCCCCCATCAGTTGTCGACCGGCTGATCTTCTGGAGCCAGAGCTTGAGAAACTCGCCGGCGAGCTCCATTCGCTGGCAACTAAAGAGGGCGTTGTTTTAGCCAAAGACCCGATCGATGATGTCCTGACCTATGCGCTGTTCCCGCAGATCGGCTTTAAATTTCTCCAGAATCGCGGAAATCCTGCCGCCTTCGAGCCGGCACCTACCGGGGATCATCGCCATAAAGGCGGTGCCTCCAAGGGGGCTCCCGAGATGGTCTTCGACGTGGTGGTCAATGGTCATAGCTATCGGGTAGAGGCGCCAAGCCCTGGCGTCTTGGCGGTTAACGGGCGTAATTACAAAGTGGACGTCACCCCGGGTGATGCTGCGACGCCGGTGCTGAAGCCTCAAGCCAAGGGCGAGGGCGAAGTCGTCAAGGCCCCGATGGCGGGCCATATTCTCAGGATCAATGTTGCACCGGGGCAGCATGTGGAGCCTAACACGGTGGTGATTGTGATGGAGGCTATGAAAATGGAAACGGAAATCCGGACGCGCGCAGGCGGAATCGTTGCGAGCATTGCGGTGAAGGTCGGTGAGACGGTAGCGTCTCAAGACGACCTCCTTGCGCTCGAATGAGGTAACTGATGGACGCATTGATGCAACTGTGGGCAAGTACGGGGCTGTCCAATTTTCAGGCTGACCAGGCGGTGATGATGGCGGTCGGTTTCGGGCTCCTTTATCTCGCTATCAAGAAGGAATTTGAACCACTGCTGCTGTTACCGATTGGCTTTGGTGCCGTGCTCAGTAACATACCGATGGCCGGTATTGCCGAAGAGGGCGGTTTGTTATCGTATCTTTACCTCGGCATCAAATCGGGTATCTTTCCCCTGCTGATCTTTATGGGGGTTGGGGCGATGACCGATTTTGGCCCCATGCTGGCTAATCCAAAGACCCTGCTGTTGGGCGCTGCTGCACAGTTTGGTATTTTTGGAACGCTGTTTGGTGCGCTGGCGCTCAATCTGATTCCTGGGATGAGTTTTACCATCAAAGATGCGGCCGCTATTGCGATCATTGGGGGAGCCGATGGGCCGACGTCCATCTATGTGGCTTCGAAACTGGCCCCAGAGCTCTTAGGGGCCATTGCTGTTGCCGCCTATTCTTATATGGCTCTGGTTCCATTGATTCAGCCACCGATCATGCGGGCGCTGACCACGCCAGAGGAGCGACTGATTGAAATGGCTCAGCTCCGTCATGTCAGCCGCCTTGAAAAAATCATTTTCCCCGGTGTTTTATTAATACTGACCGCCATGCTGTTGCCGTCTGCGGCGCCGCTGATCGGGATGTTCTGTCTCGGTAACCTTATTCGCGAATGCGGGGTCGTTGATCGACTCAGCAAGACGGCGCAGAATGAGATGATCAATGTGGTCACCATTTTCTTGGGGCTTGCCGTCGGTTCTAAACTCAGTGCCGATCAGTTTTTAAGGACCGAGACGCTCGGCATTCTGGTTCTTGGGGCGCTGGCTTTCAGTTTCGGTACGGCATCGGGGGTGCTCATGGCCAAGCTGATGAACGTGATTTCACCTGAAAATAAGATCAACCCTTTGATTGGTGCGGCAGGGGTATCGGCGGTTCCGATGTCCGCTCGGGTTGCCAATAAGGTCGGTCAGGAATCAAATCCCCACAATTTCCTCCTGATGCATGCCATGGGCCCTAATGTGGCCGGGGTGATTGGCTCGGCGGTCGCGGCGGGTGTGCTGCTCGCGCTGGTCCAATAAGCTGTGCTCATCATTTTGAGGATGATGGCGGGCACCAAGGGGCCCGTCGTTGGGTGAGGGCCTTTGGGAGGAGACACGATGTCGTTGAGCCTTGCTCTGAAGGCCTGGTGAAAATCCTCCATGTCGAAGGGGGGAGAAATCTCTATGGCGGGGCCCATCAGATCTTGTTATTGATGCGGGGTCTTCAAGCGCGCGGCATTCAAAATGTTCTCGTCTGTCGAACAGGGAGTGCACTGGCGGTGGCTGCCGCGTCCTTAGGCGAGGTGATCAGCTTGCCGATGGCCGGTGATCTTGATGTGGGACTGATTCATCGACTGTATCGGGTGATCCGCAGTGTGTCACCGGATGTCGTCCATTTGCACAGCCGGATTGGGGCCGACGTGATGGGGGGGATAGCCTGTCGCTTGGCTGGGGTGTCCGTTGTCCATTCAAGACGACAAGACAATCCTGAAAGCCGGCTGGCCGTAGCGCTTAAGTATCGGCTTCATGATCGCGTGATTGCGATTTCCAAGGCGATAGGCGAGGTGCTTCTTAGCGAGGGACTCCCGAGAACAAAGCTGGCCTGTGTTCCTGATGCTATTGAAATTACTCCCTGGGTCGAACATCCCGAGAGGCCCTGGCTGGAGGACACCTTTGCAATCCCCCCGGGGAGTTTGGTCATCGCTGTCATTGCTCAGTTGATTCCGCGAAAAGGGCATCACCTCTTGGTGGAGGCGATGCCGCTGATTCTCAAACAGTGCCCCGATGTCCGGGTGCTCTTCTTTGGCCGTGGCCCTCTGGAGTCTTCGTTAAAGGCCCTGATTCATCAGCGGGAGATGAGCGATCGAGTGGCCTTAGCCGGCTTCAGGGATGATCTTCAAAGAATTCTGCCGTGTTTGGATCTGGTGGTCCATCCTGCCCTGATGGAGGGTATGGGGGTCTCGTTGCTGCAGGCTTCTTGTGCCGGTGTGCCGATCGTGGCCTCAAGGGTCGGTGGGATTCCTGAGGCCGTCCATGAGGGTGTGACCGGTGTCCTGGTAAGCCCTAACGATGCTTCGGCGCTTGCCGAGGCCATCATTGATCTTCTAAAGGCCCCTGAAAGACGAAAGGCCATGGGGCGTTCAGGGCGGCAATGGGTTGAAACCTATTTTTCTGAAGACCGGATGGTTGAAGGCAACCTCTCCGTGTACCAGCACCTCCTCAGTCCCTCTCAGTGATCCTTCTGTTCTCGCTCAGAGCAAGGCATCAAGGTTTGGATGGCAGGTTCTAAGGTGAGCACTGAACGCTTCGATGGCTTCGGGGTTTCGGTTCTGTCTTTCGATCGTCACCCGGATATCGGCGAGGACCTTGAGGGGGGCTGCCGATAGAAAGAGGATCCTATCGGCGATTTCAATGGCCTCACGGAGGTCGTGGGTCACAAAGAGGACCGTGTGGGGCCTTTTTTGCCAGAGCCCTAACAACCAGCTTCGAAGGCGGCGCGCCGTTGGGGCGTCGAGGGATACCAGTGGCTCGTCCATGAGGAGGAGGTCGGGATCGATGGCAAAGGCTCGAACCAGTGAGACGCGACGACTCATGCCGACCGAGAGCGTCTCTGGAAATTCATCCGCCACCGCGTCAAGCCCGACCGTGTCGATCAGGGCGTTGATCCTGGCAGGATCCATCCCCGCGGGCAGTGCAAGGCTCAGATTGTCGCGAACCGTTCGCCATGGGAGCAGCCGGGGCTCTTGAGAGGCATAGCCAATCCGAAGGGCTTTGGGATCCCGTTGACTGATCTCGATGTCGCCCAAATAGTGTCGATCGAGGCCGGCGATGAGTTGCAGCAAGGTGGTTTTGCCGCAGCCTGAAGGGCCGACAAGACAGACAAATTCCCCAGAGTCGACCGTTAGGTTAAGGTCATCAATGACCAGCCCCCGGCCGTGATCCTTCTTAAGGTGTTGAATCCTGAGGGCGGTCATCGTCGCCACCGTTGGGCTTTAAGGTCCAAAGGGATCAAAATCGCCCATTCTATCAACTGTACGATGACGATGAAGGCCAGGGAATAGGCGAGGATGCCGGCGACATCAAACAGTTGAAAAAAGAGATTTAACTGGTAACCCATCCCGTCACTGCGGCCGAGCAGCTCAACGACCAGAATGATTTTCCAAATCAGCGCAAGGCCGGTGCGGCCGGCGGTCATGATGTAGGGGAAGAGCTGGGGCCAGACCACATGTTGAAGGGTTTTGAACGGGCCAAAACGGTAGACTTGCGCTATGTCCAAAAGATCCTGTCGCAGGTGGCGAGCCCCTTCTCGAATCGTCACAATCACATGGGGCAACTTGTTGATGACCACCGCCAAGAGAGCGGCAAATTCGTCAAGGCCAAACCACACATAGCAGAGAATAATGGTCACCAACGCGGGGATGTTCAAGGCGATGACCAGCCAGGTGCTGAAAAACTGGTCCAGTCGAGGGGTCCTTCCAAGGATAATGCCGATCCCCGTCCCAAGAATCATAGAAATCAAGAAACTGACCATCAGCCGGGCGAGTGTCATACCGAGATGGTGAGGCAGACGTCCGGACACCAGCTCTTGCCAGAGTACTTCGAGGACTCTGATCGGCGTTGGAAGGAGCGGCGAAGCCTCTTCTAAGGCGATCAACTGCCAGAGGAAAGTCAGCAGCAGAATCGAGCCTAGCGCGGTCAGCGCATGATGAATGCGGGGGCGGGAAGTCCCGGGTGCCCTGATCATCCCTGGTTGGTGCTCGTTGCTGCCGAAAGCGTCCCAAGGAGTCCTTGCTCCCGCTCATCAAGCGCTGACAGGAGGGTCGGTAGAATCTGGAAGCTGAGGCTCGCTGGATCTTGGCCCCGAGGCTCTATCGTGACTTTGAGGTAGTTGGGTGTATAGCCTTGGAGGAGGGTCTTATCTCCGTCCCGGCGGACCCCTTCAAAGAGCACCGGTTGGTAGCCCCCGATCTCCCTCGCCAGGGTCTCCCTTTTCTGGGTGGCGGCAACGGCATGGAGGGTAAGGCTTCGCTCCTTTTTGACGGGCCCTGGGACGGGGTCTTTCATGCCGGCGGCCAGTGTTCCTGGGCGTGGCGAAAAGGAAAAGATATGAAGGTCCCCAAATCTCATGTCCTTAACAAACTGGAGCGTCTCATTCCATTCAACATCGGATTCCCCTGGAAAACCAACGATCAGATCCGTGGTGATATTGATTCCTGGGATATGGTGACGAAGCCTTTTGACTAAATCACGGTAATCTGCCTCCCGGCCACGGCGGGCCATGCGACGCAAGACGGTATCAGAACCTGATTGCACGGGAAGGTGGAGGTGCGGCATCAACCTTGGGTGTTGAAACAGCTCGATGAAGTCATCGCCGATGTCCCAGGGTTCGAGCGAACCTAGCCTAATTCTGGGGATTTTGGTCCCTTCAAGAACCCGTTCGATCAGTCGGGTCAGACTGCTCTTGGCGTCGCTGCCATAACCGCCTAGATGAACGCCGGTGAGAACCGCCTCTTGAATGCCCTCCGCATGCAGTTGATTAATCTCCTCCACCACCGCATGGGCCGGACGGCTTCGCTCCTCGCCCCGGGCGACGGTCACGATGCAATAAGTGCAGCGGTAACGGCAGCCATCCTGCACTTTAATGAAGGCCCGGTGCCGACCCAGCTTGAACAGAGCAGATTCGCCGGGCAAGGTCGCACTGGAGGGCATGTTTTTTAGGTTCAGCACTCGGCTGGTGATCTCGACCAGATGCTGCTTCTCTTGATTGGTGATGACCAGGTCGACGCCGAGGCTTTCGGCTTCAGAGGGGTTGAGGCTCGCATAACAGCCGGCCAGCACAATCTTGGCGCCCGGGTTTTCCCGGGCGGCTTTGCGGACCTGATGGCGCGACTTTCTGACGGCATCTTGGGTGACGGCGCACGAATTAAACACCACCAGATCGGCCGTTTCGCTGGCATCGACGAGGTCATGTCCCTTCGCCTTGAAATCCCGCGCCCAGGTTTCAAGTTCGGCCTCGTTCAGACGACATCCTAGCGTTTTGAGCTGGATCCTCATGAGAAGATGATGGTGTCTAAGGGCTTTATGAAGGGATGGACCTGAGTCCAAGGACATCCTGCATATCATAGAGTCCTGGTGATTGGTCATTGAGCCAATGGGCGGCCCGCATCGCGCCGTTTGCAAAGGTCATCCGGCTGGACGCGTGGTGAGTGATTTCGACCCGTTCCCCCTCATTGGCAAACATCACGGTATGGTCACCCACAATATCGCCTGCCCGAATGACGGAGAAACCGATGCTGTTGGGATCCCGCTCTCCGGTGTTGCCCTCCCGGCCCCAGACCGCAACGCTTGAGAGATCGCGGCCGAGGGCATGGGCAACCACTTCACCCATTCGAAGGGCCGTCCCCGAGGGGGCATCGACCTTGTGGCGGTGATGCGCTTCGATAATTTCGATATCGGTCTCTGGGCCTATGACCCGTGCAGCAATATCGAGCAGTTTGAGGCAGAGATTGACGCCGACGCTCATGTTGGGCGCCATCATGATCGGAATCTTTTGGGCGGTGGCGGTGATCGTCATCCGTTCATCGGTTGAAAATCCAGTCGTGCCTATCACCATACGGCTGCCGTATTCGGCGCAAAGGGCCAAGGCCTTGAGGGAAGGTTCGGGTCGGGTAAAATCAATGAGGACATCGACCGACTCGATCACGGAGTGAAGATCATCGCTGACCAGAACGCCGGTGGGATCAAGGCCGACCAGGGTTCCTGCATCTTGCCCCAGCTTGGCGCTGCCGGCATGCTCGATAGCAGCGGTCAGTTCGAGGTTTTCGGTCTTAAGACAGGCGGTGATCAGCGCGTGACCCATGCGCCCGGCGGCGCCATTGATGCCAATTCGTATCATGTCATGAGTGTCCGGGTAAGTGGGCGGGTCTGCCCCCGAGGACCAGGGGCCTAAGCCATCCGCTAAAGGCCTATCTTATCGAAAAACTGCTTGACGCCATCGAGCCAGCCATGGGCTTGGGGGCTGTGCTTGCTGCCGCCGCCGGTCAGTGATTCTTCGAGCTGGCGTATCAGATCGATTTGTTCTTTACTGAGATGAACGGGGGTCTCAAGACGAACCCGGCACAGGAGGTCGCCCACCGCTCCCCCCCGAACCGGCTTGACGCCTTTTCCGGTTAAACGAAAGAGGCGACCGGTCTGGGTTTCCTGGGGAATTTTTAAGGCCACCTTGCCGGAGAGGGTCGGAACTTCCACTTCACCGCCAATCGCAGCGGTCGGAAAGCTGATGGGAACCTCGCAGTAAAGATGGGCGCCGTCTCGGGTAAAGATCGAATGGTCCTTCACGTTGACTTGGACATAAAGATCACCCGCCACAGCGCCCGCTTCGCCCGCTTCGCCTTCCCCCGCCAGACGAATCCGATCGCCGGTATCGACGCCTGCCGGAATCTTGACAGAGAGGGTTTTGGTTTCCTGGATACGCCCTTGTCCATGGCAGCTTCGGCAGGGGTCCTTGATCTGTTTGCCTGCGCCGCGGCAGGTTGGGCAGGTTTGCTGAACGCTAAAGAAACCTTGCTGCATACGGACCGCACCGTGACCTTGACAGGTGGCACAGGTGGTGACTTTCGAGCCTTTGGTGGCACCTGAGCCATCGCAAGGCTTGCAGCTGACCAGGGTCGGTATCGGTATCTTGACCTCGGTTCCAGCAACCGCCTCCTCGAGGGTGATCTCGAGGTTGTAGCGAAGGTCGGAACCTCGTTGTGGGCCAGCGCGTCCGCGCGAACCGCCGCCGCCGAAGATGTCACCAAAGACATCTCCGAAGATATCGCTGAATTGGGCGCCGCCGTGGCCACCCCCCCCCATCGAGGGATCGACGCCAGCATGACCAAACTGGTCATAGGCCGCTCGCTTTTTGGGGTCTGAGAGAATATCGTTGGCTTCCTTGATCTTCTTGAACTGTTCTTCAGCCTCGGGATTATCTTGGTTGCGATCGGGATGGTACTTCATCGCCAGGCGGCGGAAGCTCTTCTTGATCTCGTCGTCGCTCGCATTGCGGGCGACGCCTAGCAGTTGGTAATAGTCTTCTTTCGCCATAACGCACAATGCCGCATTGAAGAATGCGGCTCAATGATGGGTGAATTGGGCGAGGGGGCGCCAAAGCCCCCCCTCGCGTTAGAGTTCTTCTAAGAGAACCTTACTTCTTATCGTCCTTGACCTCTTCAAATTCGGCATCGACGATATCGTCGGCCTGAGTGCCTTGATGGCCACTCTCGGCGGCACTCTCGCTCGCCGCCATCCCTTCGGCACCCTTTTGGGCGTAAAGGCGCTCGGCGAGTTTCTGAGAGGCTTCACTTAACTGCTCTGTCTTCTGGTCGATCAGCGTCTTGTCATCGCTATTCATCGCTTCTTTAAGCGCCTTGATGGCGTCTTCGATCTGGCTCTTTTCAGCGGCCTCAACCCCATCGCCCAGTTCACTCACCGTTTTCTGGGAGGCATGAATCAGGCTATCAGCCTGATTCCTGGCCTGAACCAGTTCGTGGAGCTTCTTATCTTCTTCAGCATGAAGCTCAGCATCCTGCAC
>QYQA01000062.1 GCA_007280285.1 Methylococcus sp. | reverse complement strand
GTCTTGATCCTGGATGACGTTATTACGGCAGGGACCTCGGTGCGCGAATCGGTCGACATCATTCGCGCGGCGGGCGCTCATCCATGCGGTGTCTTAATTGCATTGGACCGGGAGGAAAAAGGGCAAGGCGATCGAACTGCGGTTGAGGAAGTCGCCAGGAGCTTCGATCTTCGGGTGACCAGCATTGTTGGCCTTGGCCATATCATGGCCTATCTCGAGGCGACAGGATTGCACCGTGAACTTGAGGCGATCGAGGCATACCGTGTCGCCGGTCAGGCCTAATGATTGAAAAAAATCGGTGGGAATGTGGGTCTAAAAGAGACACGAGAACACTTTAGACGTCTCAACATCGGGGCTGGGTGGCCTTTGGTTCTGCTGACGGTCGGGCTTGCGACCCGATTTTGGGGTCTAGGGACGCCGGCCACGGTCGTCTTTGATGAAGTCCATTTTGGACGATACTTGAGTAGTTACTTCACCGGGAATTATTACTTTGATGTTCACCCACCTCTCGGCAAACTGATTTATGCGGGCTGGGCCTATCTTTGGGGGTTCACGCCCGCTTTTATCTTTGAACTGTCGGCCCCTTATAACGGCACGTGGGCGCTGATCTTGAGAGGACTTCCCGCCTTCATAGGCGCGATGCTTCCGCTGATCGTCTACGCCTTCGCTTTGGATCTTGGTTACCGCCGTAAGATGGCCGCCTTGGCGGGGTTTCTGATCGCCATCGATGGGGCGCTGATTGGCATTTCAAGGCTCATTCTCCTCGACCCCTTTTTGCTTCTTTTTGGCTTTGCTGCCTTGTGGTCCTATCGACGTGGGTCCAAAACCGGGGCGGCTTGGGGGCTCTTCATCCCAGGGGCCCTGGCAGGCCTCGCTTTCAGTATCAAATGGACGGGGTTGTCGTTCTTAGGCCTCATCACGCTGCTTGAAATTGCAAGACTGTGGGGTCTGGGGTGGGCGTTTAGACCCATATCGATGATCAAGGTCATCGTCGCTCTGGGCGTTGTTCCGGCCTTGATCTATACCCTTCCATTTTGGATCCACTTTGCCTTGTTGACGCATTCGGGTCCAGGTGATGACTTCATGACGCCGGCGTTCCAGGCGACTCTGGCGGGGAGTCACTATGCCCTCGATCGGGAAGCGCTCCCGAGCCTAAATTTCTGGAAAAAATTCCTTGAAATCAACCAAGAGATGTTTCGGGCGAACGCCAGGATGACGACAGGGCACCCTTACAGTTCGGCCTGGTATACCTGGCCTTTTATGTTGAGGCCGATTTTTATGTGGCAGGGCGGCCCCCTCGAACGCATCTCCCTTATCGGCAACCCCTTTATCTGGTGGGGATCGACGATCGCGGTGTTGACGATCTTTCAGGCCACGCTTTGGCTCAGGCTTCGATCTTTGGGCACCACAGGCCGTATTCTTATGCTGGGATGGTTGATGAATTTCCTGCCGTTCATGGGGATCGGTCGCGTAATGTTCATTTACCATTACCTATCAGCGCTGGTGTTCGCCATCTTGCTGTTGGTCTATTTGGCGGATCGCCTACCGGCCTCTCGCCGCTTCACCTTAGGCATCGGAATCCTTGGAATAGGCGGTTTTGGTTATTTCGCTCCTTGGGTCTACGGGTTTCCCTCAAGTCGCCCCATGGCCTGGCTATCCTCATGGATCTGAGTGTTGATCAGGGGTCTTTGATGGCTCGCTCCTAGATCCAGGCGGAGACGTTACCGATCTTTGAAGGCATCAGAAGGGTGCCTATGCCGCGGTCGGTGAGGAGCTCCAAAATGACCGCGTGTTCAATGCGGCCATCGATGATGTGGACGCTTTTGACGCCACCCCGAAGGGCGTCGGTGGCACAGTCGACCTTTGGAATCATGCCGCCGCTGATGGTGCCGTCCTCGATTAATTCATCGACCTCCGCGAGGGAGAGGCCGGTCAGCAAGGTGCCTTCTTTGCTGAGGATGCCTTGGGTATTTGTCAGCAACAGCAGTTTTTCGGCGTGGAGGACCTCGGCCATTTTGCCAGCGACAAGGTCTGCATTGATGTTGTAGGAAAAGCCATCTTCCCCGACCCCGATCGGCGCAATCACCGGAATAAAATCGCTGGCGACCAGCGTGTTAACGATCGAAGGGTCAATGCTTCGGACCCGGCCGACATGCCCTAGATCCAGAACTTCCGGTTCGTCACTATCTGGGGAGCGCTGGGTCACTGAAATCTTTTCGGCACGAACCAGGTCGCCATCCTTGCCGGTGAGGCCGACTGCTGCCCCGCCGTGTCGATTAATGAGGTTCACGATTTCCTTGTTGACCAGTCCTCCGAGGACCATTTCTACCACATCCATGGTCTCGTCATCCGTGACCCGCATGCCTTGGATGAACTGGCTGGTTTTTCCCAGCCGTTCCAAGAGCTGACCGATCTGGGGACCTCCTCCATGAACCACCACCGGATTGATGCCCACGAGTTTTAATAACACGATGTCACGCGCGAAACTTTGCTTCAAATGCTCTTCGGTCATAGCGTGGCCGCCGTATTTGACGACCAAGGTCTTCCCCTTAAACTGGCGGATATAGGGGAGCGCCTCAATCAAGACATGAGCGACTTCGGCGGCGGATTCAGTTTCGAGGTGGGGTTGTGTTTTCACGAGTTGAGCGACGTCCTTATGAGCGGGGGAATCAAAATTACTGACGACCGGTGTGGCCAAAACCGCCATCGCCGCGATCACTTTCGGTGAACTCTGAAACCCTCTCGAACTGAACCTTGACGATCGGGATAAAAACCATCTGGGCGATGCGGTCGCCGACCGCGACAGTGAAGGTTTCATGGCCGCGGTTCCAGCAGGAAACAAAAATCTGACCCTGATAGTCGGAGTCGATCAGACCGACCAGATTGCCAAGGACGATGCCATGCTTGTGACCGAGCCCTGACCTTGGAAGGAGAACGGCGGCCAGTCCATGATCGCCGATATGGAGGGCAAGACCGGTCGGAATGAGGTGTGTTTGTCCGGGAGCGAGGGTGAGCGGCTCATCAAGGCAGGCCCGAAGATCAAGCCCCGCGGAGCCGTCCGTTGCATAATCTGGGAGGGGAAAGTCTACGCCTAGCCTTGGATCAAGGATCTTAACTTGGATGGGATGCATGGTAACGTTCCAGAATAAGAGTCAATAATACCGCGGCAAGATCGGTCTTAGGGGTCTTCGGCAAAAAGCGCTGCCCGCCCTCCCAGAAAACCATGAGTTCATTGTCATCAACCTCAAAACCCTGATGCTCGCCGACGGGGTTGGCGGCGATCAGGTCGAGTCCTTTATTCTTCAGTTTCACCAAGGCATGCGCCTCAAGGTTCTCGGTTTCTGCAGCAAATCCGACGGTAAAAGGCCGCTGCTCGAGCGATGAAACCTGACCAATAATATCGACAGTCTTTTGGAGTTCGAGGGTTAGGGTTGGCGCCCCCTTTTTGATTTTTTGAGGGGCCATGATGGGGGCGTAATCGGCGACAGCGGCACTGCCGATATAAAGGTCAGCGGTCAAGGCCCCCTGAAGGACCGCTGCCAGCATGTCTTTAGCCGTTTCGACCTTGATAAAGTGATCGACCTTCGGCGGGGTCAGTGCGGTCGGGCCTGAGATCAGGGTGACGGCTGCGCCCTGATCTTGGGCGGCTTTTGCTAAAGCATACCCCATTTTGCCGGAGCTCCGGTTGCTGAGATAACGGACGGGATCGATGGGTTCCCTCGTAGGGCCCGCGCTGATCAGGAGTCGGAGGCCTGTCCAAGGTCCTCGGCTAAAGGCTTGTTGCAGCCCCTTCAGGATGAGGTCTGGTTCAAGTAGACGTCCAGGCCCCGATTCTCCACAGGCTTGAATCCCTTGATCAGGCCCCAAGAGATGGACCCCACGAGACTTTAAGATGCTGATGTTCTCCTGGGTCGCGGCATGCTCCCACATCACTCGATTCATGGCGGGCGCCACCCACAGAGGGGCGGTGCTGGCAAGGCATAAGGTGGTCAGCAGGTCGTGGGCAAGGCCGCTGCGAAGCCTTGCGATGAGGTCCGCCGAGGCTGGGGCAATGAGGATGAGATCCGCCCAGCGGGCGAGATCAATATGACCCATCGCAGAGGTTTCCGAAGCGTCAAAAAGATGGCGATGAACCTTCGAGCCTGAAAGGGCTTCAAGGGTCAATGGGGTGATGAATTGGGTCGCGGCCTCGGTCATTACGACCCGGACGATGGCACCTTCAGTCACCAGAAGGCGGACGAGCTCGGCCGCCTTGTAGGCGGCAATACCGCCACTGACGCCAAGAAGAATTTTTTTGTCGCTGAGTACGCTCAATCCATGGGTCCTGAAAAAGACGGGGGGGTGTCAAATTATAGGGTGTGGATCCTCCATTGACCTAGGGGAGCGATGAAAAGGCCGGCGAGGCCGGCCTTTTTTAATCCCAAGAGGACGTTTAGTGGCTGACGTCGATCTTCCGCCCTTTGGTTTGTCCCATCGACTTGAGGGCGTCGACAAACCACGGCGTATCAATATCAAAAGGCTTGCCGCCTTTGATTCTTGGGAATTCAATGGCGCGGAGGACGTTACCGTTATCCTCATCATGACCGATGACCCCAGACTCCCGCTTGAAGGCGCATTCGACCGCGAGGTCGGTACAGGATTTGATTAAGCGAAGGTCATCGGCATTCGCTGCTGCTGCGCGGGCAAAATACCCCGACTTTTGCACCAGAACCTTCTCAGCACCCAGCATCTCGGCAAACTGTTCACCAAACCACTTTCCAGGATTGATCGCATCGAGCTTGATGTGTCCGAAAGCATCGCGGGCTACTTCCTGGCCCTTGGCCTGCATTTCGGCAACGATGGCATCGACGCCCGCGCCTTCTGAAATGAAGATATTCACCGCATCGTGCTGATCCATCAGGCGCCGAAGACGCTTCGCTTCATCTGCGATGTTGACCTCCATTTCTGGGACGAAAACCGCCGCGACGTCATAAGCCTCTCGCGACAATCCAATCTCTGGAACCCATTCCTCACGGTCGAGAAGTTTTCGGTATTCAACCGCGGTCGCTGCCGTCAGCCAGCCGCAGTTCCGCCCCATGACTTCGTGGACGATGAGCATTCTGGGGTTGGCTCCGGTTTCGGCAACAACATTGCGGAAATAACGTGCGCCTTGCTCGGCCGCCGTCCAGGCCCCCAGGGACTGCCGGATGGGGAAGACATCATTGTCCACCGTCTTAGGCAGACCGATGACGGTGAGCCCGTAATTGTTCCTCGCCAAAAAGGCCGCGAGATCGGCCGCGGCGGTGTTGGTGTCATCGCCCCCAATGGTGTGAAGAATGTCAATGCCATCCTTCATCAGCTGATCCGCCGCGACTTTTTGAGGATCCTGCCCTTCGGCCACCAGGCCACGTTTGACGCAATCCTTAACGTTCGTCAGCTTGACCCGGCTGTTGCCGATGGGTGAACCGCCAAAGCGGTGAAGAATAGGCGCCTTTTCGCGAATTTCCGGGGTGATTTTGTAGGAGTCCCCGAGGAGTAAACCTTTATAGCCGCTGCGGTAGGCGATGATTTCGATCGTGGGGTCAATTTCGGTGTAGCGCTCAATGAGGCCGCCGACAGCGGAGCTGAGACAGGGGGCCAGACCGCCGGCGGTCAGGAGTGCAACTTTCTTGGGCTTGCTCATGGTGGTGTGGTCAGAGGTTGGTTTAAAAACGGGAAAGGATAATGGATTCGGGGCCTCAGAAAAAACCCTATCTAGCGATTAAGTGGGTCCATTTGCGATAAATTCGTGGAGTTGGCTGCCGGCTTCTGGGTCCACCAGCCAGACCGATTGCCCGGCTCGATCATGGACCCTGGCCGCAGGGAGGGCGGTGAGGCTTTGACTGTCCTGATGGAACAGGGCTTTAAGGGTCAGGGCCTTGTCAGCACCGGTGACCAAAAACAGGATCGACTGGGCTTGTCTTAGGGTGTCAAGGCTTAGCGTTAACCGGATGGGGGGCGGTTTGGGCGAGTTATGGACCGCGAACACGGCGAGGGGAGAGTCTTCAAACCCTGGAAAAAGAGACGCGGTGTGGCCATCGGGCCCCATTCCGAGAAGGACGAGGTCAAAGGCATAGGGCTGATCTTTAAAAAAGATCTTGAGCGTTTTTTCGTAGGCGAGGGCTGAAACTGCCGGATCGGGGTCTTGGGTCGGCATGGTATGAAACTGCTCGGGAGGGATCGCTATACCGGCCAATAGGGTCTCTCGAACCAGTCTTACGGTGCTGTCGGGGTCATCAAAGGGGACATAGCGTTCGTCAGCAAAGAAAAGATGCACCTTGGACCAGTCAAGGCTCTGCCGATAAGGGGGCTGGGTCAGGAGCTGGTAAAGTCTTCTAGGGGTGCTACCGCCTGAAAGGACCAGCGAAAACCGCCCGCGTTCGGTGATGGCGCTGGAGCCAAGATCGATGATTCTGACGGCGGCCTCTCGGGCCAGATCATCGGCACTGCCTAGGATATGAAGTTCACGAGATGGTTTCATGTGCGAAGAGCCTTGTAGCGATTGATAAGCGCATTGGTGGAGCTGTCATGGGTGTGGACTGGATCCTTGCCGCCGAGGTCGTTGAGAATCTTTTTGGCCAATTGCTTCCCAAGTTCAACGCCCATCTGATCAAACGAATTGATGTTCCAGATGGCGCCCTGGACGAAAATCTTGTGTTCGTATAGGGCGATGAGGCTACCGAGGGTCTCGGGCGTTAGCTTGCGGTAGAGAATCGAGTTCGACGGTCGGTTGCCCCTGAAGGTTTTGGCGGCCGCCAGTTCCTGAAGACGTTCGCCAGTCATCCCCTCCGCTTTAAGCTCGGACTTGGCTTCCTCGAAGGTTTTTCCAAGCATCAGGGCTTCGGTTTGTGCAATAAAATTCGAAATGAGAAGCTCGTGGTGCTCGCCGAGATTGTGATGACTCTGCGCTGCGGCGATGAAATCGCAAGGGATGAGAGCGCTGCCTTGGTGCATAAGCTGGTAGAAGGCGTGCTGGCCATTGGTGCCTGGCTGGCCAAAAATGATCGGCCCGGTACTGTAATTTACCGGATGCCCCTCAAGGTCGACGGTTTTTCCGTTACTCTCCATATCCCCTTGCTGGAGGTAATCTGGCAGATGCTCGAGATATTGATCGTAAGGCAGAATCGCATAGGCGTCGGCCGCAAAAAAGTTGTCATACCAGATGCCGAGCAACCCCATAATGACGGGGATGTTGCGGTGAAAAGGGGCGGTTTTGAAATGTTCGTCGATGCGGTGGGCGCCTTCCAGCATCGCCTCAAAACGGTCCATTCCAACCGCCAGCGCAATGGGTAGTCCGATTGCTGCCCAGATCGAGTAGCGGCCGCCGACCCAGTCCCAGAATTCGAACATGTTGGCGGTATCAATCCCGAACGCTGCAACCTTCTCAGAGTTCGTCGAAATGGCCACGAAATGTTTGGCGACGGCGCCTGGGTCTTTTACTTGACGGAGGAGCCACTCCCTTGCGGACTTGGCATTGGCCATGGTCTCGAGGGTGGTAAAGGTCTTCGAGGCAATGCAAAAGAGCGTCGTTTCAGGGTCAAGACCTAAAAGGGTTTGCACCAGATCGGCTTCATCGACGTTCGAAATGAAGTGCACGCGCAGCGAGGGATCTACATAGGGCGAAAGGGCTTGGACGACCATTCGAGAGCCGAGATCAGAGCCGCCGATGCCGATGTTGACCACGTCAGTGATGGAGCGTCCAGTGCAACCCTTCCAGCGACCCGAGCGAACCGCTTCGGTAAAGCGTCTCATCATGCCGAGAACCCGGTTTACATCCGGCATGACATCCTCGCCATCGAGAAGGATGGGACGATTGCTGCGGTTCCTGAGGGCGATATGCAGAACGGCTCGGTTTTCCGTGACGTTGATGCGGGCGCCACGGAACATAGCGTCTATTTTTGCTGACAACTTGGATTCTTCGGCAAGCTGCTCGAGGAGGCTCAGGGTTTTCTCGCTGACCCGGTTCTTCGAAAAGTCAAACAGGATATCGTTGAATGTCAGGGAGAAGCGCTCGAAACGCTGCGGGTCGGCAGCAAAGAGGTCCCTCATGTGAACCCCGGACATCTCTTGCCGGTGTTTTTCGAGGGCGCGCCAGGCCGGAAGTTGAGTGGGTTGAGTCATCTGTTACGGTTCCGACTTTTTGTGACGATCCTATCAAACGTGAGAAGGCTTAGGAATCATTCATCGTTCCATCACCGTAGACGGCATGATCAAAAAGGCCATCAACAGAGGGTCTTGAGGATCCTCGGGCTAAAATCCTCAGGATGGGTGTGGTTGATCGCGCTATAATGCACCTTAGAACCTTTCCGTTGAGAGATCAATGAGCAGCGAACCCAAACCGTGGGCCGGTCGATTCACCGAGGCTACCGATGCCTTTGTCGAGGCCTTTACCGCATCGATTGATTTTGACCAGCGCCTGGGTCAGCACGATATTTTAGGTTCCAAGGCCCACGCCACGATGCTGGCCAGCATTGGGGTGATCACGAATGCTGAACGCGACGCCATCCTTCAGGGCTTGAATACGATCGCCGAGGAGATTCGAGAGGGCACATTCACCTGGTCTGTCGAGCTTGAAGATGTCCACATGAACATCGAGGCACGCTTAACTCAGCGGATTGGCGATGTGGGTAAAAAGCTGCATACCGGCCGTTCCAGAAACGATCAGGTTGCCACCGATCTCAGGCTTTACCTGCGCGATGAGATCGACCTGATGGCCCTACTGATCCGTCGGTTCCAGGGGGCTTTGATCGATTTGGCTGAACGGGAGGCGGACACGATCATGCCCGGCTTTACCCATCTCCAGGTCGCTCAGCCGGTGACCTTTGGTCATCACATGATGGCGTGGTTTGAGATGCTGGAGCGGGATCATGCCCGCCTCCTCGATGGTCGAAAACGAGTCAATATCATGCCTTTAGGTTCTGCCGCCCTCGCTGGGACCACCTTTCCGCTGGACCGTGACCTCACGGCTTCACTGCTCGGGTTTGATCGACCGTCGGCCAACTCGCTGGACGCCGTCAGTGATCGCGACTTCGCCATCGAATTCACGGCGACTGCGAGTCTGATCATGATGCATCTTTCACGATTTTCTGAAGAGTTGATTCTCTGGACGTCGGCCCAGTTTGGATTTATCGAGCTCCCTGACGCCTTTTGCACCGGTTCATCGATCATGCCGCAAAAGAAAAATCCCGATGTCCCCGAATTGGTCCGGGGGAAGACCGGGCGTGTCTATGGTCATTTGGTCGGCCTCTTGACCTTGATGAAGGGCCAGCCACTGGCTTACAACAAGGACAATCAGGAAGACAAGGAGCCGCTGTTCGATACCATCGACACCGTCACGCGGTGTCTTAGAGCCTTTTCGGAGATGATGCCTCATTTGGTGCCGAACCGTCAGGCCATGCGCGACTCGGCGCTCAAGGGCTTTGCGACGGCCACCGATCTCGCCGATTATCTGGTGCGCAAGGGGATGCCCTTCCGCGACGCCCATGAGGTGGTCGGCAAGGCCGTGCGACTGGGAATCGATACGGCCCGTGATCTTTCGGCTCTTTATCTTGAGGAACTCAAAGCGCTGGCGCCCATGATTGAGGCGGATGTTTACGACGTGTTGACGCTGGAAGGCTCCTTGTGCGCGCGTGATCATCTCGGAGGCACCGCCCCGGTTCAGGTCCGGGCCGCGATTCAGGCAGCACGAAAGCGCCTTCATGAAGAGGTCACCCGTTGATCACGGGTGAGCGGATCACCACGCTCATTGACCTCGTCCGTCACGGCGAGCCGGTCGGCGGTATTCGCTATCGGGGGCAGATGGACGACCCTTTAAGTCATGCTGGTTGGCAGGAGATGCGCAAGGCCATTGGCCAAGAAACGCCCTGGGATGCGATTATCAGCTCCCCGCTCTTGCGTTGTCGGGCCTTCGCTGAGGACGTCAGCGAACGGTCTGGCATCCCACTCGCGATGGATGACCGGCTAAAGGAAATTGGCTTTGGCGAATGGCAGGGCAAGACGCGGGAAGAAATCAGCCGCTTTGATCCGGGGCTGGTTCAGCGATTCTATAGGGATCCGACAACGACCAGACCCGATGGCGCCGAGGGGTTGGCAGAATTCCGCAAACGCGTCACCGATGCGCTGTCCGATATTCTCGAGCGTCACGCCGGTCAGCATCTCCTGATTGTTTGCCACGCGGGTATTATCCGGATGGTCATCGCCCATATCCTTGAGGTTCCGTTATCACATCTTTTTAGGATCAAGGTCGGCACCGCTTGTGTGACCCGGGTCGAGTTTGCTGAGCAAGGAGAAGAGTTTCTTGGTCGACTGGTTTTTCATGCGGGGTCACTCTCGATTTGAAGGTCTTTCGATGCCGCTTGATCTCGCCGGCAACTGATGGCGCTTTTAGCAAAGCCCTCTTCCAATCGTATTTAAAAGTATGAAGCCCTTGAAGACGTTTTTTACTGACCGGTCTCCCAAGGAGACCGGTCTTCCTATCCTTCTCATCGCCGTGTTGTTTGCTGCCTGGGCGACATTCTCTCACTTGGGCGACTTCCCCTTATTGTCTCCGGATGAAGGGCGGAATGCTGAGGTGGCTCGGGAGATGAAAATCGATGGTCGCTGGTTAGTGCCGACCTATGATGGGGCGGTCTATCTTGATAAGCCGGCCTTCTTTTTCAAGGCGACAGCGCTTTCGTTGGCGGCCTTCGGCGATAACGAGGCGGCTGCCAGGCTCCCTTCGGCGCTGTCGGCTTTTGCGTTGCTGCTCATGCTGATGGCCTTCTGCCATAGGACCTACGGGCGTCTAACGGCTGCGATCGCCGGGGTCGTGGTCGCCTCAACCCCGCTCTTTATGGCGTTTTCAAAAATCGTCATTTTCGACATGATGCTGGCCCTTTGGGTTTCGGCGGCTATTCTTCTTGCTTATCTCGCGGAGGAGGTCACTGGCGCAAAAAGGCGTCAGCGTTATCTTTTAGCGACCCTATGCGCTGGCTTGGCAACGCTGGTAAAGGGCCCCGTGGGATTTTTGGTTCCACTCTTGGTCATGGCCGTCTTTCATGGGCTAGAGCGTCATGGTCGAGCCATCCGATCCTTCTTTCATCCCTGGCACATCCTCGTGTTTCTCGGGGTGGTCTTGCCGTGGTTTGTTGGCCTTTCGCTGGAATGCCCGGATTTCCCCTACTACGGGATCATGAAGGAGTCCATCGCCCGTTTTACAACCACCGAGTTCCGCCGAACCCAACCCGCCTGGTATTACGCCGCCATTATCGCGGGCTGCTTCTTTACCTGGAGCACCTTACTTCCCGCGGCGATGCGACAATTGATCCAGCGACGGTTTGATCTTCAGCGCGCGGACCGACTGTTCATCGTTTGGGCCTTGGTGGTCGTTATTTTCTTTTCGCTGTCCCAGTCTAAGTTGCCAGGTTACATTTTGACCGGGGTCATCGCGCTCGGTGTTCTGGTGGCGAGAATCCTGGCGCGCGCCCTTGAGGGGGATGATTCGGTGGCGCTGGACCTGGTTCGACGAGGTGCCCTGATGCTGGGGATGGTGTCGTTGCTGCTGCTGTGTCCCCTGTTAATTTTTATGTTCAACCCGGGGGATGTTCCCACGCCGCGTTGGCTGACGCCGGTCGCCCTGATGCAGTTCGCACCCCTATTTCCAGGCTTTATCCTGTCGCTGGGCGCCACCGCTGTGATGGCTTTTATAGCCTTTTTCACGCACAGTGCACGGGGCGCCGTGGCGGCGTATCTGATCTTCCCGGTTCTCTTGTTGACGCTTAATTTTGAAGTGATTCCCCGGCATGCAGCGATTAAGTCGGGTCTCACCCTGGTGAATCGACTGCCTTCTACGCTGACCCAGGAGACGGAGATAGCCTGTCTTGCCTGCATGCCGTCTGGCGTTCCGTTCTATCTTGGGCGCTTGGTGACTGTGTTCACCGAGGAAGGCAGAGAGTTGACGAGTAACTATGTGATTTTTTCGCTGGCTTCTGGAAAAAGCTGGCCCACTCAATTGGTGCCTTGGGCCTTGAGGGAAACCTATCTTTCAAGGACAGAGCATCCTCTCTTTTTGATGGCCACGGGTGAGCGCCGTGAGGAGTTGGTGCTGAGGGGGGATCGGGTCGGTGCTTCTGTCGTGCCCCTCGCCAACGGTTATTTCGGGGTCCTCTTACCGGCTGGAAATCACTAAGATGTGCGGCATCTGCGGGCAGATTCTTTGGCAGGATGCGGCAGCGCCGATGAACCCGGTTCCCGCCATGCTCGATCGACTGGTTCATCGCGGGCCCGATGGTCATTGGCTGCGATCCGATGCCCAAGCGACTTTGGGTATGGCCCGCTTGACCATTCGTGGTTTGACCAGCGGGCAACAGCCTCTGGTCGATGAAGCCACTGGGGTGATGGTCGTTTGTAATGGAGAAATCGATAATCATCAAGCCTTGAGAGTCTTCCTCCAAGAGCGCGGGCGACCGGTTTTTGAAGATACCGATGTCGCCGTTCTCCCAGGACTCTATCTTGAACTGGGTGAGGCTTTTGTTGATCAATTGATCGGCGCTTTTGCCATAGCTGTTTGGGACCCTTCCCGGCAGCAATTACTGCTCGCGAGAGATCGCGCCGGTGAGCGCCCCCTGTTTTATTGCTGGACTCAAGGCAAAGCGATTTTTGGATCACAGCTTGCGGCGATGGCTGCGGCCGAAGAGTCGCCTCGGATGCCTGATGTTGAGGCGCTAGCCCGATATCTCCAGCTCGGATATTTTACGGCCCCCGATACCCCAATGATGGGCATCCAAAAGGTGGGTCCCGCCGAGGTCGTGGTTCTCAATGCCGAAGGCGTCCGCCGGAGGAGCTACTGGCGCTGGCCTCGTTGTAGGCCCTCAGAACCTTCACTGGAGGTGTTTGATGGTCTTTTCAAAGAGGCCGTCCGCCGCCAGAGTGATGTGGATGTGCCGGTGGGTCTCTTTCTGAGTGGTGGCGTTGATTCTTCTCTGATCGCTGCGGTCACCCGACATCTCCATCCGGATAAATCATTAACCGCTTACGGACTAAGGTTCAGGGAGGATTCCTTTGATGAGGGTCTTTATGCAGAGCAGGTCGCCCGTGATCTTAAGATCGATTATGTGCCGGTTTGGGTAGAGCCTGAGGATATTCCAAGGCTGCTTCGCGACGTGGTGAGAACGTCGGGTGAACCTCTGGCTGATCCGGCTTGGATGCCGACTGCGCTGCTCTCTGAGCGGGCGTCCAGGGATATTAGACTGTCGCTTTCAGGCGAAGGGGCTGATGAGTTGTTTGGGGGTTATCCCACCTATTTTGGTGCTGGCTATGCGGAACATTACGCCCGGCTGCCTGCTTGGCTGAGAGCGCTGATCCGTGATCAGGTCCATCGCTGGCCTCCCAGCGATAAAAAGGTGACCCTGTCCTTCCTCCTAAAGCGATTTGTCGAGGGCGATCATCTTGATGGACTGAAGCGCCATGTGCTGTGGAATTCCAGTCTGCCGCCGAGCCTTATGGCGCGTCTCGGCGTGCGACCGGCATGGCTTGATGGGCCCGCCTTAGAGGGGGAGCCTTTGTTGGATATGATCCAGCGTTATGATCTTGAGTGTTCGCTTGCTGAGGGGCTGTTGACCAAGGCAGATCGGGCGAGCATGCATTCGGCTTTGGAATTGCGTGCCCCATTTTTGGATCTGGCGGTTATGGAATTTGCCGCCAGCCTCCCGGCGACTGAGCGGGTCAAGGGCATTGAGACCAAGCGGTTCCTCAAGCGATACGCGAGCAGCTATCTGCCCAAAAGCATCGTCTACCGAAAAAAACGAGGCCTCTCAGTGCCCTTGAGTGCGTGGCTTCGTGGGCCTCTTGAGGGCTTTGCTCGGGAAGCGCTTCGCCATCCAAGGCTTCTTCAGGTCGGGATCGACCCATCCGCGGCGCTGGGACTCCTCAACGAGCATCTCGCGCGCCAGGTCGACCATGGCCGGGCGGTCTGGGCGCTGATCGTTATGAGCGTGTGGCTGGAGTGGCTGGCCGAAAACTGATGGATTATTAGGGACTCTCAGCGAGGAGGGCATCAAAGGCATTGAGTCGCTCCATGGTTCCGATGTCCATCCAGAGTCCCTGGTAAAGTTCCGCGCTGACGGCCTCCTGTGCCATGGCATTCCGCAGCAGAGGGGCCAGCGGGAATCGCCCCGGTGGGCACGCTTTGAAAAGGCTAGGCCGATAAAGCCCGATACCGCCAAAGGTATAGCGGGGCTCTCCGCTATCCATGGCCTTGCCATGGTGGAGACCAAAGTCGCCGTTCGGATGGTGTGGGGGATTTTGGACCAGAATCAAATGAGCGAGATCGATGGCGTGGTCTTTCAAGCGGCCAAGCGGAAAATCCGTGCCAATATCGCCATTGATCACCAGAAAGGGATCATCGCCGAGCAGGGGCAACGCTTTCAAGATGCCGCCACCGGTTTCAAGCGCCTCGGTCTCACGGGAATAACGGATGAGAGCCCCAAAGGCTTGGCCATCACCCAGCGCCGCACTGATCTGATGGCCAAGGTGGGCCGTGTTGACGATGATGTCCGAAATACCCCCGGCTACGAGGTTTCGAATCAGGTGAACGATGAGTGGCTGCCCCCCAGCCGTCAGCAGGGGCTTGGGGGTATGGTCGGTTAAGGGCCGCATTCTTTCGCCACGCCCCGCAGCCAGGATCATAGCTCTCATGATGAAATCTTCCCTTGAATAGGAGGCAGCACGCGATCGGTCATGAGATGAATAAAGGGGTTGAATTCAGGATAGCGTTGCCCTACTGACACCACATAACCCAGAGTTCTTGGCAGATCTTGGAGGTAGGAGGGCTTCTGGTCTCTGATCTTCAATCGGCAGAAGATGCCGGCGGCCTTGAGATGTCGCTGCATGCCCATGAGATCAAACCAGCGCATAAAGAGAGGAAGATCGATCTCTCGCATCAGTGGATGGCTTAAAAGGCTCGCGTGATAGCCTTTGACCCAGGCATCGACGCGCTGAGGGGCCCATTCGATGTAGCAGTCCCTCAAGAGGGAGACCAGGTCATAGGTGATCGGTCCGACGACGGCGTCTTGGAAGTCGAGCACCCCGGGACCCTCTTCTGGGGGCATCATCAGATTGCGTGAGTGGAAATCACGATGGACGACCACGCGCGGCTGGTCGAGGGCTGACTGAACTAAGGCATCAAAGGTCCTTGAGAGGATGTTCTGGTCGTTAAGGGACATCTCAAGGCCGAGAAAATCCTTAAGGCACCAGGTTGGAAAGAGATCAAGTTCCCGCCGGAGCAGCGCCTCGTCATAGGGCGGTAAGCCGCTTTCAAGGATCGATGCGCGGGTCGTAAGGGCCAAGAGGCTCTTCATCGCGCTCTCATAAAGGAGATCAACCGAGTCTTCATCGAGTGCGTCCAGAAAACTGACCTGCCCGAGGTCGCCGAGCAGCAGAAATCCTTGATCCGGATGACTCGCTTCAATCGCGGGGGTCTTGAGGCCGGCCTGGGCAAGAAATCCTTGGATCCTGATAAAGGGCCGAACATCTTCCTTGGGGGGCGGTGCATCCATCACGATATAAGATTGATGGCCGATCTCAGCCCGGAAATAGCGTCTGAAACTCGCGTCGGTGGAGGCCGGCTGAATGGTTTTAATGGCGAGACCTAGGTCGGTTTCTAGCCACTGCATCATGAGCTGGTAGCGGTCGTCGGAAGGGGGCATGTCGATCGTTAGTGAGCGGATAAAAAAAATTACCCAAACGAACGGTTGGGGTAAAATGAAAGGCCTCTAATTGGTTATTTCATCACAAAGCGTGCTGCCCGACGAGCATGTCTCACGGATTTTCTGTTCATGATCCTGAAGTTCCAAGGGCTTTTTGCGGCGCGGGTTAACTTTTTGCCATCACGGGTTGCCTAGCCTATCCATGGGTCGCTTTGTCTCCTCTGCCGCCTTGATCTGGCTACTCGTTTCAGGTTGCTGGGATCAACACGTTCTCGCGGCCGGTTGGGATTGCGCCAACAAGGACCGAGAAGGTCGCTGGGTTTGTGGCTCCAATGATCCTTTGGCGCATCCCTTGAAGACTCAGGAGGCGGCTGACAGTGGTGTCGAATTGGGTGAGGAGCCTTCTGTAGGAGCCGCTGATGATCCTCTTAATAATCCAGATTCTGGCGATAAGACGGGGGCTGAAGATCGTCCAGGACTCCTCAATAATAAGACGGGCTTTAAAGAACCAACCGCCCAGGGTGATCCTGAGAAAGCCCGCACTTCTGGCTGGAACTGCCAGCCTGCGATGGATTCTGGGCCTGATCGTGGCTGGTCCTGCACGCTCACGGGTCGCGACCCGCGTGGCTTTGTCCATGTGGTCAGCGAGCCTGGTGCGGTGACCGAGAATTGGGCGGAATCGCGGGATATGACCCAGGAAGATGAGGAGCGCTTTGAGAGCCTGATGGGTAAGTTGCCGGTCAATCCTTGGGTTAGAAGTTGTGCCCCGAAAGTGGGTCGCAAGGCGCCGCTGCCCCTCATGGAATTTATTTTGACGCCGGAGGAGCGGTTAGCGCGAAACAAGGCGCCGGTCGATATTCATTCCGATTTCTTCGAGCTTTTGGGGGATGAAGTCACTAATTTCAAAGGATCAACGGAGATGATCAAGGCTGACCAGCACCTTTGGGCAGACTACATCACGAGGAACCTTAAAACCGATGCGGTCAATGCGCATGGCAATGTGTTCTATCAAGACAAGACGATGATTATGGCCAGTGATTCAGGGTTCATGGACGGCAAAGAAGGGCGCGGCGTTTACCGCAATACCCAGTTCATGCTGCCTGCCGTGCCAGGACGGGGGACCTCTCGGGTCACCCATATCGATAGCGGGTCCTTGTCGCGCTATGAGACGGTGAGCTATACGACCTGTCCGACCGGCAATCAAGATTGGGTGATGCATGCCGATAACGTCAAGATGAACAAAGAGGCCGGGATCGCCACAGCCCGCAATGCCTGGTTCGAGTTTATGGATATTCCAATGTTTTGGTCGCCCTATATGGAATTTCCAACCGATGGGCGGCGGGTGTCAGGGTTCCTTACCCCCTCCATGGGGAGTGCGCCCGGTGGTGGTGGTGGGGCCTTTTCTATTCCCTATTATTACAATATCGCGTCGAACCTTGATTACACCATTGAGCCGCGCTATCTCACCAAGCGTGGTTTTCAGTTACGCAACGAATTTCGTTACCTCAACGATACCTCACAAGGACGGGTCATCGCTGAGATTGTTCCTGAGGATACGCAAACCCATACTACACGGGGGCGCTTTGGGCTTCGCGACGATTCCCGCTTTTCAGAAGATGTCACCGCCCATGTTGATGGCAACTGGGTTTCTGATCCCAATTACCTTAACGAATTTGGATCCTCGTTGTCGCAGGTGGATTATCGAAACGTGGCAAGCATCGCGCAGGTGAACTACAGTTCACCCTACGGTCTGTTTAATTCTACGGCCAATTTTTTCCAGACCATCGATCCCAGTACCCCTAAAACCGCGTATCCCTATTTCTATCTCCCCAAGCTGGAGCATAGTTTCGCCGATAACCTGATGGACTCTGGTCTCATCTTCTCGAACCAGACCCAGGTCGCTGACCTGCAGGCTGACAGCAACCAGATGACCACGGGGCAGCGTTTTTTGATGCGCCCGAAAGTGAGCTACTCTATGGAAAACAGCTTTGGCTTTGTCAAGCCGAGCGCCACCTTTGCCTTTAATCAATATACTTTGCAAAACACGGAGTATTGGCAGCAGCTCCAGAAAACGGCAAAGGTCGATACCCAAGTCGGCAGCAGTCAAACACTCGCTGTGCCCATTTTATCTCTCGACTCTGGAACCTACTTCGACAACGAATTTCTGCTTGGGGATAAGTCGATTCAGCAAACCCTTGAGCCTCGTTTGTTCTATGTCTATATCCCGAAGTCGAACCAAGAAAATATTCCCCTTTTCGATACCCAAAGTTACGACTTTACCTACTACCAGCTTTTTCGCGAGAACCGCTTTGTCGGTTATGATCGCGTTGGCGATGCCAATGACCTGACGGCGGCGGTGACGTCGCGTTTCATTGACCAATCGACAGGGGTTGAGCGGGTGAGGGCAACCCTCGGTAATCTCGCCTATTTCAGTAACCGCTCGGTCACGGGGATAGGGGCTGCGCCCAGTACCTATAGCCAAAGTTTTTCTAATATCATTGGCGATATCTATACGGCGGTCACGGACGATTGGTCGCTTTATTCGGCAGGCCAATACAACGCCTCATTGAACCGGATCCAGCGTGGTCAAGTGGGCTTACAATACAATAACAGGCAAAATCAGATTTTGAATGTGGCCTATCGTTATCGTACTAATCAGAACTACGACACCTGTGCCCCCAACCAAAGTACGAGCAGCGTTTTAACCAACAATGATGGCTGTCTTAACCTGACGGATGTCTCCATGCGTCTTCCTATCCTGGCCGGGTGGTATGGCATTGGGCGCTGGGAGTATTCGTTCCTCAATAACACGACGCTGGAGAGCTTTGTGGGGTTTGAGCGAGAAACCTGCTGTTGGAAATTTGCTCTCATTGGCCGACGTTTCCTTAATACGATTAATTCGAACGGAACGGCCACGGCCAGCAACGCGATCTTTGTCCAGCTCGAGCTCAAGGGTCTTACCTCGCTCAACAATGATGTGGATACCTTCTTGCAGCGGAGCATTAACGGTTACAGATACCAGGATTACTGATGCCGATATTCCAAGGGCGCCTCCGATCAGGCCGTTTTCTAAGACCCTTTCAAGTCCTTGGACTGTTGCTGGGTCTATTGTCAGGTCGCGCCAACGCCGAAGGGGTCGACCGCATTGTTGCGATCGTTGAGGATGAAGTCATTCTTGAGAGCGAATTGCAGAAACGGATCGATATGGTGCGGCAAGGCATGTCCGGAAGCGACGCACCGACTCCCTCGGGACTTCCATTGGCGCGTCAGGTGCTAGAGCGATTGATTCTTGAGAAGATCCAGATCAATTTGGCCGAGAAAACTGGACTTCGTATCGACGATGAGACACTCCGGCAAGCGGTACAGCAGATCGCCCAGAAGAATAATGTGACGCCTGAGGAGCTTCGTCAGTCCCTCCGGGCTGAAGGGATTGAGTACTCCGATTTTCTGGAGCAGATCCGCGGCGAATTGGCACAGCAACGCCTAAGAGCGGCTCAGGTCAATAATCAGATCAAGATCAGTGACCGGGAGATTGAGCACTGGAAGACATCACGCGGTCAATCCGCCGTCAATCCCGATGTGGAATTTCTGTTGGGCCATATTCTGATTTCGACACCCCAGGCGGCCTCTCCTCAAGCCTTAAAGGCCGCGAAAGAGCGAGCGGACAAGCTGGTTGAAGAATTAAAGGGAGGTCTCGATTTCAAAGAGGCTTCGCTGCGTTCCTCTGATTCATCAGAAGCCCTCAAAGGGGGTGATCTTGGCTGGCGGAAACTCAGTGCCTTACCCACTCTTTTTGCTGAGATGGTTCCCAAGATGAAAAAAGGGGATGTTGACGGCCCCATTCGGAGTCCCAGCGGTTTTCACCTCATCAAACTGTTGGATACCAGAGGTGGCGGTGCCGAGCGGATCACCAAGACGCGGGTCCGGCATATTCTGATCAAGCCTAATGAGCTGATCAATAATGACGATGCCAAAAAGAAGTTACAAGCGATTCGGACCCGTATTGAAGCGGGGGATGATTTTGGTGATCTTGCGCGGGGCAACTCCGACGACAAGGGATCCGCCGTTAAGGGGGGGGATCTAGGGTTCGTATCCCCAGGGGCTCTGGTCCCAGAGTTTGAACAGGCGATGATCGCACTGGAGCCTCATCAGTTGAGTCAGCCGGTCCAAAGCCAATTTGGTTGGCACCTTATTGAGGTGTTGGATCGACAGGAGTCAGACGATACGCAGGAGCTCCTAAAGAAGAAAGCGCAGGACGATATCTTTAACCGGAAGGTCGGTGAGGAAACCGAAATTTGGCTCCGACGGATTCGCGATGAGGCCTTTGTAGAGATAAGGATTCCTGACTTGTTGCCTGAGGGATCCCCGCCGCCTCCTGCGAAGACCCCGGAGCCATGAGGCCCCGTCTTGCGGTCACAGCTGGTGAGCCTGCAGGGATTGGTCCTGACCTTTGTGTGCATCTGCAAGGACACCCATTCCCCGCCGATGTGGTGATCGTTGCGGATCCTGAATTACTGAGGGAGCGGGCTCGTGTCTTAAAGATGCCTTTGGTTATGAGTCCCTGGTGTCCGGGCCAACCCTTCCCGGCCCCCGATGTTTTAGCTGTCTGGCCCGTCTCAACGGTGGTTTCAAGGGCCCATGGGATTCTCACCTCCCAAAATGCAGCTTACGTTCTTGAGACAATCACCATGGCTGCCAAGGCCTGTCTTCGGGGTGATTTTGAGGCGATGGTGACCGGTCCGATCAGCAAGGCCAGCGTGAATGATGCCGGCTACGTTTTTTCAGGGCACACCGAGTTTCTGGCGGAGATTACGGGGGGGGATCCTGTCATGCTGCTCACCGCGCCAGGTCTTCGGGTTGCTCTTGCAACGACCCATTTGCCGCTTCGGGCGGTTCCTGAGGCGATCACGCGGGAGAGTCTGGCGCGGACGCTGCGTATCCTTCATCACGACCTTCGGGACCGCTTTGGGATTTCGTCGCCGCGGATTTTGGTCGCTGGTTTGAATCCGCATGCGGGCGAGGGGGGGCATCTTGGCCATGAGGAAGCGGCCACCATTATTCCGGTGCTGGATGACCTGAGGTCACAAGGGATGCAATTGATTGGGCCTTTGCCGGCGGATACCCTCTTTGTTCCAGAGGTGCTCAAAGGCGCCGATGCGGTTCTCGCCATGTATCATGATCAGGGCTTACCGGTCCTAAAGTCGCAGAGCTTTGGTCAGGCTGTCAATATTACCCTCGGGCTGCCCATCATTCGAACCTCGGTGGACCACGGAACCGCCCTCGATCGGGCAGGGACCGGGGCTATCGATACTGGAAGCCTTTTCGCAGCGATGGATGCGGCTATCACTATGAGTACCCTGAAGTCGCGGGGCGGGAGCTCCCATTGAAGATGCCGGCATGAGTCATACACCCAGAAAACGATTTGGTCAGAATTTTCTTAGGGACGCTGAGGTGGTCCATCGCATTGCGATGGCGATCCATCCGCGCGCCGATGATCATCTGGTCGAGATTGGGCCTGGCGAGGGTGTTCTGACGGAGGCCTTGCTTCAAACCTCGGGGCGATATGATGCGATAGAAATCGATCGTGATCTCACGGCCGACCTCAGGCGACGATTTTCGAGTCGTCCGGGATTTCATCTTCACGAGGCGGATGCCCTGAGGTTTGATTTTAAAAGCCTCTTAGGCGCGGGCAAGATTCGGGTGGTCGGTAACCTTCCCTATAATATTTCAACGCCCCTGATGTTTCATCTGTTTGCTCAGACAGAGGCGATCGCGGATATGCATTTCATGCTGCAAAACGAGGTGGTTGATCGGCTCTGCGCCGAGCCTTCGAGCTCTCATTACGGCCGGCTTGGCATTATGGCGAGTTACTTTTCAAGGGCAGAAAAGCTCTTTGAAGTGTTTCCTGAAAGCTTCTACCCGCCCCCCAAGGTGGTGTCTGCGATCGTTCGTCTCGTGCCCCATTCGGTGCCGCCGGTGAGCGCCGATCCGATCACGCTGGGTAAGGTGGTCGCTACCGCTTTTTCACAGCGCCGAAAGACGCTCAAAAATGCGCTCGGCAGCCTTTTTAATGGGGCGGAGCTTGAGTCGGTGGGTATTGATCCAAGGGCCAGGGCCGAGACCCTCTCTTTGGCGGATTATGCAGCTCTTGCGCGATCGCTTCAGAAAAAGTCCAGCGAGGAAGGCTCTGGCCCCCCCTAGAGTTTTTAGGTGATCACCGTCGGGACTTTCATGTTGGACCGCGCCCTGACTTCTCCTAATTGCTCAGCCAGCTCAATCAGATCGGCGAGTGCCTTTTGAGGGTCATGGCCATGTTCCTTGGCGTCGGGCTCAAAGCGTTCAAGATAAATCCGAAGCGTTGCGCCCTCGGTTCCTGTCCCTGAAAGCCGAAAAACGATACGGGAACCATTGGTGAAGATGATTCTGACGCCTTGGTGAGGGCTGATGCTGCCGTCGACCGGATCGTGGTAAGAGAAATCATCGGCTATGGCCACCTTATTGTCGCCCCATTGCTGTCCCACCAGGTCGCTAAGCTGCCCCCTTAAGAGACTCATGATGCTATCGCCAATGGCCGATGGCATCCCCTCATAATCGTGCCGCGAATAATAGTCTCTGCCGAAGATCTTCCAGTGTTCCCTGACGATATCGGCAACGGATTGTTGGCGGACCGCGATGAGGTTGAGCCAAGCCAGAACGGCCCAGAGTCCATCCTTCTCACGAACGTGGTCTGACCCGGTGCCGAAGCTTTCTTCGCCGCACAGGGTGATTTTTCCAGCATCAAGGAGATTGCCGAAGAATTTCCAGCCGGTGGGTGTTTCGTAGGCATCAATGCCGAGTCGTTTGGCCACTCGGTCAACGGCTTGGCTGGTTGGCATGGAGCGGGCGACGCCCTTGAGTCCGGCGCGATATCCTTTCAAATGATGGAGGTTGGCGGCGAGGACCGCGAGGCTATCGCTGGGGGTGACAAAAAAATGATCACCCATGATCATGTTGCGATCGCCATCACCATCGGAGGCGGCTCCGAGTGTCGGTGCGCCGGGTTGATACATCCTCTCGGCGAGGGCATGAGCATGAACCAGGTTCGGGTCCGGATGGCCGCCACCAAAGTCTTCAAGCGGTATGGCATTCATGACCGCGCTGACGGGGGCGCCAAGACGGCCACTGAGGAGGCGATGGGCATAGGGACCGGTGATCGCATGCATGGCATCGAACACGATCGACAGCCTGTCTTCTTTGAGCGCTTGGGCAATCAAGTCAAGATCAAACAGTTCCTCCATGAGTTCAGCATAGTCGGTCACAGGATCAATGACCTCTAAGGTCATGGGGCCTACGGCGCGGGTACCGAGGCTGTCAATATCAACATCTTCTATGGCGGCGATTTGATATTCACTGATCGATAAGCTTCTCTGATAGATCTCGTTGGTGATCTGCTCCGATGCGGGGCCTCCGTTACTCGCGTTAAATTTGATACCAAAATCCTCATCCGGGCCGCCGGGGTTGTGGCTTGCAGACAGGATAAAGCCGCCCTCCGCCTTATATTTTCGGATCAGACAGGAGGCGGCGGGGGTTGAGAGCAAGGCGCCTTGCCCGATCAGTACTTTTGCAACACCATGGGCCGCCGCCATTTTGATGATAATTTGTGCCGCCTGTCGGTTGAAGTAGCGGCCATCGCCACCGAGTACGAGCGTAGATCCCGTGAGGGAGGGCAAGGCGTCAAAGACAGACTCGACGAAATTCTCGAGGTAGTGCGGCTGCACAATGACGCGAACCTTCTTTCTAAGACCCGAGGTTCCTGGTTTTTGATCCGTAAAGGGCGCTGTGCTGATGGTATCGATGTGCATGGAAAAGGTTCCTGAGTCATGAAGAACACTGCTGTCATTCTACTGAAATTGCATGACAGCGGATGATGCTCAGCCACGATGAAGGGGGGGCTTGAGGGGTAAAGAGGGTTCAAACGTCTCTCATTTGGTGACAACGCAACCAACTGTGTAAAAATAACACTGGAAATTTTGCCGAGTTGACGTCAAAATAAAGCCTGAGTAGTCTCGATTAGTGGCGATTGTTCATCTGCGGGGCTCTCTCCAAACGTCCGCATCAACTACTAAGTTAGGAATTTGACAATGAATGCAACCAAGCTCTCTATCGTACTCCTGTTTGCTGGCCTGACCGTTGGCTGCGCCAGCAAGAGCGACCTCGCTGCCCTCCAGACTCAGGTTGATGGCCTGAAGGCTGAGATTTCTTCTGTTAAGAGCACTGCTGACGAAGCATTGTCTGCTGCTACCAGCGCTGACGCTTCTGCTCGCCGCGCTGCTGCTGCTGCTGAAGAAGTCAATGCTAAGCTGGATCGTGGCTTCCGCAAGGGCGCAATGAAGTAAGTTTTTTTCATTTGAAAGAACTTCAAAAACCCGGTGGGGCAACCCGCCGGGTTTTTTTGTCTTTGGACCGTGTCATGGGGTGTTCCCCGTGCCCGGTCAGTCTCCTCTTTTCTTCGCCTCAATCTCCCGGTTGATGGCCCGGTAGCCGATGTCTTTCCGATAAAAGCTCCCCCGCCAGTGAATCCTTTCGGCCTCTTGGTAGGCCTTCTTCTGCGCCTCCTGAATGGTTTCCCCCAGAGCACACACACACAGAACCCGACCGCCGGTGGTGATCACTTGGCTCTCTTTGATGTCGGTGCCGGCATGAAAAACTTTGAGATCGTTGCCCTCCCATTCGGGAAGTCCTTCGACGCTATCGCCGATTTCAACGCAGGTTGGATAGCCGGCTGCAGCGATCACAACGCCAAGGGCAGGGCGCTCATCCCATTCGACCCGAGCTTCATCGAGGCGTCCTGAAAGCGCCATCATGCAAAGGGCTGGCAGATCACTTTTAAGACGCATCATGATCGGCTGCGTCTCAGGATCACCAAATCGGCAATTGAATTCTAGGACCTTGATCTCGCCTTCGGGGGAGATCATGAGGCCTGCATAGAGGAATCCGGTGTAAGGGAGGCCATCCTGGGTCATTCCCTGAAGGGTTGGAAGGATGACCTCTGCCATGGCTTTGCTATGAATGTCAGGAGTGACCACCGGGGCAGGTGAATAGGCACCCATGCCACCGGTATTGGGTCCAAGATCGCCATCATCACGGGCTTTGTGGTCTTGCGAACTGGCCATGGCCAGTGCATGGGTCCCATCGGCCATGACAATGAAGCTTGCCTCCTCGCCAGCCAGAAACTCTTCGATGACCACCCGATGTCCGGCTGTTCCAAAGGCGTTGCCGCCGAGCATGTCTTCGACCGCTTTAATGGCCTCAGCCTCACTGGTTGCTACCACGACCCCTTTGCCAGAGGCGAGGCCATCGGCCTTGACGACAATGGGAGCGCCTTCCTGTTGAATGTAAGCGATCGCTTTGGCGATGTCGGTGAAACTTTGGTATTTGGCCGTTGGAATGTGGTGCCGAGCCATGAAGTCTTTGCAAAAGGCTTTCGACCCCTCGAGCTGAGCGGCGAGTCGGCTAGGTCCAAAACAGGCGAGTCCTGCTTGGTTGAAGGCATCGACAATGCCGAGAACCAGCGGGACCTCGGGTCCGATGATGGTGAGATCGATCTGCTGTTTTTTGGCAAAGTTGAGGAGACCTTGAACATCATCTGCGGCGATCGGGATATTTTCAAGGCCTGCTTCAAGCGCGGTTCCAGCGTTTCCCGGAGCGACATAGACCTTTTCGGCGTTAGGCGATTGGCTGGCTTTCCAGGCCAGTGCGTGTTCGCGGCCACCCCCGCCCACAATCAAAATATTCATCAGGCTGATCTCGGATTGGTCAAAGCCTGATGATACTTGGTTCTTTTGCTTCGGGTCATGCGGCCCGCAAGAAAATGATGGCCTAGATAAGGATCGTTGCCGGGCCTCCTGTCAGAAGCTAAGCTCGAATCCCAGCTGCACCCCTCGGCCAGGCTCGGGGGCATAATTTTTAAGGTAGGAGGTAGAATTTCGAATATTTTCATTTAATAGGTTGTTGCCCTTTAGATACACCAGGAGCGGGCTCTCCTTAAAGGTTTTGGTCTGATATTGCACGCCGACATTCAACAGCACCCAGCCGGCGGTGGGTGTTTCGTTGAGCGCGTTGTCTTTTTGCGCTTGTCCCCGGGTGACCCGAACGTAGCTGGACCAAGAAGCGAGGGCATAATCAAGCTGAGCCCCGAATCGAAGGGGTGGCATCCTTGGAACATTTCCGTCGCCGCTGTTGATCAATTCACCCCGGGTGTAATCCCCAAAGAGGTTGAGATCGATCAATCCGAGGTGATTGCCCATGAGCGGAATGAGGGCGCTGGATTCAAACCCCTTAAAGAGCGCGTTATTTTGTGTAACTTTTAGGATCGGTAAACCACTGGCGGATCCTTGCTGATTCTCAAAGGTGCCGGTGTACTGGGAATAGATGTAGTCATTCACCCAATTATTGAAAAGATTCAGTTGGAAAGCGTACCCTTCCTGCTGAAAAGTGTAACCCCCTTCAAGGTTGTAGGACGACTCCATGTGGAGGTTCGGATTACCGATCTCAAAGGCCTGCACGGCATCGTGGGGCCCATGGACATAAAGCTCCTGGGCCTGCGCTCCCCGCTGCGACTCGGTTAACGCTATGCTGAGATGATGCGCTTCTTCCAGTGTCCATAGTGCTGACAGCGATCCACTGATGGGCAAAAACTGGCGGGCAGCGAAGCCGCTGGCGCTGTCTGGCGTCACCTGTTGGGGTTCGATGCGGAAGCCGAAATCATAGGTCAGGGGTTCAGTGACCCAGGTCTCGACGCCAAAAAGCCCCACATTGAGGATACTGGTCCTTGGGATAATGGCTTCGGCACCAATGGCTTGGGTGAAGCCATTGACGGTCTGGAGTCCCCATTGACCCTTCAAGGGGCCGATTGGCTGATGATTGAGTTCAACGCGGGTCTCAAGGCTTTTACTGCTCCAAGTATTGCCAAGAAGGGGGTTACCCGTGTATTCAATGTGCGAATAGTCGGTAGCGCCTATTTTCAGTTTGATCGATTCAATGAGCTCCGTCGGTGCCATCAATCCGCCTCTAAGGTCGACCTTGGTTTGGGTGAGATTAATTCTCACCGGAGGTTCGCCTGGGATCCCGATGGGTGGAACCCCGTAGTTGTTCTCAAGATAATTGACGGCTGCTCCTGCAAAGCCACGGTCACTCACGAAGGAGAGGCCGCCGGTCCCTCCTTCGGCGTGGGCATAGGTGTTCGCAACATAGCCATAAGTGTTGGTGATGACCGGCGCCTCAGTGAGCGCAGGATTTGAAAGACGCGCCAAGGGTTCATCAATAGCCGCCCCGCCGATCTGTTCGTTGCCGCTGTTCCTGTAAAAGCCATCGAGATGGAAGGCGATATCCCCTTCACCTCCTTCCAGTTTCAATGAGGAGGACGTTTCGTCGAGGGCCGAATTGTAAAGCTCATTAAGGCCCCCGCCGAGGAGTTGTTGGGCCCTTTTTTCAGGGACCCGATCGTCAATCACGTTGACCACGCCGCCAATGGCCCCAGATCCATAGAGGAGGGTGGCCGGGCCGCGAAGCACTTCAACCTTCCGTGCTTGCGAGGGCTCAAGGCTGTTGGCATGGTCGGGGCTGATGTTCGAGAGATCATTGCTGCCGATACCATTTTCCATGACGCGGACTCTAGGGCCTGTGAGTCCCCGAATCACTGGCTGGCCAACCCCTGGGCCAAAGGACTGATTGTTGATCCCCGGCTGTTGACTGAGAGTCGCCCCGATCGTTGGCGCCATTTGTTCTCGTAGCTCACGGTCCTCGAGGACCACCACGGGACGCGCGAGATGGCCGACTGTTCGCTCAAGAGGCTCGCTATCGACGACGATTTCCTCCAGCAGCTGAGGGGTGTCTTCAAAGGGGCGGGTGGTTTGAGCTTCTGGCGACGGAGGGGAAGACGCGTTGTCCTCAAGGAGGGGGATGTCAGGGTCCTTTGGACGTCCTTCATTCGCGGTGGCCGGTTGGATCAGGGGGGGCGCCAAGAGCAGAAGAAGGATGATCAGGCGCTGCATCGGGGACTCAGAGAGGCGGGTCTAAAGATGTAATAATATAAGATAAGTTATTACATAACAATAAGGCGTTGATGGCAACGAATCGCCGGGTTTTTCAGCAGAATAGAAGGGCCTCCCTGTGCTAGGATAAGGGGGCCAATTCATCTTATTGAGGTTCTGTGCATGATGCTGCGCACGTTTTTTTCCCTTTGGCTTCTCCTTTTGCTGCCCCTCTGTGTTCAGGCGGACAACGTCAAAGATGCGAGGGTCCCAGTGGATCGTCTTAATCATGCACTGCTGGAGATCATGCGGGGTGGCGCGCAACTGGGCTACACCGGGCGATACCAAAAGTTGGATCCCATCGTCAGGGAAACCTTTGAGTTTGAGGCCGTGTCGCTGATTGCTCTTGGATCACACTGGAAGAAGTTGGATGATGCCCAGAAGCAGGCTTTCAAGGACAAGTTGACTGATTTGAGCGTGGCGACCTACGCGGCTCAGTTCAAGACCTTTGCTGATGAGAATTTCGAGTTTGATTCTAGTCAGGAGGCGAAGAATGGCCGCTTGCTGCTTCGCTATAACCTGGTGGCTCCCAAGGAAAAACCCATTCGGTTTGAATATGTCGTGGGTCAGCTCAATGGATCCTGGCGCATTATCAATATTGTGGTGGATGGGATCAGCGATTTAGCGATCAAAAAGGCGCAGTACACCAGCGTGATGGATCGCGAGGGTTTTGATGCCCTGCTGGCCAAACTGGCGCAAAAGATTTCCGATTATGCCAAGAACAACGCCGCCTAAATCAGGCGGTCAGACAGAAGCGTTCAATCAGGCTTGAAAAGGACTCGATGGCCGGCTGGATCTGTGCGAGGGCCATATATTCATCGGGCTGATGCGCCTGATCAATATGGCCTGGACCCATGATGATGGTTTCGATCCCCATCTGGCTTAAGAAGGGGGCCTCAGTGCCGAACGCCACCGCTCCCGCGCTAAGCCCACTGATCTCCTCACAGGCCTTTGTCACAGGGGCGTCCGCCGGGGTTTCAAAAGGCGGCACGCCTTCAAAGAGAGGTCTTACTTCAAGGCTGAGATCAGGAAAGCCCCTGAGGGTATCGCGAAGTCGGCCCTCAAGCGCGTCCTGCAATGCGCTGAGATCCATGCCGGGAAGGGGGCGGATATCAATCAGCGTCTCACAATGGCCGCAAATTCTATTGGGGCTGTCACCGCCGTGGATGGCGCCAAGGTTGAGCGTGGGGTAGTCGACGGTAAAGGCCGGATTGCGGTAGCGCGCCTTCAACTCCTCCTGAAAAGCGAGCAAGTCATAGAGAACCTGTTGCATCCCGATCATGGCATTGGCGCCCAGAGCGGGATTGCTGGAGTGTCCTGATTGGCCGCGAACCGTAATGGATTCCATCAGGACGCCCTTGTGCATTCGGATCGGGCGAAGCCCCGTCGGTTCGCCGATAATAGCTCTTCGCCCAAGACGCTGCTGCTGATCCAACAGCTGGCGTGCACCCGACATGGAGCTTTCCTCGTCGGCTGTTCCAAGAAGAACCAGGGGTCTTTGAAGGTCTTCCTTTCGGAAACGCGATGCAGCTTCAAGCGCCAAGGCGAAGAACGCTTTCATGTCGCAGCTACCAAGACCATAGATACGATCGTCTCGCCACGCGGCCGAGAAGGGATCCGATGACCATAGCGAGGGATCGCAGGGGACCGTATCGGTATGTCCTGAAAGGATCAGTCCTCCCTCGATATCCTCGCAGCGCGATGCCCCAAGCCGAGCGATCAAATTGGCCTTATGGGGTCCGACGGGATCGATGCTGACGGTGAATCCCAGCGTTTCAGCCCACTCGGCGAGCCGATGGATGACGCCAAGGTTGCTTTGATCATGACGCGGGTCAGGCGAACTGATGGAGGGTTCTCCGATCAGTTGGCTGATTCGTGTCTCAAGGTCGGGGAGTTTTGATGGCTTCATGCGGATCCCTTTGTCCTCATTTTGGGGGGGCTCTCTAGATCAAGTCTTCAAGTCCTTTGTCGGTGACCGCGCCTTCCGATGCGGAGGAGACGAGACGGGCATATTTGGCCAGGACCCCGCGGGTATAGCGCGGGGAAGGGCGCTTCCAATGGCGGCGGCGCTCTAAAATATCGGCATCGCTCAGATGAAGGGTCAAGGAAGCGTTCTCGGCATCGATGGTGATGTCGTCACCATCGAGTACGAGGGCCAAGGTCCCACCGACGTAAGCCTCTGGAGTGATGTGGCCGACGACAAAACCATGGGTACCGCCGGAAAATCGGCCATCGGTAATGAGGGCCACATCCTTCGCGAGCCCCTTCCCCATGACCGCCGAGGTGGGTGACAGCATTTCCCGCATTCCAGGCCCTCCCTTAGGGCCCTCATAGCGGATCACAATAACATCGCCTTTGATCACAGTGCCGTCCAGGATCGCTTTTAGCGCCAGTTCTTCACAGTCAAAAACGCGCGCTTTTCCGGTAAAGCGGAGGCCTTCTTTGCCCGTTATTTTGGCGACAGCGCCATCCTCGGCAAGATTACCCTTCAAGATGACCAGATGGCTGTCCTTTTTGATGGGTTGGCTCATCGGCCGGATCATGTCCTGGCCTTCGGGATAGCGAGGAGCCTCAGCCAGATTGTCGGCGAGGGTCCGGCCGGTGACGGTCAGACAATCACCATGCAAGAGGCCGGCGTCAAGCAGCGTCTTCATCAAAGGCTGGATTCCGCCTATTTCGACCAGTTCGGCCATCGCATAGTGGCCGCTAGGTTTGAGGTCTGCGAGCATGGGGACTTTTTTACCGATGCGAGAAAAGTCCTCAAGGCAGAGTTCCACCCCGGCGGCATCGGCCATGGCGAGGAGATGGAGGACCGCGTTGGTTGATCCGCCGAGGGCTATCACCACGGTAATGGCGTTCTCAAAGGCCCTGAGTGTCATGATATCGAGGGGCCGAATGCCGAGTTCAAGCAGTTTCACCACTTGCGCACCCGCGGCGATAGAGTCTCGTTGCTTATCGGCGGAAACGGCCGCTTGGGCGGAGCTTCCGGGGAGGCTCATGCCGAGGGCCTCGATCGCCGAAGCCATGGTATTGGCGGTATACATACCGCCACAGGAGCCTGGGCCTGGAATGGCCAGGGATTCAATCGCTTTCAGTTCCTCATCATCGATCTGGTGGTTGGCGTGGGCGCCGACCGCCTCAAATACCGAGACAATATCCAGCTTTTTGTTGCCATGGCAACCGCTGAGGATGGTGCCACCATAGACGAAAATGGCCGGCCGATTGAGTCGTGCGATGCCGATCATGCAGCCTGGCATATTCTTGTCGCAGCCACCAATGGCGACGAGTCCGTCAAAGCCTTGACAGCCCACCACCGTCTCAATCGAATCGGCGATGACCTCGCGAGAGACCAGCGAGTATTTCATGCCCTCGGTGCCCATCGAGATCCCGTCTGAAATCGTAATCGTATTGAAGATAACGGCCTTGCCGCCCTCTTCATCGGCGCCACGAGCCGCGTCATCGGCCAGTGTATTGATATGCATGTTGCAGGGTGTGACCATGCTCCAGGTCGAGGCAATGCCGATTTGCGGCTTCGTGAAATCCTGATCCTTGAAGCCGACCGCATGGAGCATGGCCCGACTGGGAGCCCGCTCCATGCCATCCACCACCAGGGAGGAAAACGTGCGGGAGGAATGCTTGGTGTCAGACATGATGAGTTCTCTTCACAGAAATAAGGGGAAAATCGGCGTGCACAGGGATCAGTAGGAGCCCCAATGGTTGCGGCGCCTGACTCTGAGGCGTGGCAGCAGGACCCCGAGAATGATGCCGGTCACTAAGACGCCACTGCCGATCATGAACCACGACTGCTTTTGGTCCTCATTGAGCGCATTTTTTTCCCGGGTGGTCGACTCGAGTTCGCGTTTAAGGGCAATGACGCTCGATTGCAGTTGGTCCCGCTCGGTTTGAATCCGAAGGATGTCGGAAGCGGCCTGACGCACCGCGATTAATTCGGTTTGAAGGCGACTGACTTCCTCGTGGAGTTGCTCTGGTGATTTAGGCGGTTGTGGGTCGGCGATGAGGGGAAGTCCCGGCGGCAGGGGGGCCGCGCTGATGGCCTTGGATGGAATCCAGCCGATCTCGCCGGAATCGAGCACAATCCGGGCGTAACCGATTCGCTGATTCACCTTGAGGACCTTGAAGGGTGTCCCCGGGGTTAAGCTGGCGAGGCTTTTGTCCCGAGCTGAAAGTCCTGACATCAGCTCAATAGGTTCGCCAGCAGCAATCCATCGGGTTTGCGGTTCAGCGCCCATTGATGGCGCGGTGACGAGACAAAAAACCAGAAAAGCGCTGGCTAGGAGAAGATGAGTCATGGCCTTTAAGTGAGCGTGTTGGGCAAAAGGAAGCGGAATGAGGGGCGTCGGTCTTCTTCAATGGTTCGCGGCCGATGACCCCACTCCGATAAAGTCGCCATGGTATCTCAACCATGGAATCCTGACTAACACCGCCTCGGGGTGAATCGGGTTTTTTGGGTCAAGATGACCCGTCGACCCATTCGGGTGTTAAATTAGTGAGGGTCGCCGCCGAGGGACCTTTCTAAAGGCCACCTTTCCCATGAAAGTACTGGCAGGACTGAGACCCACTTCCAACGATATCCACAATGAAAATTCTGGTGACCGGCACCGCCGGCTTTATAGGTTCATCTCTCGCACATGCCCTTCTGGATCGGGGCGATGAGGTTATTGGGCTCGATAATCTCAATGACTATTACGATGTTCAGCTGAAGGAAGATCGCCTTAAGCGCCTGACCCTGAGGCCCGGCTTTACCGAGCTCCGCCAGTCGCTGGAGGACCGAGAGTCCTTGTTTGAAGCTTTCAGGACTCATCGACCGCATCGGGTGGTTAATCTCGCCGCCCAGGCTGGGGTCCGCTACTCACTGACCAACCCCCATGCCTATATCGATGCAAACCTGGTGGGGTTTTGCAACATTCTTGAGGCATCACGGCATCATGAAGTGGAGCATCTGGTCTATGCTTCTTCGAGCTCCGTTTATGGCGCCAACACGATGATGCCCTTCTCTGTGCACCACAATGTGGACCATCCGGTCAGCCTTTATGCCGCGACCAAGAAGGCGAATGAACTGATGGCGCATACCTATAGCCACCTTTTCCAGATGCCCACGACAGGCCTTCGGTTTTTTACCGTCTATGGCCCTTGGGGTCGCCCGGATATGGCGCTATTCAAGTTCACCAAAAGCATTCTTCGGGGTGAACCTATCGAGGTCTACAATTTTGGCAAGCACAAAAGAGACTTTACCTATATTGATGATATTGTTGAAGGGGTGATGAGGACGCTCGATCGAGTGGCTCAGCCGAATCCATCCTGGCAGGGAGATCATCCAGATCCCGGGTCAAGCAGTGCGCCCTACCGAATTTATAATATAGGTCATCAGGAGCCCGTTGAATTGATGCGGTTCATTGAGGTGTTGGAGGCCGCTCTTGGAAAGACCGCTGAAAAAATCTTTCTCCCCCTCCAAGAGGGGGATGTGCCGGCGACGTTTGCCGATGTTGAAGATCTTAAGAGGGATGTCGGTTATGCGCCCAAAACGCCTATTGAGGCGGGGATAGCCCGGTTTGTGGCCTGGTACCGCGATTATTACGGCGAGACCTGAGGTGGCCTTGATCGATCCATTCCCGTTCCCTGCGCTGCCTCATGGCAAGGTGCCGATTCTAGGTTTTGCGGCGGTCAGTGGGACGGGAAAGACCACGTTGCTCTGTCGCCTGATTCCGATCCTAAGGTCGCGGGGGCTCAATCTGGGTCTGATCAAGCATGCGCATCACGAATTTGATCTTGATCAGCCGGGGAAGGACAGCTTTGAACTGAGAAAAGCGGGCGCCTCTAGGGTCTTGATCACGTCATCAAAACGGCGGGCCATGGTGACCGATCATCCCTACCCTTTAGAGCCTCGCCTTGATCAAGAGCTTCGTTATCTTGATCAGGAAGGACTTGATCTGGTTCTGGTCGAAGGCTTTAAGACCGAGCGGTATCCAAAATTTGAACTTCACCGGGCGGCGTTGGCAACGCCTTTTCAGTACCCGGAGGATACCTCCATCTTGGCTTTGATCACGGCCGCTGCCCCCCCAAAGGATCTCTCGATTCCCTGTCTCAATATCAACGATCCCGAGGGTATCGCTGATTTCATCATGAAGAGATTTCTCCCAGAGGCGCAACGTGCCCTCCGTTTGCGATAGTCTCCCCAGTGTTTTGTCGTTGGCCGAAGCCAGGGACCGGTTGGTGGCCGCCTTGTCACCCGTGAGGGGGGTCGAGTCGGTCTTATCAGGCTGTGCGCTCGGGCGGGTAACGGCCGATGACATTCCGACCGGGGTCGACTTCCCTCCTTTTTCAAATGCCGCCATGGATGGTTATGCAGTCCGCTCGGTCGACGGTGTTCCAGGTGCCACCCTTCAGGTCGTTGATCGCATCATGGCAGGCGCGACTTCAGACCGGACGCTTGAGCCGGGACAGGCCATTCGGATCTTCACCGGGGCCCCTCTTCCTGATGGCGCTGATGCGGTGGTGATCCAGGAAAGGGTGGTGCAGGAGGGGGAGACCCTTCGCCTTGGCCTTTCGGCGCCGCTCCTGGCCGGCGAGAACGTCCGTTTTCGGGGTGAAGAGCTTCGGGCAGGCGAGCGGCTCCTGGCGTCAGGCCGCATCCTTCGACCCCAGGAGTTGGGTCTTCTTGCCCAGGCGGGCCTCGAGACGATTTCAGTTCGACGTCGACCGCGGGTAGCGGTCCTTTCAACCGGCGATGAATTGGTCGCTTCAGGGGGCTCCCTTGGTCCTTCCAAGATTTATGAAAGCAACCGTGCTGTGCTCTTCGGGCTCCTCGCTGAGTTGCCGGTAGAGGCCCTCGATTTTGGTATCGTCGCTGATGACAGGAATTTACTGGGTGACGCACTCGAACGGGCTCAGGCTGCGGCCGATGTCATTATCACCAGTGGTGGAGCCTCGGTGGGAGCCGCCGATTTTATGGTGGAGCTGCTGGCTGAGCGAGGTACCGTTGAATTCTGGAGAGTGGCCATCAAGCCTGGAAAGCCTTTCTTATTTGGACGCTTAGGTGAGACGCCATTGTTTGGCTTGCCGGGCAATCCTGTTTCGATGATGGTGACCTTTATGGCTTTGGTAAAGCCGGGGTTGGAAGCCCTGATCGGGCTGAGGCCCGCAACGCCCATCCGTTGGCCTGTTCGGGCTCTTAGCGTGATTCAAAAGACGCCTGGCCGGCTTGAATTCATTCGGGGCGTTCTCAAGCGACGCGGCGGCGAACTTTTCGTTTTACCGCTCGCTGAACAGGGAAGTCATCGCCTCAGTTCCATGAGTCTGGCCCACTGCCTCATTGTGCTCCCGCGGGAGTCATCCGGTGTTGCGGCGGGTGATTGGGTGTCTGTTGAGATGCTTCCGGGTGGTGAGCGGGATATGAGTGAGGGGGCGGCGTGATCAGCGGTCAGGGTCTATCGGATAGAATTTTGCTTTACTGCCGGCCTGGATTTGAGAAGGAGTGTGCCTCTGACATCACTCAACAAGCCGATCTTTTGGGGGTTCATGGCTATGTTCGGGCGATAAAGGACGCCGGTCATATCCGATTTGTGGCGTCTGGTGGTGGCGATGCGCTGCGGGATCACCTCCGGTTCACCGATCTGATGTTTGCCCGTCAATTGATCCATCAGATCGGCGAGATCGACGATCTGCCGCCCCATGATCGGCTATCGCCAATGATGGCCATGATTGATCAAAGCCGTCTTCACTTTTCGGATGTGTTCCTCGAGACAGCGGATACCAACGACGCCAAGACGCTGTCGGTGTTGCTTCGAAAATTTAAGGTCCCTTTACGTCGCGCGCTCGAAAACAAGGGTCTTTTGGGGAACGACCATCTCCCCCGTTTGCATGTCTTCTTTGAGAGCGGGACGGAGGTCGTGATAGGGTTTTCAAACCCGCGCAATGCATCCCCATGGCCGATGGGAATCCCAAGGCTTAAGTTTCCCGCCGGGGCCCCGAGTCGATCAACCCTGAAGCTCGATGAGGCCTTTCAGTTTTTTCTGGCGCACCCGGATGAGGCGTTGGCGCCGGGTATGACCGCGGTGGATCTTGGTGCTGCCCCGGGGGGCTGGACCTATCAGTTGGTTCGGCGACATATTCGAACCATCGCCGTGGATAACGGCCCTATGGATCCTCGGCTTCTTGATTCTGGGATTGTGCAGCATGCAAAAGCCGATGGCTTTCGTTATCGCCCCTTAAAACCGGTGGACTGGTTGGTCTGTGACATGGTTGAACAGCCACATCGGGTGGCGGCCTTAGTCGCCGACTGGCTGGCTGAAGGCGCTTGCCGGGAGGCGATCTTTAATCTCAAGTTGCCGATGAAAAAACGCTACGACTGTGTCACTGAATGCCGTAGTATCATCGAGGAAAGGCTCGCCAAGGCGGATCGCCGGGTGGTGATCGCCTTTAAGCAGCTCTATCACGATCGTCAAGAAATCACCGGCCATGCCGTGCGTGCTCGATGAGGTGGTCTTAAGTGGACGGTTTGAGTGAGTGGATTCCCGAGAATAAGTCTTTTGATCTGGATGATGGAGTTAACGTTTCATGAGCAACATTCTCGAGAGCGAGGGTGATGTTGGGCACCACCATATTTCTAAGCAATATGACCATGAATTGCTGGCCATTCGTCATCGTGTCCTGAGGCTCGGCGGCTTGGTCGAAGCCCAGGTTGAATCGGCTTTCACCGCGCTTCATGAAAGTGATGTTGAACTTGCTGAAAGAGTCATCATGGATGACTACAAGGTCAATTCCCTTGAAGTGGCCATTGATGAAGAATGCACCAAGATCCTAGCCCTCAGGCAGCCCGCCGCCCGTGACCTTCGGTTGGTCGTAGCGGTCATCAAAACGATCACCGACTTGGAGCGGATCGGTGATGAAGCGAAGCGGATTGCGCGCATTGCCATCGATCTTGCCGATCACTACCCAAAAAAAAACCAACTGACCGATCTCCAGCAGTTGGCCCAGCATTCCCGCGTGATGCTGCGTGAGGCCCTGGACGCCTTCGCGCGCATGGATGTTGATGAGTCTCTTCGGGTCGTTCATGAGGACGAACAGGTTGATCGAGAGTATGAGAGCATCATGCGCCAGCAGATCACTTATATGATGGAGGATCCTCGCTCTATTCCGGTTTCACTCAATATCATGTGGTCGGCAAGGGCCTTGGAGCGTATTGGTGATCGGGCCTGTAATATCTGCGAGTACGTGATCTACTCGGCGATGGGGAAGAATATCCGGCATATCAGCATCGATCAGGTCGAACGTGATCTCAAGATAGGCTAAGCCCCGGCGATCTCCCAAGGGCCATTTACGAAGGCCCTGTGCTTGGTAAATGGCAAGAATCCGTGGGCGACTGCTGGCTGTTGGCGGAGCGGTTCTAGACGGTGTCAGAGCGTCTCTTAGGTGGTTATACGCGCCGATTATTCGTATAATATCACCGTCATGAAAATCACCTCCATGATCGGCGATTGTGCTCTTTCTGCTTAGGCTGGGTGCCCCGAGGGAGCGCCGTTCCATCGACGTTGGGAGGCTCATCCCCGAAGGCATCAGGCCTTGGGTTTATTGACCATGGATCCGATGAAGCGTCACCCTCAACCTGTCCCTCCGATACGCCTGGCCCGACAAGGTGCGGATTTCAAGTCACCAGAGATCATTTCGATGCTGCCCCGTTTTTTCGCCCTCCTCCTTTTGATTTTCACGGCCGTCGGGGCGGGTCCAGTGTGGGCATCAGACACGTTCACCATCGAAGATATTCGTATTGAGGGCCTGCAGCGGGTCTCTCCAGGGACGGTCTTCAATTACCTTCCGGTGAAAGTGGGCGATGAATTTGATCAGCGCCAGTCATCAGAAAGCATCAAGGCACTTTTTAAAACGGGATTTTTCAAGGACGTCAAGCTGGAGCAGGAAGGCAACACTTTAGTGGTGATCGTCGAGGAACGTCCATCAATTTCGAGTGTGCACATTGAGGGCAATAAGGACATCAGCAGTGATGACCTTAAGAAAGCGCTCAAGGGAATCGGTCTAGTCGAGGGTAAGGTCTTTGACCGAGCCATTCTTGACAAGGTTGAGCAAGAGCTCCGTCGCCAGTATTTCGGGCGTGGCAAATACGGCGTTAAAATCGAATCCACGGTCACTGAGCAGCCGCGCAACCGGGTGTCGATTGAGTTGTCCATCTCGGAAGGCAAGGTCGCAACCATCAAGCAGATCAATGTGGTCGGCAACCATTCCTTTGAGGATGAGCAGCTGCTGAACGAGTTTGAGCTGAGTACGGGTAACTTGTTGTCGTTCTACACGAAGAACGACCAGTACTCGAAGCAGAAGCTGTCAGCCGATCTTGAGCGGCTGCGCTCCTACTACCTCGATCGTGGATATATTAATTCCCAAATTGAATCGACTCAGGTCGCGATGACGCCGGATCGCAAGGAGATCTATCTCACCGTTAATCTGAAAGAGGGGGAGGTCTATAAGGTCAGCGATGTGAAGGTCACCGGAAAGCTCATTATTCGCCCCGAAGAAATTACCCCATTGGTTCAGATCGGCCCTGGGGACAACTTTTCAAGAAAGCTCGCGACCGAAACTCAGAAGACCATCAGTGACCGTTTGGGCGATGAAGGCTACATTTTCGCCAACGTCAACATGGTTCCTGATATCGACGAAAGCCGCAAGACGGTGAGCATGACCTTTTTCGTTGATCCCGGTAAGCAGGTCTATGTGCGGCGGGTGAACTTCAAAGGTAATACCAAGACCCGCGATGAAGTCCTCCGGCGTGAAATGCGCCAGATGGAGGCCGCGTGGGCATCCAGCACCAAGATCGAGCGATCGAAGACCCGCTTGGAGCGTCTTGGTTACTTCCAAGAGGTGAATGTCGAAACCCCCGCGGTGCCTGGTACCTCTGATCAGATTGACGTCAATTACAACATCGTTGAGAAGTCTTCAGGCAATATCATGGCCGGTGTCGGCTATTCGCAGCTGCAAGGGATTATCTTCAATGCCAACGTGACCCAAGACAACGTCTTCGGCACAGGCAAGCGGGTCGCCTTCAACTTCAATAATAGCCGTATCAATACGATTTATCAGACCAGCTACTTCAATCCCTACACCAGCTTAGATGGCGTCAGTAGCGGGATTGACCTGACCTATCGCAAGACGAACGCCTACGTCATCAATCTGGCCAACTACTCGACCGATACCGGCGATATTGGCGGGAACATCGGGATTCCTTTAGGTGAGTTTGACAGTATTCGTTTTAATCTCGACTACAACTACACCAACCTCAAAACCAGCACCAACTCATCCCGGGAAATTCAGACCTTCCTCCAAGACTATACCCATAACTCAGAGGCCACCCATTATGGCTTCAATTACATCCCCGTTTCGGTCGGTTATGTTCATGACACCTTGAATCGGGCGACTTTTCCAACCGATGGGGGCGCTGAACGCATGCAGATTTTAGCCACCCCGCCGGTGTTCGGGTCGGGCTCTGTGGCGTTCTATAAGGCCAGCGTGAAGAGCCAGCATTTCTTCCCTATCGCCAAGGACCTGACCCTCATGCTGATGGGAGAAGTGGCCTATGGCGATGGCTTTGATGGAACCCCGGGCCTCCCTTTCTGGGAAAATTACTTCGCAGGGGGGCCTCAGGTGATGCGTGGTTTCTACCCAAGCTCTCTTGGGCCAAGGACCTTGCCTAATACGCAAGGTTTAGGCGGCAATCTTTCGCTAGGGGGTTCCAGCAAGATCGTGAGTACTATTGAACTGTTAGCCCCTATCCCCTTCGTATCTGACAGCAAAAGCATGCGGATCGGTGCTTTTATGGATGTCGGTAACATCTACTGCGGTACGTTCCAAGTGGCTTCACCCAAGGGCCTCACCGACGGTGGGGCTACGCCTTGTTTTGCGCAGCAGAAAGGAGACTTCCTGCGCTACTCGCCGGGGCTTTTGGCACGCTGGATTTCACCCTTTGGCGCGCTTGGAGTCAGCATCGCCCACCCACTCAACACCGTTCAGGGGGATCGCACCCAGCTGTTCCAATTTTCTTTCGGCCAAGCCTTCTAATCTGCTGAGGTCTTTTGGCTTTCCTTCGCGCCGTAAAGGCGCCAATTTTCAATGTGTTTAATGACCGAATCTGGGGTAAGGAATCGGGCGCTTCTGTCGGCTGCCAAGCGGTCTCGAATCTGACTGGCGGAAATAGCCAGGGGGGTGACGTTGATGGTGGTTATCAGACCCGAAGGGTGCTCGGAAAGGGAAGGGATCCCCGGCGCCTCTCTCTCTTTGAAGACAGCCGCTAATGCTTGAGGCCAGTCACTTGATTCTCCAGGCCGCTGCATGATGAGAATGTGCGCCAAATCAAAGAGGTCACGCCATTGGTGCCAGGTCTCAAACCCCCTAAAGGCATCAGATCCAACGATGAGGGCCATGGGTCTTTGACCGAGATCGTCGCGAAGCGATCTTAAGGTATCGACCATGAAGGAGGGGCCTGGTCGCTCCATTTCTCGGGTATCGATCTGAAAGGAGGCGGGTGCATTCTTGAGCGCGGTCTTAAGCATCTCGAGGCGTTGCCTCGCGGTCGCTCGTGGCGTCCCGCGGTGAGGTGGCCGATGGCAGGGGATGAACCTCACTTCCGACAGCCCCACGGTTTCACTGACCTCCAAGGCAGATCGCAGGTGCCCATAGTGGACAGGATCAAAGGTGCCCCCGAAAATGCCGATCATGGCGCCCGGCTAGAAGATCATGTTGAGGATGATCATCATCATCATTCCCTGATCTGCCCATCGCCGAGTACGACAAACTTGAGGGTGGTGAGGCCTTCAAGTCCCACCGGTCCCCGCGCATGCAGCTTGTCGGTCGAGATACCGATTTCGGCGCCTAGGCCATATTCAAAGCCATCTGCAAATCGAGTTGAGGCATTCACCATGACCGAACTTGAATCAACTTCGCGAAGGAAGCGGCGTGCACGTCCGTAGTCTTCCGTCACAATCGCATCGGTATGGGCGGATCCGTGTTGGGCGATGTGAGCCATTGCGGCCTCGAGATCATCAACGACCCGAATGGCCAGAATGGGCGCAAGGTATTCGGTCTCCCAGTCTACCTCGGTCGCAGGGATCGCTTCTGGGAGGATCTCGAGAGTCCTTTCACAGCCTCTGAGTTCAACGCCCTTCTCCTTCAGGGCCGAGGCAAGATCCGGCAGGAAGATCGGCGCAATCCGGCGCGCGACGAGGAGTGTCTCCATCGCATTACAGACGCCATAGCGATGGGTTTTGGCATTGAGGCTGATCCGTTTTGCCTTCTCAAGGTCGCAATGATCGTCAACGTAGACGTGGCAAATGCCATCAAGATGCTTGATCACGGGGATCCTTGATTCGGCGATGATCCGCTGAATAAGACCTTTGCCGCCGCGGGGAATGATCACGTCGATGAAGGGATCGAGCTGCAATAATTCTCCAACGGCCGCGCGATCGGTCGTATCGATCACCTGGACAATGTCGGGGGGAAGACCGGCGGTCTCAAGGCCTCGGCGAATGGCTTTGGCTATCGCCCGGTTTGAATGAATCGACTCAGACCCCCCTCGCAAGATACAGGCATTCCCTGATTTAAGGCACAGTGCAGCAGCATCCGCGGTCACATTAGGCCGTGATTCATAAATGATGCCGATGACCCCAAGAGGGACCCGCATGCGCCCGACTTGGATGCCGGAGGGACGATAGTTGAGATCGGATATTTCACCGACTGGATCCTTAAGCGCGGCGACTTGTCGCACGCCCTCAGCCATCTGTTGGATCCTTTTGGGATGGAGCTCTAAGCGTTCCAGCATCGCCTGATCAAGGCCTTCCGCTCTCCCTGCCTCAAGGTCTTTTAGGTTCTCGAGGATGAGTTCATCCATTCCCGCTTCAAGGGCATGGGCAATGGCCAGAAGGGCCTCATTTTTTTGGGCCGTTTCGGCCCGACTGATCGATCTTGAGGCGGCTCTGGCCTGTCGGCCGATGGTCTCAATCCGATCTTTGAGAGTATCGTTCATCGTGGGTATTCTCTGGCTACAGCTGGAGTCGTCGGGTTTTGTCGGGGCAACGAGGCGGCGTTTGATAGGGAAAAGCAAAGTGACAGTAAGACCTCCCAGGGATCGCCGGGCTCAAGCCCCTTGGTTTTTCGGTCAACCTCGCCGGCCTGGATGAGGGCCGACTGGATGATGGTGGGCGTAAGCCGCTTGATGGCTCCAGCGACGAGGGTCTTGCGACGATCCCACAGCCGATGTTGGTCTGCTAGTGTATCGAAATTCGCGCCATGCTTCATCGCCGTGATAAAGGTGTTCAGGAAGCGAAGCTCACGGGTGAGCGCCCATAAGACCACGGGCGCAGCCATGCCTTCGGCCCGGAGGCCTAGAAGAATGCGTTGCATCTTTGGGAATCGCCCTTTCAGGATCTCTTCGGTGAGATCAAACACATCGTAACGCGCACTATCCGCCACGGAGTGACGTATTTTTTCATCGCTGAGTTGGCCGCTGCCAAAGAGAACGTAGAGCTTTTCAACTTCCTGAGCTGCCGCCAAGAGATTCCCTTCTACCCGAGCTTGAAGCACTCTGAGGCCAGATTGGTCCGCCATCAGCCCACGTTCTTTCAGGCGCCGCTCCAGCCAACGGATTAACGCCTGTTCATCAAGCGGCCAAACTTGAATCATTACCCCCAGCTGTTCGATCGCTTGAATCCAACGCGTTTTCTGATCCTTGGCGGCCAGTTTGGGATGACTGATGAGGAGGATGCTGTCCTCAGGGGGGCGTTCCACGAAGTGAAGGATCGACTCTTGGCCTTCCTTGTCAGGTTTGGCGGTGAGTCGAAGGTCTAAGAGCCTGGGCTCACCAAATAGGGATAAGGCATTGCAGCTTGCTCTGAAGTCCGCCCAAGCAAAGTGATATTCAACGCTATAGATTTCTCGTTCAAGAAACCCTTGGAGTCGAGCTGCCGCGCGAATCGCATCAGCAGCCTCCAGCATCTGTTGGGGTTCATCGCCACTTAATAAATAGGCCTTCCTAAGAGGACCTTCGAGGTGAGGCTGCAATTGTTCCAGCTTCAGTTTCAAGGAGCCGCCGGAGGTAAATCTTTAAGGCCGACCAGGACCTGACGAAGCAATTGTTGAGCCGCCTCATTTTCCATTTCGATTCGAATCTGGGCTTCTTCCAGCCCTTGTCCTAAGGGCGTGCTTTGAGTATTGAAATATTCCCGTCGGATGATGAGTTCGCGCTCTGGCATTAAGATCTTGCCTTTCGGCGTTTGAACTTCGAAAGTCACCAAAAAGCTAAGATCGAACATGTTGGCACGGCCCACGGAGCTCAGAGTGATCGGTCGTCTGAGCTGCCGTGCCTTGGTCACATTGATAATCGCGAAGGCTTCACTCGGTTTGGCGGCAAGAACCCCTCCTGCAACGGTCAACTTCTGGACAAAATTAACATACAGCGGGTTTTTTTTGCTGACACCGGTCATCGCTAGACTTTCTTTCTTGGCGGATTCTGGGATTTCCCCGCGCAGATGGAAGCCACAGCCCATGGTCAGCAGAAGGAAACCCAACAGGATCAAGCTGCCGAAGCGTTTTAGGTCACACATCATCAGACGACGATATTGACCAGTTTGTTGGGGACGACAATCACCTTTCGGGCGGGCTTTTCTGCCATGAATCGCCGGATGTTCTCATCGGCAAGGGCCGCACGTTCAACCACCTCATTCGGGCTCCCGACGGGGAGGCTGAGTTTGGCTCTTAATTTTCCGTTGACCTGGATGATCCATTCCACAGCCGCTTGCGTGAGCGCCGCTGGATCGACCTTTGGCCATGGGGCTGTTGCGACGATTCCCGAATGCCCGAGAGCGCTCCACAGGGTTTGGGTGATGTGTGGGACGATGGGCGCCAGCATCAAGGTCACCCGCTCGAGGGCCTCTTGACGGACCCAACGGCCTTCAGGGCTCGGATCCTCAAAGCGACCTAGGGCGTTTAAAAGTTCCATATTGGCGGCAATCGCGGTATTGAAAGTAAACCTACGGCCCATGTCATCAGTCACTTTCCGAAGCGTTTCGTGGACCTGACGTCGCATGCTCTTTTGGGCCTCATTGAGCGTTGGATGGGATAATTCTGGTGGGTGCCCTTCACGAACGTGGGCCGCTACCTGTTTCCAGAGCCGCTTGAGGAAGCGGAACCCGCCTTCGACGCCGGCATCAGACCACTCAAGCGATTGCTCCGGGGGAGCGGCAAACATGGTAAACAGGCGAACGGTATCGGCGCCGTAACGCAACACCAGATGCTCCGGATCAACGCCGTTGTTCTTAGACTTGGACATCTTTTCAGTTCCACCGACCTTGACTGGAAGGCCATCGTTCTTGGCTACGGCGCCGGTGATCCGGCCTTTGTCATCAAGACTTACATCGACCTCGGTAGGCCCGAGGTAATTTTTCTTGCCGGTATCATCCCGGTAAAAGGTCGGAGCCACCACCATCCCCTGCGTCAAGAGGTTTTTAAAGGGTTCATCGACGTTCACTAATCCCAGATCCCTGAGCAGCTTGTGATAGAACCGGGCATAGAGAAGGTGGAGGATGGCATGTTCGATGCCCCCGATATATTGATCAACCGGAAGCCAGTAATTGGCGCGTTCATCCAGCATGGCCTCGCTGTTGTCGGCCGATGTGTAGCGGGCAAAGTACCAGGATGACTCCATGAAGGTGTCAAATGTATCGGTCTCGCGGCGGGCGGGCTGACCACAATCGGGGCAGGGGGTGTTCACAAAACTGTCGAGGTTGGCAAGAGGTGATCCGACCCCGGTGATATCGACATGGGGGGGGAGACGAACCGGGAGGTCTTGGTCCGGGACCGGGACTGTGCCACAGGCCTCGCAGTAGATCACGGGAACCGGGCATCCCCAATAGCGCTGGCGGGAGACTCCCCAGTCCCTTAAACGAAAATGGGTTTTTTTTTCGCCAAGCCCGAGGGCTTTAAGGTCACGGGCGATAGCCTCTACCGCCTCGCCGTGACGTAACCCGTCGTAGGGTCCTGAATGGATACAGCGTCCGCTCGACTTGTCACCATAGATGTCTCGCCAGGCCTTAGGGTCGAAGCCCTCAGGGTCTTCGGGATGGGCGATGACCTGTCGGATCGGAAGCCCGTATTGATGGGCAAAATGAAAGTCTCGCTCATCATGCGCTGGCACGGCCATTACGGCCCCCTCACCGTAACTCATCAGGACATAGTTTCCGACCCAGACCGGAATCGGCTGTTGCGTTAAGGGGTGGGTGACGGTCAGGCCGGTCTCCATGCCCCGTTTTTCCATAGTGGCCATATCGGCTTCCGCGGTGCCGCTTTGCTCGCATTCGAGGATGAAAGCGGCGAGTGCGGCGTTTTGTTTCGCGGCGT